>NZ_JBSFGB010000048.1:0-58017 GCF_053596375.1 Streptomyces sp. NPDC001709 | reverse complement strand
CAAGGTCCGGTCATCTGGCTGGCGTCGCTGGTTACCTGTCCGTTGACCGCGCTCATGCCGTTGGCCCGAGCGGGTTGGAGCGTGTATGTGGCTGCGATCGGACTCGCGGCTCTGTCACTGGGTGGAGTCGTCCGCGTGGTGGCTCAGTCAAGCTTCCAGCAGGCCCTGACGCCGGATCGGCTTCTGGGTCGGATGAGCGCAACAGCTCGGTTTGTTTCCTGGGGTGGCATTCCTCTCGGTGGGCTTTTGGGTGGAGCCTCGGGCTCTGTGTTCGGAGCGGCAGGCACTTTGTGGGTTGGTGCAGCGGGTATGACGCTGAGTGTCCTTCCCAACTTCCTGTCACCGCTTCGGACAATGCGCACGTTGCCCACGGAGAAGGCCCCCGAGTTCGCGCGTTGAGGTGTCGCTGATGGCTGACAAACAAGCGCGTTCGACCTGTAGGACCAAGAGGTCTTCACTCAGAAATGGAGTGGGTGCGGTCGAGGGGGATGATGACGGCCGATTGTTTGGTGGCCTGCTCGCGTAGGGCTGTGTTCTCCGCGAGCAAGACGGCGATGACGGTAGCGGCTGCGTCGACCTGGTCCTGGAGTTGCTGGCGCTCTTGCCGGTTGTTGAGTTGGCGGCGAAGGTCAGCGATCTCCTGTGTTTGCCGTTGGTCGTGGAGACTTGCCGGGCTCTGGCCGATGTGGTCGTCCCAGTCAGCGAGCACGTCGGTGGCGCGGTTCATGGTGGCTCGGCTGACGCCGGCCTCCCGCCAGAGGTTGTTCTTTGTCAGCTTGCCGTCGGTATGGGCCGGTCGGCCGGTGAAAAGTCGCTCCATAGCTTCCCGCAGTGCCTTCTCGGCCCGCGGGGAGACCTTGAGCTGAGGGGCCTCGCTCATGCGCCGTCTGCCTTCCTGAGCGCGAGTTCGACGTCACGGATCTGTTCGTCGATGGCAGCTCGGCGGTTCGGGGGCAGCCGTGGCTGGTCACGGAGCCGGCTCAGCGAATCGTGCTCGGCCTTCCAGATCGGTAGGTGTTCGGGGGCGATGATGCTGTTGCTGCAGCGTGCGGGCTGGCAGCGGTCGATGAGTGGCCCTCGGTGTCCCGGGGGCACGATGGCATCTTCCAGGCATTTCGCGCCGACGGGGTTGTTCTCGTCCATGGTGCAGTGGTTGAGCTTTCCGAACCGGATCGACAGGTGCGTGCGCTTGAGCAGGCCGTGTTCGACGCGAACGTCCCCTCGCTGGGCCTTTCCGTTCGCTCGGAGGGCTTCGGCCTTTTCCCGGACGGCAGCGAAGGCCGAACGCATCTGGTCAGCGCCGAGCCCGGCGCCGATGGCCTCGCCGCGGCTGTCGGCGTCGAAGAGGTCCCTCAGCCGTTGGAACCGACGTTCGGCGATGGCGGTGGTGAGGAGACGGGCCCAGGAGGGGTCGTGATCCATGTAGCCCTGGGTCCAGCGGTTGGCCAGGGCTCGGGTGGCTGCGTGCTTGAGCTGCATGCCGACAGCGATTTCCGATCCGGGATAGTCGCGCGTCAGCATGGCCATGGTCCGGCGGAACATGTGCGGAGTGACCTTGCTGGAAGGGATCTCCGCGAGACCGGTGACGCTCCGGTGACGGTTGACGTGCTGGATGAAGCACCTGATGGCGGTCTGGCTGGTGAAGCCACTGCCGTGGAAGCGCGGGGTGACCGCCGCGAAGGCGAGGGTGTCGCTCATCGACAGGTGCACGGCCGTTTCGATGGCCTGAGCAACCGGTGCGATGATCCACCAGTGGGCGGTGGGCAAGTCGGGATCGAGCTTGCGTTTGACCGACTTCACCGCCGGGGTGCCGAAGTACTCGGTGAGAGCATCCTGGGTGATCTCGCGGATTACTGGCGGGAGGGGTTATTCCGACTGTGCGCTATTCCCTCGCCACGCGACGCCTGAGGCGTGAGCAGGAGGGCCCGTGCGCCTGACCTGCAGTCGACTTGACGGCCGGTCTGCCGACCACTCCCAGTCCCGCCCGGTCTGGACGCGGGACTGGAGCGGCCGATCGCAGCGCCGCCACGAACGAGTGACGCAACCTTCGGCGCCGACGCGGATCCGGCAGCAGCCGAAACCGCTCCGCCAGCGACTACCCCGCCATGTCCTCCAGGGCGGGCGGCTTGACCAGACAGACGGTGGCAGACTGACGACACATCGAAGCTCCGTCGGTACGAGGCGGCTTGGGAGGTCACCCCGTTCAACCGGAGCCTCGGTGCGCTCGTGACGGCCTGGCCCGGCCCCCTTAGCTAGACCGCCGCGACCTGCAGACTCACATGATCATTGGACTTTGGAACGCCCGCCCGCTGAACCCCTTGCCGGCGCCTATCGCCGATCCGACGCAGCTCGCGAACCTCGACATACGACGATCCGATCGCCTCGGCGGCATTCTCCACGAGTACGAACATGCCGCATGACCTGCGCAGACAGGGTTGTCGGCAAGGCAGGGACACCGGGCCGCGGTGGCGTACCTGCGGAGGGCGGGACACCTGGCCGTGGCCATCGAAACCAGCCGCGGCCTGCTCGTGGCCGCCCTGCGCACCGGCAGCCGCAAGGTCTTCGCGATCAACCCGCTCGCCGCCTTCCGCTACCGCGACCGGCACGGCGTCAGCCGCAAGAGGGGACTCTCAGCGGTAGAGGAAGCCGGGCAGCAGGGCCAGACCGATGTGCCGATCGGTTCCCGCGATGCAGGCGTCCTTCTTGACGAACTTCTTGACGTAGCTCGCCCCCTCGGTGCCGCCGGAGGCAGGTTTGCCGTCTTCCAAGTAGTTCCGGGCGAACCGGTAGTGGGCGCCCCGCCACTTGGACAACGACCGGTCCAGGGCGTGCCAGCCTCTCGCCAGCCGTTCGTCGGGTGCGGCAGCAAGGACTGCAGCCAGCGGGCGGTAGCGCTTGATGCTGTCCCGGGTGAACACCCTGAGATGGCCGATCGAGTCAAAAATGTCCGCCTTGCGTGGATCGTAGCCGTAGACCGAGATCTCCATGGCGTGGTAATTCAGCGACTGGACGGCGCTGGCCGCGCCGGTGGCTTCCCTGAAAGACATGAACGCTTCGGGTGTGAGTGTCCTCAGGATGTGCAGCACACGGTTGAGATGCAGTGCGCACTCCCCGCCCAGCGTCAGTCGCGCGGCGGCCCACACGGGAAAACGCTCCGCCGCGACGACGACCTCCAGGGCGAGGTGCCGAACAAGGAAGAACAACAACTCGCAGGACTGGACCACGCGCAGGAAGACATGCTCCTCGTGCTCAACGGAGCGCGGGAAGCGGGTGCACTCGGCAAGCAGAGCCGAGCGGCGGGCCAGGTCCGCTTCGGTCGACGCTCGGTCGATGACATGCCCGACGGACGTGCCGAGGACCGGATCGACCAGCGTTCCCCTCACCGCGGTGATGGCCTGTTCCAGCCTGGCGATGCGCTCGTCGGCGGAGTCGGGCCCCTTGCCCTGCGCCGAGGCGTCACGCTCCACGGCGAGCAGGTCCCCCAGAGTGACGTACAGCGCGCACAGCGCACCAATGGCTGGATCGTTGGGAAAGTGGTCGAGGAACCAGCCGTAGGCGTGCAGGCAGGTGTAGCGGAAGTACTCCGGTATCTCCAGCTCCGTGCTGAGCGGGCGGGTCAGCAGTCGCACAACCTCTGCGTCCTCGTCGGTGCGCAGCGGTGAGAGGGTGTCGTGCGCGGCGGCGAGCATCTCGGCCTCGTCGGGCCGCAGATGAGCTCGGCCGCGCAGCCGCTGGAGCTGTGCCAATTCGTGGTGGTGAGGGAGCAGGACGGCGTCGGTGTGCCCTGGGTGACGCTCGGGCGGGGTGACCTGAGGGGCCTCGGTCATATCTTCCGCCCCATCACAAGGTGCTTGTCCCAGCTGGAGCGGCGTACGACGCACTCGATGAAGCCCGCCTCCCGCAGCAGAGCGGAATACTCCGCCGACGTGCGATGGCGGCCCTCCACCTCCACGTGCATGGCGAGGTTCATGGCGGCGGTGGCCAGCGGTCCTCCGTCGTCCTCGAAGAGCCGCTCCATCACCAGGACGCGTCCGCCCTCAGCGGATGCCTCGTATGCCTTGCGCAGCAGATCGAGGCATGTCTCGTCCTTCCAATCGGAGAAGATATACCCGAAGGAGAAGCAATCCGCCGGCGGCAGCGGGTCCACGAAGAAGTCCCCGGGAGCGAAGGTGAGCCGGTCACCCAACCCGTGCTCTTGGCGGGTGCGTTCGAGATGTGAGCCCACCTGGGGCAGGTCGAACACCGTGGCACGCAGGTCCGGGTATCGGTCGAGCGCGGCCACCGCGAACGCACCACTGGCACCGCCGACGTCGACCAGATGGCGGACGTCCGTCAGTTCCGCCAGCCGGGTCAGCTCCAGCGACGGATGGAAGCTCAACTGCCACATCGCTTCGAGGAAGGTTCGGGTCGACTCCTCGTCGTGGTAGATCGTCTCGAACGGAGACGGCGCCTCTGCGTCGACGGCCTCCTTCCCCTTCTGCAGATAGTCGTCCAGCTTGCGCAACTGGGTGGTCGTGTTGGTGACCAGATGACGCAGGAAACCGCCGATGTAGCGAGGGCTCCTGAGGTCGAACGCGGGCGCCAGTGCATCGGCGACTCCATAGGTTCCGTCGGCGCCGCGCTCGACGACGGACAGGGAGGAGAGGAACAGCAGCAGCCGTTCCACTGTCTCCTCGTCGAGTTTGCGCGCCGTGGCGACGGCTGCCGGTGTCGCTGGCCCGCCCTGGATCAGGTGTGTGAAGACACCGTGCCTGTCGGCCAGATGGAGGGCATGGGTCGAGAACAGTCCGAACATGGCTTGGTCAAGGATGTCTCTCATTGATTTCCTTGGTCGATGTCCCGTTACGCCGGTCAGCCCTGTTGGGTTCAGGAATCCGCAGCGGTTGCCTCTGCCAGTACGCTGCCGATCTCCGCGACAGCCGGCGCACGCAGGAGGGTGTAGTGATCGGCGGGGAGCCGATTGGTTTCGATGAGCCCGGCAACGTAGGCGTCCCAGGCCTGCGCCGTCAGTCCCCGGGGTTTCCTTCAGCCTCGAAGAACACGACACGACCGGTGTGCTTCGGCGGTGTGCAGGGATCGGTGAGACGGAAGTTGCGGATGGCCGTGTCGGCGACGGCGCAGGCATCGTCCGCCTTCAGGTCCCACGCTGCGCGCAGTTCCTCGACCACGGTCGCCCGGTCGACGCCGGCCTCCTGGTGCCGCCCGGCGGCCCGGCCGACGCTGGTCATCAGGGCGGAGAGCACGCCCTGCTCCTGGAACGCATCATCCTGCCCGTCGACGTGCAGCCGTTGCTCGACCACGGATACGCGTCGAGCGGGGCATGGCCGTGAGCGTGGTGAGCTCCCTGCCACCGGTGTTCAACACGCTCACGCATCCGCCGCACTGATGTGGTGTCAGGCTTCGGCTGCGGGCCTCCGTCTGTCGGCCTCACGCGTACGACCACTGCGGCTCGGACACCATCTCCAGAACCGCGGCGCCGAAGTTGAGCCCGTGGCCGACGCTGGACAGCACAACCTTGTCCCCGGGTTTGACGGCGTTACTCTCCAGCAGGTCGGCTAGCCCGGCGAACTGATCACCCGCGCCCAGGTGGCCGAGGCGGCGGCCCAGTTCCCAGTTAGTCTGTTCCACGTCGACTCCGGCGCCCTCCTTGAGCGCGTCCCAGTCGAAAAACGTGGCCCCGGAGTGGGGGTACACGAACCGGGCGACGTCCTTGATGTCGACGCCCGCCTCACTCATCGCCTTCAGCATCGAGGCCTGCTTGCCGGCGCCGAGGGCCCTGGCCACGTCCGCCACGTCGCCGCCGCCGATCAGGTACTCCTTGAGACGCTGTCGCAGGCTGACCGGCCATCCCTGTTCACCCGCGATGCCCTCCCACGGCCTCGTACCCCGGCACGTGCCCTCGAAAGCGGTGTCGGCGATCACCACGGTGGACAGTAGTCGGGCGATGCCCGAACGGCGGGTCAGGACCAGCGCGGTCGCGCCGTCGCCGCGTGGCGCTCCCTTGTCCGAGCGGTAACGGTCGAACATCGGCAGGTGGTACTTGTCACTGGTGGTGATGAGCGCGGCGGCGGGTGCGGGGCGTGCGGCCAGGTGTGCCGCGACGAGGTCGAGCGCGCCGAGGCCACCGTTGGACGCCTGCTGGAGCTGGATCGCCGGGGCTCGGCCACCGACGGTGCGGGCCTGGATGTACGAAGCGGGAGTCCAGTGGTCCAGCCCCTGGAAACCGCCGCTGGTGACGTGCGCAACGAGGGTGAAATCCTCGTCGGCGGCCCGGCTGCGGCTCACCGCGAGCCTGGCGGCGTCCACGGCCATGTCGGCGTGGCTCGCGTCGTCCACGACACTGACGCTCACGAGTTCGTCGGCCTCGCACTCGGCGGGGTCGTAGCGGCCCTCGGCCGCCGCCTGGCGGACGTCCTCACGTCGGCCCAGTCGGCACGCCGCCGCATCTACGTAAATGTCGTTCCAGAGCATGTTCACGTCTCCCTGGCCGGCTCGGCCGAAAGTGGTGTGGGTCGGGTGATGGAACGGTCCCGGGGCATGCCAGAAGTGGCGACGTCCGGGCGGCCTCAGCAGAGCGGTACACCCGCCGGAAAGCTGTTCGGTGCCTCGTGGCGAGCGTCTGAGGTGCTGTCGAGAGCGAAGAAGGCCGGCATCGGAGGACTGCACCGGTGCGGCGGATGACGATCAGTCATCCTGCACATGCGAGCGACACGCCCGTGATCGCTTGGGTAAGTCGACATGCCGCAAATGGAGTTCGATGCACGACCGATCGCGACCACCGCCTGGCCGTGGGGCCGGGCAGGGTGGTCCTGTCCGGCCCCGCTGTCGTCGGGGGCGGGGCACTGCTGCGGTGTGGCGGACACCGGTTCGCGAGGCTGCTCCGCACGCTGCTGGGCGCGTTCCGCGGTGACCAGGAGGACCACCGGGGGTGCCGTCGCACACAACGCGATGGCCGGCCACCCACCAGAACGCCGTGCCGAATGACGCAGCCTGTTCCGCACGGGTGGTCGCGGTGTTCAGCCGACGCTGCAGCACGACGGCGAGGACCGCGGTGTTGAGCGAACCTCCGATGCGCTGCAGCACGTCGGTCTGGTCCGTCCCGTCGCTGATGGCCGTGGGCGGGATGCCTCGGAAGGCCGCGGTCATGATCGGCACCATCGTGGTGCCGATACCGAAGCCCAGCACGACCATGAAGGAGCCGAACGCCCAGCACGGGGTGTGCGCCGACGTGAACCGAGCGGAACGAAGGCCAGCACGCTCACCAGGCCGCTCAGCAGCGCGGCCCGCCCACTGCCCAGGACCCAGACGAACCGTGACCCCGACACCGATCGCGACCGCGACATCGATGCTCTGCGAGAACACCAGAATCACTACCCCTCCCACGGCCCAGGGAAGCACCAGCGGGCAGCCGAAATCGCCGGTCGTGCCGAACTCCTGTAGTCCTTAGGTGATCCCGACCCAGTCGAGCGCGAGCACCACGAAGCCGGGCAGCTCGAGGCAGCCGGCTTCGGCGGGCTCGTCGGGAAGATCCAGCGCCAGCCCGCGTGGTCGGTCAGGTTCTCTCCGAAAGCCGCCCGCAGATACGCGGCGGTCATCCATCCCGATGTGCCACCGCCGACGACGACTACGCTGCCGAGCATGTGCAGGCCTCCCGCCGGATTCCGGTCCGTTCAGCATCGTCGCGGCCGCCTCTGGGGAACGGATCTAGGAACGCTCCATCACTGGGCGGGCCCACCGACCGCGACGACGTGCCCGGGCGCCCAGTGGGGCCGGGACGCGCCGGGGAGACCATGTTTTCTCAAGAAGGCCTCGAAGCACGGCGGAGAGCATCGTGCCCGGCAGAGCCGGCGCCCCACCCGGTCACCGATCGGCACCGGCTGGGGCCACGGCACCGATTCCTTCGTCGAGGAGCATCCGTGAAGGCACTCGTCCTGTCAGGGGGGACCGGTACCCGGTTACGCCCCCTGACGCACACGTCGGCCAAGCAACTGGTACCGGTGGCCAACAAACCCGTGCTGTTCTACGGGCTGGAATCCATCGCGGCGGCCGGCATCACCGATGTCGGCGTGATGACTGGCGACACCGAGGACGAGGTGCGGGCGACCGTCAAGGACGGCTCGGAGTTCGGGATCTCCGTGACCTATCTGCGGCAGGAACAGCCACTCGGGCTCGCGCACGCTGTGCTGACCGCCCGGGAGTGGCTGGAGGACGAGGACTTCGTCATGTTCCTCGGCGACAACTTCCTGATCGACGGCATCACCTCGGTGGTCGAGGAGTTCTCCGCGTCCCGGCCGGATGCACGCATCCTGCTGGCCAAGGTCGCCAATCCGTCGGCGTTCGGCGTGGCCGAGGTCGCCGCTGACGGCACGGTCGTACGACTGGAGGAGAAGCCCAAGTCCCCCCGCAGCGACCTCGCCGTGGTCGGGATCTACTTCTTCACCTCCGCGATCCACGAGGCCATAGCCCACATCACCCCGTCCGCGCGGGGCGAGTTGGAGATCACCGATGCGATCCAGTGGCTGATCGACCGAGAGTTCACGGTGCGCTCCACCCTCATGGAGGGTTACTGGAAGGACACCGGGACGGTGGAGGACCTGCTGGAAGTCAACCGGATCGTGCTGGAACGGCTGCGCTCGCGCACGGACGGACGGGTGGACGACGCCAGCGAGCTGGTCGGACGGGTCAGCGTGGGCCAGAACGCGGATATCCGCAACTCGCGGATCATCGGCCCGGTAGTCATCGGCGACGGCGCGCGCATCCACGGCTCGACGATCGGACCGTTCACCTCGGTCGGCGACGACTGCGCCGTCATCGACAGCGGCATCGAGCACTCGATCGTGCTGGAGGGCTCCTGGATCGAGGGCGTGCCCTGCGTGGAGGCATCGCTCATCGGCCGGAGCGTACGGGTCACCGGCGCGCCCCGGATCCCGCAATCCCACCGGCTGGTCCTGGGTGACCACAGCACGGCCCGGATCAGCGCGTGAAGGCCCTGGTCACGGGTGCGGCCGGGTTCATCGGTTCGTATTTCGTCCGGATGCTTCTCGATCCGGCGCAGGGCGGCGAGCGGCACACCGTCACGGCGGTCGACAGCCTGACCTACGCGGGCAATCCGGAGAACCTCGCCCCGGTCCGTGACCACCCGGGGTTGCGCTTCGAGCAGGCCGACGTCAGGGATGCCGCGCTGCTGGACCGGCTCGTCGCGGGCCATGACACGGTGGTGCACTTTGCTGCGGAGTCCCATGTGGACCGCTCCATCGACGGAGCCCGGGACTTCGTGCTGACCAACGTGCTGGGCACGCAGTCGGTCCTGGACGCCGCGCTGCGGCACGGTGCACGGGTGGTGTACGTCTCGACCGACGAGGTCTACGGCTCGATTGCCACCGGGTCGTGGCCGGAGGAGCACCCCCTGCGGCCCAACTCGCCGTACGCCGCGTCCAAGGCATCCGGTGATCTGCTGGCCCAGGCCTACCACCGCACGCACGGCCTGGACGTCCGGATCACCCGCTGTTCAAACAACTACGGTCCGTACCAGTACCCCGAGAAGATTATCCCGTTGTTCGTCACCAATCTGCTGCGTGGACTGACGGTCCCGCTCTACGGCGACGGGATGAACGCGCGCGACTGGCTGCACGTCGACGACCACTGCTGGGGCATCCTGCTGGCCCTGCGGCACGGCCGGGCCGGTGAGGTCTACAACATCGGCGGCGGCACAGAGCTGACGAACCGGGAGCTGACCGATCTGCTGATGAAGGCCTGCGGGGCGGGCCCGGAGCGCATCGAGTACGTCGCCGACCGCAAGGGGCACGACCGGCGTTACTCGGTCGACTGGAGCAAGGCCCGGCGCGAACTGGGCTATGAGCCGCGCCGTGACTTCGCCGCCGGGCTCGCCGAGACAGTGCGGTGGTACCGGGAAAACAGCACCTGGTGGGAGCCCCTGCTGCAGCGTCCGACCAGGTGACCTGCTCACCCCAGGTGCCGTAGGCAGGCGAGCAGGCTGCGGGCCTCCACGTTGAGATAACCGCTGTGCTGTACCAGGGCGTACAGCCGGTCCAGCGCCACCCAGCGGAAGCCCGGCGCGGTACCGGCCGCGCGGACCGCCTCGTCGACCTCGACGGCGAGGTAGCGGTTCTCGGCATGGTAGAAGCGGCCGCCCTCCTCGGACAGCAGCGTGTCGTAGAGGATCTGCGACGGCTGCGCTTCCTGGACCAGGTCGAGGTAGCGCGGCCGGGGCGGCCCGTAGTTGCCGGGGATGCACTGGACCGTGGGCCCGAGCTCGACCACGTCGGGGGTGCCGGCCTCCACCCGCGCCTGCACCAGCACCTCTGTCGTACCGCGGGCCCGGCATATGAGGAAGGCGACCACGCCGGGCTCCCGCGGAGCGATGAGCGGCTGACTCCAGGCGCCCACTTCCCTGTTGCTCGCGCGCACGGACACCCCGATGATCCGGAAGTGTCGGTTCGCCTCGTGCTCGATGGTGTCCTCGGAGCGTTTCCACCGGCGCACCGCGTCCAGCGGAATCAGCCGGGAGGTCAGCGAGCAACGGCTCTTGGCGTCGTTGAGCCAGTTCTGGATGTCGACGGTCTCCTGCTGGGATGCGGCGTCCGGCAGGGCCGCGGGCAGGCAGGACAGCACGGAGCGGGCGTCCATGTTGACCATGTTGTCCTCGCGCAACAAGGCGTGGACCTGCCCGATCGTCAGCCAGCGGTAGTCGGCGTGCACGGCGACGTCCTCGTCTGTCTCCACGACGATGTTGCGGTTGCGCTTGCGGAAGAAGCTTCCGCCCTGCTCGGAGTGGAGGACGTCGGCGAGGACGCGGCCCCGGCCCGGCTCGGTGAAGTACTCCAGGTAGCGGGTGGCGGCGCCGCCGTGCAGGCGCCGGAAGTTGCTGCGGGTCGCCTGCACGGTGGGCGACAGCTGCAGCGTGTTGATGTTGCCTGGTTCCATCTTCGCCTGGACGAGCACACACAGCACACCGTCGATCTCCTTGGCGAGTATGCCCAGAACACCGACCTCCGGCTGGTCGATGACCGGCTGGGACCACTCGGGCACCGATCCGTCCGCCCCCGAGACGGCCAGGCCCTTGATGCGGAAGAATCCGCCGCTGCGGTGCGCCAGGTCTCCCGTGTCCTCGGTGAAGTGCCAGCCGTCCAGCTGCGCGAACGGCACCCGCGTGGTGACGAACTCGTTGGCGAGCGTCCGTTCGCGCAGCCACGCGTGGACGGCGGCCAGGTCTTCGGTGACCGAGGTGGCCAGGACCTGAGACGCTGCCCGGCAGCGTGCCGCTGTTTCCAGAACGGTGGGCGGTTCGGCCGCCGTAGAAGAGTGAACCACTGTGGCTGTACCTCTCATCATCGTGATGGGAGATCCAGCTTGTGTGGTCGACTTCAAGACCAGACCGCGAATGGATCCACGTCCCGGCTAGCCGGGGCTGTCGAAGACGTCCGTGAGCAGCCTGCGCTGTACCGCCACCGTCACCGCGGCCGTGCGGTCGTCGACGTCCAGCTTGGTGAAGATGCGGACCAGGTGGGTCTTGACCGTGGTCTCGCCGATGTTCAGACGCCGGCCGATCGCGGCGTTGGTCAGGCCGCGGGCCACCAGGCGCAGCACCTCCCGCTCACGCCCGGTGAGCATCTCCTGGGGAGGGGTCCGCACGTGGTTGACGAGTTTCGCCGCGATCGGCGGGGGCAGCACCGTCTCGCCGTCCGCGGCTGCCCGGATGGCGGCCACGAGCACATCGGGCGTGGCATCCTTGAGTAGGTAGCCGGCGGCCCCGGCCTCCACGGCGCGCACGATGTTGGAGTCGGTGTCGTACGTGGTCAGGATCAGCACGCGCGCCGCCGGGCACTCGGCGGTGATCCGCGCGGTGGCGACCACGCCGTCGAGTTCGGGCATCCGCAGGTCCATGAGCACGACGTCCGGGGCCAGTTCGTGGCTGAGGCGCACGGCCGACAGGCCGCTGTCGGCTTCTCCGACGACCTCCAGGCCGCTCTCGTCGGCCAGCAGCCCGCTCAGCCCCGCCCGAACTACCGGATGGTCGTCGGCGATCAGCACTCGGATGCTCACAGCTCCATGCCCCCCTTGTCCGTGGCCGCCGCGACCGCGCGGGCGGCCGGTCAGCCCGCCCATTGCACCTCCACGGTGACGCAGGTGCCCTGTTCCGGGCCGCTGTTCACCCGCACCACCCCGTTGACCTGCTCGGCGCGGCTCCGCATGCCCCGCAGACCGAAGCCCTGGGCCTGTTCCGCGCCGAATCCCCTGCCGTCGTCGGTGATCTCCAGCAGGACCGATGTCGGATGGTAGCTCAGTCGCACCTCCACCCGGCTGGCCTGGGCGTGTTTGCGCACGTTGGCGAGGGCCTCCTGGGCGCAGCGCAGCAGCACCACCTGGACGGCTGCGTCCAGCGGCAGCGGTGTCCCGCTGATGCGGGCCTCGGCGGTGATTCCCAGCTCGGCTCCGAGACGGGCCGTGATGTTCTCGATGGCGGTGGCCAGGGGAGCGCTGCGTAACTGGAGCGGGCCACTCGCACTCACCAGGGCGCGGGCCTCGGCGAGGTTCTCGCTCACGGTCCGCTGCGCCAGGTCGAGGCGTTCGAGGACCCGGTCGGGATCGGTGCGCGCGGCGGTGTCGGCGGCCCGCAGCAGCATCAGGGTGCTGGTGAGCCCCTGGCAGATGGTGTCGTGGATCTCCTGCGCCATACGGTGCCGTTCGGCCATGACACCTGCCTCGTGGTAGGCGGAGGTGAGCAGGATCCGGCTCTCCTCCAGCTGCCGTATGAGATCGCCGCGCCGCCTGTTCTCCGTCAGCAGTTGGGTGACGAAGAACCCGACGAGCAGCGCGAACAGCCAGGTGGTCGCGTTCTGCAGGGCGGTTTCGCCGACCGCCCGCGCGGTGAAGCCGTGCCGGTCCAGGTACAGCGCGTCGCTGAGGAGGGTGACGACCACGCAGCAGGCAACGGCCAGGCGCACCGGGGTCAGCAGCGCAAAGGCGGTGGGCAGGACCAGGTACAGTGCGACGGAGGCACGGTCGTCGACCGCGATCAGCACCAGCGTGCCGACGCAGGCGCAGGCCAGGAAGATACGCCCGGTCCTCGGTGGCCGGTCGCCCGACAGCGCGGGCGCGCCGAAGGTGACGTAGCCGGCAGCGAGGCCGTAGAGCACCAGATGCGCGGCCGGGGAGGCGCCGTCGGCCCACAGCAGCACCTCCAGCACGAGTCCCATGAGGGTGAACGAGGCGTGCCACCCGAGGAGGATGCGCATCAGCCAGCCCTGGCTGCTGTCCTCCTCGGTCACGTGCAAGGCGGGCTCGGTCCCGGTCAGCCGTCGTCGCGGCCCTTCCAGCGAAACGTCTTCAGACATACGGCCAATCCCACTAGGGCGAAGGCGGTCAGCGCCAGCGCTGTCGGTGCGTGTCCCCAGGAGTGGCCTGGCTCGTACGGGCGGAAGGCGTCCGGCAGGAACACCGAACGCATGCCCTGGCAGATCCACTTCATGGGGAAGAAGGAGGCGACGATGCGCAGCGGATGCGGCAGCTCGTTGAACGGTACGAACACGCCGGAGATGAACTGCAGCACGATGACCGGCAAGAACACCAGGGCTCCCGCACTCTGCGGGGCCACGAAGCTGCTGTAGGCGAGGCCGAGCAGGGTGCAGCTGACGATGCCCAGGACGAAGACCCAGAGGAAGGTGCCCCAGCGGCCGGGGTCGGTGGGCAGGTGCAGACCGAAGAACGCGGTGCCCAGGCCCAGCAGGACGGCGCTCTGGCCGGCGCTGGAGACCAGCACCACGGCGATCTTCCCGGCGAAGTAGGCACTCTTCGGCATGGGCGTGGTGCGCAGCCGTTTGAGGGTGCCGTTGGCCCGCTCGCCGACGACCTGCAGGATCATGCTCTGGAAACTGGTCGACATGATGCCGACGCCGAGCATGCCCGTGACGTAGATCTGCTGCGCGTCCACCCCCGTGTCGCCTACGCGGTGTTTGAACACCGAGGCGAGCAGCACAAGCATGAGCAGGGGCATCAGGAAGGTGAAGACCACCTGGCTCTTCTCGCGAAAGAACTGCTTGATCTCCAGGGCGCTGCGGGCCGCCGCGATCTTCCAAAGAGGCAGCCCGGGCCGGGGCGGGGCGGTCGTGGTGAGGGGCGGCGCGCTCACGAGGCCTCTCCGATCATGTTCAGGTAGATGTCTTCCAACGTGGGCCGGGTCACGGTGAGTTCGCGGACTGTGCCGCCGTAGCGGCCAGCGAGGTCGAGGACGACCGCGGTGGGGTCCATGGTCTCCAGGCGGTGGGCCCCGTCGTCGTCGCTCCAGCCGACCACCGATTTGGCCAGGTGCCGGCCGCCCAGACGCCGCGGGGTGTCCGTGTCCACGATCCGCCCGGCCGCCAGGACGGCGACGCGGTCGGCGAGGTGCTCGGCCTCGTCGAGGTAGTGGGTGGTGAGCAGGATGGTGGTGCCCTCGCGCTGCAGATCGCCGATGAGGTCCCAGAACTGGCGGCGCACCTCGGGATCGAACCCGGTGGTCGGCTCGTCGAGGAACAGCAGCTCCGGGCGGCCCACGATGCCGATCGCCACATCGAGGCGGCGGCGCTGGCCGCCGGAGAGCCGCCGGGCCTGCCGGCCGCGGTGCTCGCTGAGCCCGACGGCCGCCATCAGTTCGTCCGGGTCGTGCGCGCGGTCGTAGAAGGAGGCGAAGTGCCGCAGGATCTCCTGGACGGTCAGCTGCGCGTAGTCCTGCGCGTCCTGCAGGACCACACCGATGCGCGTACGCCAGGCCGGTGCCGCGGAACCGGGGTCCGCGCCGAGCACGCGGGCCTCGCCGCCGTCGCGGTCACGCAGCCCTTCCAGGATCTCGGTGAGCGTCGTCTTGCCCGCACCGTTCGGGCCCAGTAGGGCGAAGACCTCGCCCTGGCGCACGCTGAGCTCCGCCACGTCGAGGACCAGGCGCTCACCGTAGGCCTTGCGCACGTTACGTGCGTGAATCACTTGGTCGGTTGCCACGTTGAGGACCCTAGGGATCGTCGTCGCCGGCCACAGGATGCTGTCGTATGAGGCCCGGGGTCCATCGATCGATGGACAGCGCACTGGCGGGCGGTCGGCGCCGGGCGTCCCAAACAGTTTGGACAAGGCTTCGAACACGGTCGGCCAGCATGCAGCTCAGCACGTCGGCCTGACATGAGGAGCGGATGGATGGAGATCATCGGCCGGGGCTTCGTCGCCCAGAACTTTCGTCCCATCGCGCACCGCCACCCGGACGCGGTGCTGTGCGCCACCGGGGTCGCGTCCACCACCGCGACCGGGCACGAGGCCTTCGCCCGGGACGCGGCCCAGCTGTACGACGTCATTGCGAGGTGCGGTGCGAAGGGGCTGCGGCTGGTGTACCTGTCCACCGCCTCGCCCGCCATGTACGGCCCATCCGAGGCCGGTTGGGGCACCCAGGAGGACGGTCCGGTGTACCCGACCCTGCCGTACGGTCGGCACAAGCTGGCGATGGAGACGGTCGTGGCCCGCTCCGGGATCGACTTCCTGATCGTACGCATGACCAATCTGGTGGGTCTTCGGCAGCGGCCGCACCAGTTGCTGCCGTCCCTGACGACCCAGATCCGCTCGGGACGGGTGCGGGTGTTCGAAGGCGCCCATCGCGATCTGCTGGACGTCGCCCACGCGCGAGCGGCCGTGGACGGCCTGCTGGAGGCGCGGGTCACCGGGGAGGTGATCAATCTGGCGTCCGGCGTCTCGGTGCCCGTCGAACAGATCGTCACGCGGATCGAACGGCGGCTGGGGGTACGAGCCGATTGGGAGCGGGTGGCGTCGGACAGCTGGGGAGCGGGTACCGCGGTGTCCATCGCCAAGCTCTCCCGGCTGCTGCCCGGCGTCGAGGAACGCTTCGGGCTGGGACCGCGGTACTTCGAGGGCGTCATCGACCGCTATCTCGTACCCGAAGCGACAGTGGTCGCCTGACCCCACCGCCTCACCAGTGGGGCGCGCGCGGCATCCACCTCGGGATGCCGCCTTCGGCGTTGACGCCCTTCTCCATGAACGCGATGTTGTGATAAACATGCAAGCCCGTCAGATATGCCTCGGTCTGCGTCGGGGTGCTGCCCGGCGCGCGGTCGCGTTCCTCGTAGTGCAGATCGTCGATGAGGGACTTCACCAGCCCGATCATGGTGTGATATGCGTCCAGATCCTTGTCGTCGCCGCCATAGCCCGGCAGGTACGAGGTCCACAGATCCTCGATGACGTAGAAGCCGCCCGGACGCACATGCGGGAAGAGCGCGGTGAACGATGTGC
The DNA here is from genome assembly GCF_053596375.1 of Streptomyces sp. NPDC001709. Taxonomy (NCBI): domain Bacteria; kingdom Bacillati; phylum Actinomycetota; class Actinomycetes; order Kitasatosporales; family Streptomycetaceae; genus Streptomyces; species Streptomyces sp. NPDC001709. The sequence continues at coordinate 41,733 of NZ_JBSFGB010000048.1, read as the reverse complement.
GGACGTGCTCGTTGATGTGGCTGCCGTCGTCGATGACGATGTCGAAGGGGCCGTGCTCACGGGCCAGCGCGTCCAGGGCGTCCGGGTCGTTCTGGTCTCCGCGCAGGATCTCAAGGCGCGGGCCCTCGAGGGCGGACTTGTCGAACAGGTCGAGACCAAAGACGGTGCCCCGGTGGAAGTAGCGGCGCCACATCTTCAGCGAACCGCCGCCGGACGCGGAGTCGCCGTAGCCGCCAACACCGATCTCCAGCAGTCGCACCGGGCTGTTGCGCAGCGGAGCGAAGTGCCGTTCGTAGTGCGGGGTGAACCAGTGGGTCTGCCCCCACTTGTCCGAGCCGTGGCGCAGCGCCAGCGCGCCGAGATCGGGGGTACGCGGGGACAGCGCGGCGAGCACCGTGGACGTTGCCGCGGCGATCGAGGGCTGCGCCTCGCGCGGCGGGAAACGCGTCTCGTGCGCGGTGGCCAGCTCGATGCGCCGGGTGCCCGCGGTGCGTGCGAGGTCGACGCCCCACAGCTCGCGCACCAGGTCCTTGAGACGGTAGACGATGCGCACGTCGCACTTCGGATTCAGGCCCTCCGCGAGGTGCACGGGCCGGCCGACGGTGAGCGTCAGCGTGCGGTCGGTGGCCGAGTCGTAGCCGTCGTGCTCGATGCGCAGGCCGACGCTGACCTCGCGCGGGTTGACCGGCGGTTCCAGGCGGGTCAGCAGCTCAGCCACCGCCAACTGCGCGGCGCGCGCCGGTCCCACGATGTCGACGGCGTCCCGCAGCGCCCGGGGCGTGTCCCCGGCCGCGCTGACGAGCTGTTGGATCTCCGCCGTCCCGGTGGCCTGCGAGGCTTCGTCGGCCTCGATGTCCGGGGGCGTGCCAGTGGGGGGTGAAACCGTCACCTTTCCTCCTCAGAGATGGATGGTGCTTTCAGACCCGGCCGATGTCTTCCCGGGTCTGTTCGAGTTCTGCGCAGATGTCCCGCACCGCGGCCGGCAGGCGGTCGGCGAGATCGGCGGCGTGTGCCGCGGGTACGGCGTCCTCGCGGTACCGCAGCACCCCGCCGTGCCGGGGAGGCAGCCACAGCTCGACGGTCAGCTCCGGGAGCGTGCGGCGCGGCGCCAGGTGCACGTACTCGGCCTGTCCGCCGCCCAGGGACAGCACCGCGGGCGGCAACTCCACCTGCAGCAGTTGCGCTTGCAGCAGGGGGTGGCGATGACAGCCCTCGGGCAGCTCGGGCAGGATCGCCTCCATCGGGACCAGGGGCGGGCGCATCGCCTCACGCAGCTGTCCGGCCGCGGCACGGACCAGGTCGCCGGCCTCGACCGCGTGGTGCGGGGCGCGCACCGGCAGCAGACCGGCGAAGCAACCGATCGCGGTGGCGGCCTGCTCCGTGAAGCGGCCGGTGGCCGGCACCGCCACCACCGGCTCCGCCGCGCCGGTGTAGGAACGCAGCAGACGGACACATACGGCGTGGAACACGGCGAGGCCGGTGCCGCCGACCGCGGCGGCGGCCCGGTCGGCGCGCTCGCGCAGCTCCCCCGGGATGTCCAGGGGCAGTTCCGCCGCCGGACCGCTCCACGGCCGCCGGCCGCCGAGCGGGAAGCGCAGCTCCGTCACGTCGCCCAGGCGGCTCGCCCAGCGCCACGCCGCCTGCGGGAACCGCGCGTGATAGCGCTCGCGCTGGTCGTCGGCGGCCCGGTAGTAGGAGGGCGCGGTGTCCGTGAAGGGCGGCCGACCGGCGGCGAGCGCGTCGTGGGCTGTCTCCAGGTCCCGCAGGAAGAGCCCGGCGGACCAGCCGTCGAAGACGATGTGGTGGACCCCGACGGCCAGCAGGGGACGCCGGCCGGCGACGGGGATCAGGGCCGCTCTGAGGGGCGGGCCGGCGGTGAGGTCGAACGGCCGGTGCGCCCAGGCACGGGCCTGCTCGACGGCCTCCTGAGGACTCGCGGCGGTCGGCTGCGTCTCCAGCAGCGGACCCACCCGGTCGCTGTCCAGCACATGCACGTCCGGCACACGCGGGCCGTCGGTGAACCGGGAGCGCAAAGCCTCGTGCCGTCGTACGACCGCCACAAGGGCGGCGTCGAGCAGAGCTGGGTCCGCCTGGTGCGGCAGCCGGTAGACCATGGGCACGACGTCCTCGTCGAGGTGCCGTCCGTCGCGCGCCGCGGCCCAGAACACGCCCTGCGCCACAGGGGCACGGACGGTGCCTTTCCGGTCCGCCGTCTGGTCCGGTGCGGGCGGCAGGGCCGGCGCGGCGGCGAGCAGCGCGGCGATGGCACGGGGCGTACGCGCCGTAAGGGCGGCGGACGCGTCGACGTCCCGGCCCAGGCGGGCGCCGACCCTGGTGGCCAGCCGGAGCGCCGTCAGCGAGGTCGCGCCGCGGTGGAAGATGTCCTCGTCCGGCGCGACCGGGCGGTCGAGCAGTGCGACGAGGGAGTCGAGGACGAGGCGCAGGACGTCCGGTCCCCGCGCGCCGGGCTCCTCGTCCTGCCCGGGGGAGGGTTCCCCGGGCCCGGCCAGCCGGGCGGCGAGCTCGGCCAAGGCCCGCTGGTCGACCTTCGCGTTCGTCGTGAGGGGCAGTTCGTCCAGCGGGAAGAGCAGGTCGGGCAGGAAGGACGCGGGCAACTGCTCGGCCAACGCACAGCGCACCACGTCGGCGGGCACGGCCGCCGACTCGCCCGTATAGAAGGCGGCGAGGTGGGTGTTGACCGGGGAGGTCAGCGGCAGGGCGAGCGCGTGCGCCTGTCCCACGCCGGGCACGGCCTCGATCAGGCGCTCGATCTCCTCGGCCTCGATCCGCATCCCCCGCACCTTTATCTGCCGGTCGCGGCGGCCGAGGAAGATCAGGCGCCCGTCGTCGTCCATGCGGGCGATGTCACCGGTGAGGTAGACCCGCCGGGGTCCGCCGGGCAGCGGGAGGACCGGGAAGCGCCGCTCGGTCTCGGCGGGGTCACCGAGGTAGCCCATGCTGAGTCCGTCGCCGGCGACCGCAATCTGTCCCGGCACACCCTGTGGCACGACGCGGTGGTCGTCGTCGAGCAGGTACACGGAGGTGTTCACCGAGGGCGTCCCGATCGGCACCTCGTCGGGCACCGCGCCGTCGGCGATCCAGGAGGTGCTGCTGATGGTGTTCTCCACCGGCCCGTAGCAGTTGACCACCCGCAGCGCGGGATGAGCCGTCCGGCAGCGCTCCAGGTGCCGGGCGGAGGCCCGGGAACCACCGGTGTACAGCAGCCGCAGCCCCGTCAGGGCGCCCAGATCGTCCTCGACGAGCGCGTTGAGCGGCGCGGCGGAAATGACCAGGGCGTTGACCCCGTCGCGCAGGTGGGCACGCAGGGTGGCGGCCGTCAGCGGGCCGCCGTCGTGCAGTACGCAGGTGCCGCCCCGTAGCAGGGGCACCCACAGCTCCAGCGCGAAGACGTCCCAGGCGGGGGAGGCCGACTGCAGGCAGACCATGCGGCCCGGCAGGACGTGCGTCGGGTCCAGCGCCGTGCGCAGGACGCCGAGATGCGGGGCGAGCACCGCCTTGGGTTCTCCGGTGGTACCGGAGGTCAGGAAGACGCACGCCCCTGCGAACGTACCGGAACCGGCCTGTGGTCCGTCGGCGCCTGCCGCACCGGGAGCGGGCCGGGACGGGACGAGAAGGTCCGCGATTCGCGCCGTGGGAACCGGGTGCGCCGCCTCTTCGGCCTCCGGCTCACCGTCGCTGCCGGAGTCCGCGTGAAGCAGCAGAACAGCGCCGGTACGGCGCAGCAGTGCCGCTCGCCGGAGTTCCGGCCAGTCCTCGGGGACGCAGACGTACGCGGCGTCGGCCAGCAGGATGCCGAGGAGTCCCGCGACCGTCTCGGGTGTGCGCGGCGCACACACCGCCACCACGTCACCGGAGCGGACACCCCGTGCGCGCAGACCGGCGGCGACAGCGCGGGCCGCAGCGAGGAGTTCGCCGTAGCCGACCACCCGGTCCCGGGTGCGCAGCGCGGGGGCGTCGGGCCGTTCGGCCGCGCGGCGCGCCACGACCACATCGATGCGTTCGCCGTCCGGATGGGCGGCGCTGGGGCCATGCAGCACGGCGAGGGAGCGGTTCCCTGTCGGCATCGGGTTCCTTTCGGCGAGGCGCGCTCAAAGCGGTGGGAGCCGCCGGGGCGACGGGGCGCCCGGTGCGGGTAGAAACCGATCGTGGTCGGCGGGCTTCGAGATCCGTTCGAAACGCCGTCTCGCAGACACCCCGGGCATCCCCGCACGATCCGGTCGACTGACGGCCGGGTCCTCCGGTCGATGGACCCCAGAATTCGATCTTTGGGACCTCATGGCGTGGGTCGCCCCCGGGACAGACTCGTCCCCGAACCGACCCCCCAACGGGACAGGAGTCCTCCATGAAGTACCAGCGCTCGGCACGCAAGGGGCTTGTCCTGGCCGGCGTGGGCATAGCCGCGGTACTCGGTCTGGGCGGCCAAGCCTCCGCGGCTCCGCTGCTTGCGGTCAGCCCGGCCTCTGCACTGTCCGACGGCCAGTCCGTTTCGGTCACGGGCAGCGGCTACACGCCCGGCTCGACGATCGTGCTCCTGCAGTGCGACGCGGACAAGCCGCAGGGCACCGCCTGCGACAAGCAGAGCCTGGTGGCCGTCACCGCCGACGCCCAGGGCTCCATCAGCACCAAGTTCACCGTGCACAAGGCCTTCACGGGCACCGACCTGACCGGTGGCACCGGCACCACGTCCGTGGACTGCGGTACCGGGCACTGCTACATCGGCTCCACCGACGCCACGCACCCCGGCTCGCAGGGTACCGGTGTGGTGATCAGCTTCGGCTGAGCCAGGTCCTCCCCAGAACGGCGCGGACCGGCCCCCTCATGACCGGCAGGCCCGCCCCGATCACCTCGCCGCCCCGGCCCCCGCGGGGCGGCGAGGTCCGCGTCCTGTTCGCCCCACGGCCCTTTCAACGGATCCCAAAGGATTTTCGATCAGCGCTGCCCAGGATGAGCGCGATGACAGTTGGCGGTGCGGCCGCATCCCCCGGACCCCCGCGTGTCACCGGCCCATCCCTATTCACAGAATGAGGACGCATATGCTCGCCGAGTTGCTCGCCAGGTCCGGCAAGTCCCTGCTCAAGGACGTACCTCCGGACGGCCGCCGCTACTGGGCCGCGAGGTTCTGGGACCGGGAGGCCGCCGAGCAGCATCCGCTGCTGCGCGATGACTTCCTGCGCCAGAAGGACACCATCGCCGGCTACCTCAAGCAGTACGGCACCGAGACCCAGAAAGTCCTCGAATTCGCCTGTGGCACAGGCGAATTCACCGCCCTGGCGGCCGAGCACACCTCGGCCCGCGCCATCACGGCGCTCGACATCTCGGCCCAGGGTCTGGAGATCGTCCGGGGGCGGGTCACACACGAGGGCCTGCGCCTGGTCTACGGCGACTTCTGGGCAGACAACAAAGTCGGGACGGCGGACCTGGTGATGTGCGTGGACGCCATCCACCACCTCGGAGACGTGCGCAAGGTGCTGGAACGCATGAAGACCTTCACCGAACCGGGCGGAGTGCTGGTGGGCAACCTCTGGACGGGCGACCACTTCCACGACTTCGAGCGCCGCCGCTACGGCACGGTCAACCACCTGGTGCGCACCGCCGGCTTCTTCGGCACCGCGGCGGCGATCCGCGTCTCCCGCGGCCGGCTGCGCACCGGCGCCTACCGCACGCAGCTGATCAACAGCTGGGAGGGAGCCTCGATCCTGCGGGACCTCTTCTCGGAGGTCCTGGAGCTCGACGTGCACCGTCACTTCATGTCGTTCGTCGTCAAGCTCTGACGCCCCGTCCGCCCGCCGGAGCAGACCTGCCCGGGATCCGGCGGGAGGACGCACGCTCAGGGCGAGACCGTGCGGTGGGCCCGGCCGGCGACGGCCTCCAGCACGTCCGCCTGCCGTACGAGACGTTCGTGTTCCACGTGGTGCTCCGCCGGGCGCCCGGTCAGCTCGGCGAAGCGCCGCAGCGCGTTCGCCCACTGGTCGTCCGCCCGCAACACCCGCTCCTCGACATGGTCCTGCCGTTCGATGCGCAGCACCGGCCCGGTGGTGGCCGGCGGGGTGAAGGCCCAGGCGAGGGAGATACGGCCGGCTTCGCCCCACAGCGCGTACGTGTTGCGGTAGCCGTGGACGAAGCCGAACGCGCACTGGGCCGCGAGGCCGTCGGCGCCGCTCAGCAGCACCGTGCCGGCGACGTCCACCCCCGCCTCCGCGTCGATGCCGAGGGTCGCGCCCAGCACGGCCGGCGCGTCGCCGAGGAAAAGCTGGGCCGCTCGCAGCGGGTAGCAGCCGACGTCCAGCAGGCAGCCGCCGCCGAGTTCGGGATGGTGGCGGATGGTGGAGCGGTCGGCGAGCGGAAAACCGAACTCGCCGGTGAACAGCCGGGGACGGCCGATCGCGCCGTCCTCGACGAGCCTGCGCACCTCCGCGTGCTGGCCGTGATGGAGAAAGGTGAAGTTTTCCATGACCAGCAGGTCACGGCTGGCCGCGAGCGCCGTCAGCCGGCGCGCACCCCGGCCCGTCGTCGTGGCCGCCTTCTCCAGCAGGACGTGCTTGCCGGCCTCCAGCGCCGCCGTCGCCCACTCCTCGTGCAGGGCGACGGGCAGCGGAATGTAGACGGCGTCGATGTCCTCGCGCGCCAGCAGCGCCTCGTAGCCGTGCAAGAGGGTGCCGCCGAACCGGTCGGTGAAGGCACGGGCCTTGCCGGCGTCACGGCTGGCCGCGGCGGCCAGCGTCAGCCCGGCGGCTCGCACCGCCGGCGCGGCACGGCGCACCGCGATGTCCGCGCAGCCGAGGACGCCGATGCGCAGCCGACCGTCGGTCACCACCGCACCTCCAGCCGGTCGGGACGCGGAAAGGCTGTGGCCAGCTGCCAGGTGAGGTCCCCGACCGGCTGCCCGAGGCGCAGGGCCACCCGGCGGTCGGCCAACACCTCGAGCAGGAGCCGCAGTTCCAGGCGGGCGAGCGGGGCGCCGAGGCAGAAGTGGATGCCCGCGCCGAACGCGAGGTGCGGGTTGGGGGAACGATCCAGCCGCATCCGGTCGGGGTCGGCGAAGACGGCGGCGTCCCGGTTGGCCGAGTTCATCAGCGGGACGACGGCCTCGCCGGCGCGTATGGTCCGGCCGCCCAGTTCGACGTCCTCGACGGCGATGCGCAGCGACCCGAAGCCGGAGGCGACCTGGCTGTAGCGCAGGGCCTCCTCGACCGCGCCGGGGATCGTCGCCGGGACGTCGAGCAGGGCGGTGTAGCGGCTCGTGTCGCCCAGGAGGTGCAGCAGCAGGTGAGAGATCGCGGCGGTGGTGGTGTGATAGCCGGCCACCAGGAGCGTCATCGCGAACGTGACCAGTTCCTCGCCACTGAGGGAGTCCTCGTCCTCGGCGCGGACCAGGCGGCTGAGCAGGTCGTCGCCGGGAGCGGCGCGTTTGGCGGCGAGGAGCTTGCCCAGGTAGCCCATGAGGCTGCGGGCGGCGGACTGGGCTGCCGCGGCGGCCTCGGCTGCGCCGGGCCCTGCCGGGGACAGGGTCAGGATGTGGTCGCTCCACCGCCGGAACTCGTCCTGTTCCTCCGCCGGGATGCCGAGCAGCTCGCAGATCACCCGGATAGGCAGGGGCAGCGCCAGCGCGTCCAGCGCGTCGGCACGCCGGTCCTCAGCCAGGAGCATGCTGTCCACGAGTTCCTCGGCGATCCGCTCGACGCTCGGCCGCAGGGCCTCGATGCGTCGCCCGGTGAACTCGCCCGACACCAGGCGGCGCAGCCGGGTGTGGTCGGGCGGGTCCATGGTGACCAGGGAGTTCGAGCCACGGTGGATGGGCAGGATCCGGGGCGCGTCCGGGGCGGTCGCGGCCTGCTTGCTGAACCGGCCGTCGGTCAGGGCCGTACGCACGTCCTCGTACCGGGTGAGCAGCCAGCCGGTGTGGCCGCCGGGCAGTCGTACCCGGGCCACCGGCTCGTCGGCGCGCAGGCGCGCGTAGGCCCCCAGCGTGGCTCCGGGTGTGGTGAACGGGAAGGGGAATTCGGGGACGGTGTCCATCGTGGACATGGTTGCTCCCAAGGGGTGTCGTCCGGCTCGGAGGCCGGGTGGGTGGCGTGTGGGCGTGCGACGGCCGAAGGCCAGGGACCGGTGGCGTGTGTCACCAGGCGACAGGACGGCAAGCCCGCAGGAAGGTGCCGGTAGGGCCCGAGTCCGGGAGAGTGGCGGCCCACACGATGTCGGCCGCGGCCTCCTCGGGCTCGATGGTCGCGGAGGGCATCATGCGGGTACGGACGCGTCCGGGATTGACCGCGTTGACGAGGACGCCACTGTCCCGGGACGCGGTGGCCAGCAGCACGGTCACCGCGTTCAGCGCGGCCTTGGAGACCGCGTAGGCCGGCGTGCCCGGGTGCAGCCCGTGACTAAAGGCGCCGGTACCGCTGGACACCATGACGACCCGGCCCCACCCGTGTTCGAGCATGCCGGGCAGGAAGTGCTGCGACACGCGCAGCGCGCCGAGCGTGTTGACGGCGAAGGTGTCGGCGACCAGGGCGGGCGGCACCTGGTGGGGCGGGCGGCCGTCGTCGAGCAGGACACCCGCGTTGTTGATTAGGATGTCGACCGGGCCGACCAGCTCGTGCGCGGCGCGCACAGAGTCGTCGTCGGTCACGTCGAGGACGACCGGGCGGGCTCCGGGACCGAGCCGGCGAGCGGTCTCCCGGGCGGCGTCGGCGCGGCGCGCCGCGACAACCACGTCATGGCCTTCCGCGAGCAGACGGGCACTGACCGCCAGCCCGAGCCCGCGGTTGGCGCCGGTGACCAGCGCGGTGCGGCGGGTCATGAGGCCACCAGCCGGTCCCGCACCGCCTCGGCCAGCGCGGTGAGCTGCGCCGGGTCCGCGGCACAGGGCATGAGGACCAGTTCGTCGCAGCCGTCCTGGTCGTAGGCGGCGGCGGCCTTCGACACGGCCTCGGGCGTGGTGAGCGCCTCGGACACCACCCGGTGCAGGTACGGGCCGGTGTTCCGGTAGCAGTCGCCGAGATAACGCCGTGCGGAGTCGGCGGCGCCGTCACCGAGCGCGAAGTAGCCGAGCGCGACGACGCGCGGGCGGACCGTGCGGCCGGCCTCCCGCCACGCCTGGTGCAGGCGATCGAGGCGGGAGGCGAACGGTTCGGCGGAGCCGCTTCCCGAGATCCAGCCCTGGGCGTACCGGGCCGCACGGCGCATCGCCGCGTCCGAGTGCCCCCCGATGAGTAGCGGCGGCGCGCCGTCGGGCAGCGGCGGTCCCACACGTCCCGCGCTGTCCTCCGTGCCGCCCTGCCACAGGGTGCGCAGGGAGCCGATGAGCGCGTCGAGGTCCCGTCCCCGGTTGCGGAAGGCGGCCCCGGTGGCCGTGTAGTCGTCCTCGCGGCCCCCGACGGCCAGCCCGAGCGTCAGCCGCCCGGCGGCGACGCGGTGCAGGGAGGCCACCTGCTTGGCCAGCACCACGGGCGCGCCGCGCGCGGCGCCGAGCAGGACGGTGGTCGTCAGCCGGATCCGGCCGGTGACCGCGGCCGCTGCGGCCAGGGTGACCAGGGGGTCGTAGTTCCCGTACGTGATGCGGTCGAGAACACCCAGTGAGGCGAAGCCGCCTTCCTCTGCCCGCACGGCCCACTCAAGGAGTTGCCGCGGGCTTGTACCGGAGACCATCGACGGCAAGCCGACACCGATCTGCATACGAAAAGCTCCCGGTCTTCGACGACAACGTGTCCGCCACTGTCGCTGCCGGCTCTCAAGAGCGTGTCTGATGCCGTTCGGGCCCCCGCACGCCGGAGCGGCCGGGCGACCCCAACGAGGGTGGAACGGTCCTCCATGACGGCGCACGATGCTGGGGCGGGCGCTGTGCGCCCCGTGATCCGGTGACGTCTTCACAGAGGAAGCAGTCTCGCGATGAGAAACCGTACTGCGCCGTTGTTCCGGCGCGCCGTCGCCACCGGGGCGGTGGGCGCCGCACTGCTCAGTGGCATGGCCCTGGGGACCGTCCCGGCCCAGGCCCAGCCCCGGCCCGCGGCCGCCGTGAACGTCAAGGTGCGCGTCGCCGACGTCCTGGCCGTCCGCGTCACCAACGGCGACTACCGGCTGACCTGGACGGCGTCGGTACCGGACGTGAGCACGCGGATCTACGTGTCCACCGACCCGGCGCTGCGGCCGGGCCACCGCAACCTGGTCACGGTCACCTCCGGCACCGACACGACCGTGCAGGGACTCGACCCGCTGCGCCGCTGGTACTTCGCCGTGGTGCCCGACGGCGGCGCCGCCACGGTCACCGCCGCGCGCACGGTGACGCTCGACGGGGTCGCCAACTCCCGCGATCTGGGCGGCTACCCGGCCGCGCACGGCCTGCGGATCCACTGGGGCACGGTGTTCCGCTCCGGCCGGCTCACCCCGTCTTCCGACCTGGGACGGCAGCAGCTGGCCGCACTGGGCCTGACGGAGGTCGTCGACTTCCGCAGCACGGCGGAAGCGGCCCGCGAGGGACTCGACCCACTGCCGGACGGGACCGTACACATCGCGGACCCAGTGGGCGACCCCGACCAGGCGGTGCCGCCGACCACCCCGCCGTCCGACGACCCGATCGCCGACAACTACCGTCTGTTCGTCTCCAATCCGAACCTGCGCCGCCAGTTCACCGACGGGCTGCTGCGCGCCGCCGACCCGGACCAGCGCCCCCTGATGTTCCACTGCACCGGCGGCAACCACCGCACGGGCTGGATGACGGTCGTCCTGCTCAAGGCGCTGGGCGTGCCCGACGCCGTGGTACGTCAGGACTACCTGCTCTCCACCGGCACCAGCGAGGCCTACCTGAACGCCGCGTACGACGAGATCCAGCGGGACTACGGCTCCTTCTCCGCCTACCTGTCCTCGGGACTGGGCATCTCGCCCGGCACGGTGGCACGGCTGCGGGCGACGCTGCTCGTCCGGTCGTGAGGGGGCGGGCTGTGGTGCCGCGCACGGCGCGCCCGGACCACGCCGACCGGGACGCCGACGTACTCGTCGTGGGCGCGGGCCTGACCGGTCTGTCCGCCGCCGTGTTCCTGGCCTGGCAGGGCCACGCGGTGACGGTCGTCGAACGCCACGCGAGCGCCCTGGCGCACCCCCGGGCGCGCAGCATCAACCCGCGCACGGCCGAACTGCTGCGCCAAGTGGGCATCGAGGAGGCGGTCACCCGGCAACAGGGCTATGAGAGCCAGTTCCCGTCGGCGTATATGCTGCGCGCCGAGACCCTGGCCGGACCCGAGACGGGCCGCACGGAGCAGCGACCGCCCGCGGGCGCCCGGGAAGGGCTCCGCGTCAGCCCCGCCTCCTGGAGCCTGATCGACCAGGACCGGCTGGAGGGGCTGCTGCGGGCCCGCGCCGAGGAACTGGGCGCCGACATCCGCTTCGGTCACGAGATGCTCTCCTTCACGCAGGACCCGGACGGCGTGACCGTCCGGCTGCGCACCGGCCGCGGCGCGGAGTGCGTGCTGCGGACCGCCTACGTGATCGGGGCGGACGGTCACGCCAGCCGGGTGCGCAACCTGCTGGGCACCGAACTGCGCGGCCCGGGAACCCTCGGCCATGTCGTCAGCATGGTCTTCGACGCCGACCTGAGCGGTCCGCTGCGCGGCCGACACGACCCCGCCCGGGGCCGCTTCATGGCCTCCTGTCATCTGGGCAGCCCGGCACCCGGCACTGTGCTCTTCCCGCACGGGACGCCGGACCGCTGGGTGTTCAACACCCCGATGTTCCCCGGTCGCGGCGAGCGCATCGAGGACTTCGACGACGAGCGGTGTGTCGCGGCGGTCCGAGCCGCCGTCGGTGTGGCCGGCCTCTCGGTGCGGCTCATCCCGCAACTCGCCGACGGGACGAAGGTCCTGAGCTACCGCATCGGCGCGGGCGTCGCCGAGTCGTTCGGCTCGGGCCGGGTCCTGCTGGCCGGCGACGCCGCGCACGCGATGCCGCCCACCGGGGCCTTCGGCGCCGGTACCGGCATCCAGGACGCGCACAACCTCGCCTGGAAACTGGCGGCGGTCCTGGCCGGCCGGGCCGGCGACGACCTCATCTCGACGTACGAGGCCGAACGGCGGCCCGTGGCCGACTTCACTCTGGGACAGGCGCTGCTGCTGATGCGCCAGCGCGGTGCGCTGCCCGAACCGCCGTCCGGTCACCGGCCCGTCCCCTACGACGCGGTCGTCTTCGGTTACCGCTACCGCTCCTGCGCGGTCCTCGACGAGACCGGCGAGGCAGGCTGGGACGAGGAGGCGGTGCCACCGCAACTGCTCACCGGCCGCCCTGGGACACGCGCCCCGCACGTGGCCGTGCCCGGCACAGCGGAGGGATCCTCGCTCGACTGGTACGGCCGGGAGTTCGTGCTGGTGGTCGCGGACGGGAACGGCTCATGGGCCACGGCATCACGCGCGCTGCACGGCCGGAACCTGGTGGTGCGGGTGCTCGACGAGGAGTCGGCCGCCGTGCACGGCATATCCCCCGAGGGCGCGGTGCTCGTACGGCCGGACGGCTTCGTGGCCTGGCGCTGCACGGGCGCACGGCCGTGTCCCGACCGCGAACTGGCGGACACGCTGGACCGGGTGGGCTGCGGCGTCGCACCCTGACCGGCACACACCCCAAGGGGGCGGGGCATCGCGCCCCCGCCCCCTGTTCTCCACGTCCGGTCAGGCCATGCCCGTCAGGCGACCAGGCCTGTCAGCACGTCGTACAGCGTCCGCTCACGGTCCGGCTCGTCTCCCGCCGGCGAGCGCCAGGCCACGAACCCGTCCGGCCGTACGAGCACCGCGCCCGTGGCGGACACGCCGTAACGGGCGCCCCAGTCGGCGCCGTCCGCGACCAGGCCGCCGGCACCGATCCGGTGGGCGCGCAGCGGAACCGGTCTCCGCGCCGCCGCCCCGGCCGCGGCCTCCAGCCAGCGCTCGTCCTCGGTCAGCAGCGTGAAGGCGTCGCCGAACAGGTCGAGCGTGGACAGCCGCTGGTCCTCGTCGCGCAGCCACATGTGCGGTGCCCGGGTGCCGGGTGCGCCCGTGAGGTCCAGCCCGGGCAGCAGGGGAGCGGCGTGCCCCGGCCCGGCCACCGCCGAGGAGGTGTAGCGGTAGCCGAGGGTCACCACGATGTCGTCGACCATGCGCTCCTGGTCGCCGTCCTCGGCCAATTCGTGCCGGATGCGGTTGCGCAGCAGCGCCTGCTCGGCCATGGCGGCGCCCAGCGGGCGGCGTTCGGCGTCGTAGCTGTCCAGCAGCCCGTCGCCCGCCCAGCCGTGCAGCACGGCGGCCAGCTTCCACGCCAGGTTGTGCCCGTCGTGGATACCGGTGTTGGCTCCGAAGCCGCCGGCCGGCGGGTGGACGTGCGCGGCGTCCCCGGCCAGGAAGACACGCCCCGCGCGGAAGGCCGACGCCACCCGTTGCGCGCCCTCCCAGGGCACGGTGGCGACGATCTCGACCTCCAGGTCGGGGACTCCGCTGGCGTCCCGCACGACCTGGACGCATCGTTCCTCGGTGAAGTCCGCCGAGGATTCCCTCTCCGGGTCGTAGAGGGCGGCCCCCGCCCAGGGGTCGCAGCCGTGCAACCGGGACAGGGTCATCGTGGTCGGCCCCTGGGTGGCGTAGCACAGGATGAACTTCCGCCCGCCCATGATCTCTTCGAGCCGCGGAGCCCGGAAGTAGATGCTCAGCGCGTGGAATACGGTGCCCCGGCCGTGCTGGGTGATGCCGAGGCTGCGGCGCACGGAACTGCTCGCGCCGTCCGCCGCGACCAGGTAGTCGGCGCGCACCAGCCGTTCGCTGCCGTCGTCGTCATGGGATCGCAGCACGGCGAAGACACCGGTGTCGTCCTGCCACAGGTCCACCAGCTCGGTACGGAACAGAACCTCGGCGCCCGCCTTCTGCGCGTGCTCCAGAAGCACCGGCTCGTAGCGGTCCTGCCCGCAGCCCATGACGGTGACGGGAGAGATCCCGGCCCCGTCCAGCCGGGGGGCCTCCACCACCTCGGCGTCGCCGATCTCCGCGAGGGTGGTGGTGCGCAAGATGCCGCCCTCGAAGTAGGGCAGGGTGTCGCCCATCTCCAGAGCGCGGATGTCCTCCTCCAGCCCCACGGAGCGGAACAGCTCCAGGGTGCGGGCCTGGATGCCCGGCGCCCGGGGCAGCCGGGAGGTCGCGTCGCGGCGCTCGATCAGCAGCGGCCTGATGCCATGCCGGGTCAGGAACAGGGCGGTGGACAGGCCGACCGGGCCGCCCCCGACCACCAGCACCGGGACATGCAGGGTCTCGTCAGGTGTCTCGTCGTCCTCGGCCGAGGAGCGGGGCGCCGCTGCGGAGTCGTTGTGCGTCATTTCGCTCTCTTCCTCACGCGCCGGTGCCGGCGTCACCGGGCTTGCGCGCGACGACCAGGGTGTCGTGCGCCCCGATCGACGCCGTCTCGACCGACTCAAGGCCCGCGTCGGCGAGCCATCGAGTGCACTCGGCGAGTGTGTACTCCGACCCGCCGTTGGAGATCAGCTGCATGTTGAGGCTGATGAGCGTGTTCCACGGGTCGCTCGGCTCGTCCTCCAGCAGCTGGTCGTAGATCAGCAGCGCACCGCCGGGCCGTACCGCGTCCGCCATCTTCTTCACCAGGTGGGCGCGTTCCTCGGGAGTCCAGTCGTGCAGGACATGGCCCGTGATGACGACGTCGGCGGGGGGCAGCTCGTCGGCGAAGAAGTCGCCGCCGCTGAACACCGCCCGGTCCGTCAGCCCGAAGCCTGTGATGTGTTCGTCGAACATCGGGCCGATCGGCGGCAGGTCGAACACCCCGCCGGTCAGGTGCGGATGGGCGGTGAGGATGCCGGCGAGCAGGTTGCCCCGCGCGCCGCCCACGTCGAGGACGGTGCGGTGGGCGCCCCAGTCGAATGCCGTGCAGATGTCTGCGGCGAGCGGGCCGCTGATCGCGTCCATCATGCGCAGGAAGTTCCTGAGACGGCTGGGTTCGGCCATCATGCGCTCGAACGCGGCCGCCTGGTCCTCGCGCCCCGCCAGCTGCGGCTCGCCCGTGCGCAGCAGGCCCGTCAGCCCGGACCAGGCCGGGTACATCATGTGGTTGGCGCGCTCCAGGAAGGCACCGCCGTACTCGGGCTTGGCCTTGTCGAGATAGCGGTCGGCAGCCGGCGTGCTGGCATACCGGTCGCCGTCGCGGCGCAGCAGGCCGCAGCAGACCAGGGCGGTCAGGAAGTCCCGCGCTGCCCGCGGATGCAGCCCCAGACGCTCGCGCAGCTGTCCCACCGTGGCCGGACCTGCGGCCAGCACCGTGAACAGGTCCAGCTCGATGGCGCTGAGGACGACCTTCGCCTGAGCGAAGGCGATGCCGAGCCGGTTGATGTCCTCAAGGCTCGTGGGTTCAAGGGTCGGTGAGGTGTGCGTCACGTGGTCGTGGCCCCTTTCCGGCGGTCGCGTCGACAACACGGGACACACTGACACCCGGCGTTCGAGCTCGGATCCAGGAACCGTCGGCGTGCCCGCAGAGCGGCCCCAGCGGACCCCCAACTCTCTTGGAAAAGCCTGGCGGACGCTGGTCCGGCCCGCCCGCCAGGGCGGACACGGAGCGCGGAGGGAGGTCCCATGGCCGGGGAGCACCAGGCCGCCCGTGCGCGGCGCGCACTGGGCCGGCCGAGGTGGTTCGTCACCCTGTTCCTCACGGACATGTGGGAGCGGTTCAGCTTCTTCGGAATGCAGGCCATCCTGGTCCTGTTCGCCACGGCACCGGCACACGACGGGGGCCTCGGGCTGCGCAGGACACAGGCGCTGGCGCTGTACGGGGCCTACGTGGGCGTGATGTTCGTCGCGGCGATGCCGGGCGGCTGGGTGGGAGACCGGATCCTGGGCGAGCGGCGGGCCGTGCTCGCCGGCGGCGTCGTCATCGCCCTGGGACACGCCACGATGACCCTACCGACGACGGCCTGCGCCTACGCGGGCCTGGCACTGATCGCCTGCGGCACGGGGCTGCTGAAACCCAACATGCTGGCCCTGCTGGGCCGGTTCTACCCCCCAGACCGAAGCGCCGAACGCGAGGCCGCGGTGTCGGTCTTCTACGTCAGCATCCAGATCAGCGCGCTGGCCGCCCCGCTGGTGACCGGTTTCCTGGGCGAGACGTTCTCCTGGCACTGGGGCTTCGCCGCGGCGGGCGTCGGCATGGCCTTCGGGGTGCTCCAGTTCGCGTGGGGCATCCGGTCCTTCGGCACGGTGGGCGCGGCCCCCGGGCATCCGGCCGCGCCGGATCACCTGCGGCGCGTACTGCGGATCTTGGCGACCGCGGTCGTCTGTGTCGGCGCGGCGGCCGGCGCGGACGCGGTGAGCGGGGCATTCCGGCTGATGCACGCGGTGGCGGCGATGGGCCTGGTCACCATGGTCGCGCCCGTCCTGTGTTTCCTGGCGCTGCGCCGCAACGCGGCGCTCGACGTCGGCGAGCGGGGTCGCGTCACCGCGTTCGGATGGGTGCTCGGGGCCACTGCCTTGTTCTGGATGTTCGTGATCCAGGCTGGTTCCGTCCTCAGCCTGTTCGCCAAATGGTCCACCGACCGGCACCTGGCCGGCACCCAGGTGCCCGCCGGCTGGTTCCAGTCGGCGACACCGCTGTTCATGCTGGTGATCGCCCCGCTGGCGGCCCGGCTGTGGACGACCTCGGGACGGCGTACCTCGCTGCCGGTGAAGCTGGCGGCCGGGCTTGGGCTGGCCGCCGCGGCCATGGCCACGATGAGCGGCGCGGCCGCGCGTGCGGCTGGCGGCCACCTGGTATCACCCCTGTGGCTGCTGGCCGCCTTCTTCCTGCTGGCCTGCGGGGAGGTGGTCCTCGCCCCGGTCGGACTCAGCGCCTCCGCGGACATCGCGCCGGCCGCCTTCGCGGGCCGTGCCATGGGCCTGTACTGGATGTGCTCCGCGTTCGGCGCGGCCATCGGGAGCCAGCTCGTGCACCTGACGGACGTGGTGCCGCAGCCCGTCTACTTCCTGCTGCTCGCCGCCACCGGTGCCGCCGCCGCGGGCGTGCTGCTGGTGGGCCGCCGGGCCCTGACGCACCGGCTCGCCATGCCCGTGCCGACGACACCGCAGGCCACGGGACCGGTCACCACATCCGCATTCTGACGGCTTTCCCCGTACCCCTTCGATTTCCCGAAGGGCTGGCAATGCCCTCGGAAGAAAACGAAGAAAAAATCAGCGAAGGCCTTTTCCAACACCGTCCCAGCCCGAGCAAACTCCCAGACCAGAGGGCTGGAAGGCTTCTAGATCGGTTCTCTAAGAAGTGCCGGAAAGATCTGGGTCAGAAAATCGAGCAGCGGAGGAAAAGCACGGTGGAACGCAGGCTCATCGTGGCACGAATGGACGAACAACACGCACATGCCGTCGCCGACGCGTTCGCCGCGTCGGATGCGGGGCCGCTGCCGGGCCTCGTCGGCGTCACCGGCCGCTCACTCTTCCACTACCGCGGTCTGTACTTCCACCTCATCGAGGCGGAGGAGCCGGTGGCGGAGCGCATCACCGAGGCCGCGGCGAACCCGCACTTCGAGGACATCAGCCGCCGGCTGGAGCCGTACGTGAAGCCGTACGACCCGGACACCTGGCGCGGCCCGGCCGATGCCATGGCCACCCGCTTCTACACCTGGCGGGCGCGGTGACGGCCGGCGCCGCACCGCGGCCCGAAGGGCCGTCGGCCCTGCCGCCCGCCCCGCGTGCGGTGGCCTTCACCGACGCCGAACCCAACCGCCGTCGCGGCGGCGAACTACGGATCGTGCTCGGCCCGAACACGGCCGGCGCCACAACGGGGTTCATGGGCCTGCTCACCCTGCGCCCGGGCGAGTTCGTCAGCGAGCACTACCACCCCTACTCGGAGGAGTTCCTGTATGTCACCCGGGGCGAGGTGACCGCGCGCCTGGACGGCCGGCCTGTTCCGGTCCGGGCCGGCGAGGGTGTCCTCGTGCCGCGTGCGATGCGCCACCGCATCGAGAACCACGGTGCCGAGCCGGCGGAAGCGGTCTTCCACCTGTGTCCGCTGGCGCCTCGCCCGGAACTCGGCCACGTCGACACCGAGGCGCTGCCCACCCCGGACGAGCCGCAGCCCGAGGTAGGAGTCACCCGGTGAACCGGCGTCGGGCGGTCATCACGGGGCTAGGCGTCGTCGCACCCGGCGGAGCCGGAACCAAGGAGTTCTGGTCCCTGCTCTCCGAGGGGCGCACGGCCACCCGTCCCATCTCGCTGTTCGACGCGAGCGGATTCCGCTCCCGGATCGCCGCGGAGTGCGACTTCGACGCCGAGGCCGAGGGCCTGACCGCAGACGAGATCCGCACCCTGGACCGGGCGGCCCAGTTCGCGGTGGTGTGCGCCGAACGCGCCCGCGCGGACAGCGGCCTCGACGGCGCCGTCACCGACCCACACCGCTTCGGTGTCAGCCTGGGCACCGCGGTGGGCGCGTCGACCGGGCTGGAGGCCGGCTATGTCGCCCTGTCGAGGCGGGGCCGCGACTGGGTGACCGGTGTCGCCTCCGAACTGCCCCAGCTGCGCGACCATCTGGTGCCCAGCAGCTTCGCCGCCGAGGTCGCCCGGCGCAGCGGTGCGCAGGGTCCGGTGACCACGGTCTCGACCGGCTGCACATCTGGCCTCGACGCCGTCGGCCACGCCGTCGCGCTGATCGAGGAAGGATCCGCCGACGTGATGCTGGCCGGCGCGACCGACGCACCGATCACCCCCATCACCGTTGCCTGCTTCGACAGCATCAAGGCGACGACTCCCGACAACGACGACCCCGCGCACGCCTCCCGGCCCTTCGACCGGCACCGCAGGGGATTCGTCCTGGGCGAGGGGGCGGCCGTGTTCGTCGTGGAGGAGCACGGCCGCGCGCTGCGCCGCCACGCCCGCGTCTACGCCGAGGTGTCCGGCTTTGCCACCCGGTGCAACGCCTACCACATGACCGGTCTGCGGCCCGACGGCCGGGAGCTGGCCGAGGCGGCCCGCACGGCGCTGGACCGGGCCCGGACCGACGCCACCGCCGTCGACTACGTCAACGCCCACGGCTCGGGCACCCGGCAGAACGACCGCCACGAGACCGCGGCGCTGAAGAGGGCGCTGGGAAGCCATGCGTACGACGTTCCGGTCAGCTCCGTCAAGTCGATGATCGGGCACTCGCTGGGCGCCATCGGCTCCTTGGAGATCGCTGCCTGCGTGCTGGCGCTGGCGCACCAGGTGGTGCCGCCCACCGCCAACCTGCGCACCGCCGACCCGGAGTGCGACCTGGACTACGTACCGGTGACGGCCCGGGAGGCCCGGCTGGACACCGTGCTCACGGTCGGCAGCGGGTTCGGCGGCTTCCAGAGCGCCATGGTGCTCGCCAGGCCGGGGAGGGCCGCATGAGCACGACTGCGCCCGACACCGCCGCCCGCACCAGGGTCACTCCGGCCGGCCGCTCCGGCGAGGCGGTGGTGACCGGCATCGGGATCCTCGCCCCTGGCGGCACGGACACCGAGGAGGTGTGGGCGAGCGTCCTCGCCGGGCGCAGCGCCATCGGCCCCCTCACCCGCTTCACCCCCACCGGGCCCGCCCGGCTGGTCGGCACGGTCCCCGACGAGACGTTCACCGCCGCCGTGCCGAGCCGGATCCGGGCGCAGACCGACCGCTGGACGCAGATGGCGCTCGTCGCCGCCGAGGCCGCTCTGCACGACGCGGGCCTGGACGATCCCGGGCAGGGGCCGTACGACCCGTACGACATGGCCGTGATCACGGCCAGCGGATCCGGCGGCACCGAGTTCGGGCAGCGCGAACTGGCCCGACTGTGGACCGAGGGACCGGGGCGGGTGTCCGTCTACCAGTCCATCGCCTGGTTCTACGCGGCCACCACCGGCCAGCTGTCCATCCGGCACGCCCTGCAGGGACCGTGCTCCGTCCTGGTCGCCGACCAGGCGGGCGGACTCGACGCCCTGGCGGCGGCCCGCCGCGCGCTGCGCACCGGCACCGCTCTGGTCGTCACCGGCGGAACCGAGGCCCCGCTGTCGCCGTACGCGCTCACCTGCCTGGACGCCGACGGGTCCGTCAGCCACCGTACGGATCCCGCACGCGCCTACCTCCCGTTCCACGAGGACGCGTGCGGATACGTGCCAGGGGAGGGTGGCGCGTTCCTCGTCACCGAGGACGCGGCGGCCGCCCGCGCACGCCGTGCCCCGCGGGTGTACGGCCGGCTGGCCGGACACGCCGCGACCTTCGACGGCCCCGGAGAGCCGAAGGGCAGCGGGCTCGCGGCCGCCGCCCTGGGCGCGTTGCGGGACGCCCGAGTCGAACCCGCCGGGGTCGACGTGGTGTTCGCCGACGCGGCCGGCGACCGGGTGCGGGACACGGCCGAATCGCGGGTCCTCGCCGAGCTGTTCGGGCCGCACGCAGTACCGGTGACGGCGCCGAAGACGCTGCTCGGGCGGCTCAACGCGGGCGCCGGTGCGCTGGACGCGGCCCTGGCCCTGCTGGCCCTACGCGACGGCGTCGTCCCGCCGACCGCCCTGCCCACCGCGCCGAGCCCCGAGCATCCGATCGACCTGGTCGTGGGCCGTCCGCGCGCCGCCGAGCTGCGTACCGCGCTGGTGCTCGCGCGTGGGGCGGGCGGCTTCAACTCGGCGCTCGTACTCACCCGCGACAGGCTCCCACCGCACCGCACATGAGAGAGGACGGACAAGTCATGCTGCTTGACGAACTGAAGGGGATCATGCGCCAGAGCGGCGTCGAGGACAGCGTCGACCTGGACGGCGACATCCTCGACCGCAGCTGGACCGAGCTGGGCTACGACTCCCTCGCCGTGCTGGAGATCACCACGGAGGTCCAGCACCGCACGGGCGTGGACCTCCCGGAGGAGGAGAACTCCGAACTGACCACACCGCGCCTGTTGCTGGAGCACGTGTCCGGTCGGAACCGGGGGGCCTGACCATGGCCATGCACACGGACAACAGTGTCTACATCGAGGCGCCCATGGACCTGGTCTGGGAGCGCACGAACGACATCGCCTCCTGGCCCGAGCTGTTCGACGAGTACGCGGAGGCCACCGTGGAGCGGCAGGACGGGGACACGGTCGTCTTCCGGCTCACGCTGCATCCGGACGCCGACGGGCGGCAGTGGAGCTGGGTCTCCCGGCGCACGCTGGACGCGGCGACCCGGACCACCCGCTCCCACCGGGTGGAGACCGGCCCCTTCAAGTACATGAGCATCTTCTGGGAATACCTGCCCGACGGTGACGGCGTACGAATGCGCTGGGTGCAGGACTTCGAGATGAAGCCGTCCGCTCCGGTCGGGGACGCCGCGATGGCCGACCTCATCAACCACAACACCCGTCGGCAGCAGGCACGAATCAAACACCTGCTGGAGGAGGCCGCTCAGCACGCCCGTGGCCTCGTCGGTGACCCCGGGTGAGCGCCGATACGAAAGGGCTGAGGTGTTCCCGATCCTGATCACTGTGCTCCTCGTGTGCACCGGGGTGGCCGCGGGCGACATGTTCTGCACGGCCGTGGGCATCGCGCCGCTGATGCGGGTCCAGACCTATCGCGAGTACGTGACGACCGTTCAGTTCCTGCAACCGCGCTACGACCCCGCCATGCCGGTGATCAACACGGTGGCGATGCTGTCCGGTGCCGCGGCCGCGGTGTGGGCCCCCTCGGTCGCCGCGCGGACCCTGCTGGTGTGTGCCGCCGTCCTGGTGGCCTCGGTGGTCGCGCTGTCAATCGCGAAGGCGGTCCCGATCAACCGGTTCGTCCTGGCCCTCGACCCCTGGCGCGAACCCGGCGACTGGGCCCGCAGCGACCCCCGCGCCAGATGGCGGCGCTGGCATCTGGCCCGTACCGCCGCGATGACCGGCGCACTGCTGCTCGACGCCCTGGCCGTGGCGAGCCTTCTGTGACCCCGTTCCGACCAACCCCGAGAGAGAGTGAAGTGGCATGTGGCTCGACGGAAAGCGTGTCCTGATCACGGGAGGCACCCGTGGCATCGGGCGCGACCTGGCTCTGGAGTTCGCCGACGCGGGAGCGCGTCTGGTCGTGTGCGGCCGCTCGGACGACCGGGCGGCCCAGGACCTGGCCAAGGAGCTGGCCGAACGGGGCGGCGAACACCACGTCACCCTGGCGGACGTGACCGTGCCCGAGCAGGTCGACACCCTTCTCGACGAGTGCCGCACCCGGCTCGGCGGACTCGACGCGCTGGTGAGTAACGCCGGAGCCATCAGCCATGTGCCCTTCGCGGAACTGGCGCACGAGGAGTGGCACCGGGTCATCGACACCAACCTCACCGCCGCCTACCTGCTGACATCCCGCGCGCTGCCGCTGCTTCAGCCGGGCGCGTCCGTCGTGTTCGTCGGTTCCCGTTCCGCGCAGGCCGGCATCCCGCTGCGCGCCCACTACACCGCGGCCAAGGCCGGGCTCGTGGGCCTGGCACGCTCGCTGGCGAAGGAACTCGGCACACGCGGTGTCCGGGTCAACGTGGTGGCGCCCGGGGTAATCGAGACGGCCGACAAGCCGCTGACCGACGAGATCCGGGGTCGCTACCAGCAGCTCACTGCCCTTGGCCGAATCGGCCGCGGCGCGGAGGTCGCCGGCCCAGTGCTGTTCCTCGCCAGCGGCCTGTCCACCTATGTGACAGGCGAGACCCTCAACGTCGACGGCGGCATCTGACCGGCGGATCCCGGCAGGCCAGGCCGTACAGGGAGAGACGACGACCATGTCCGAGCAGAACACGTCCCCCGAGCACTTCTTCCGCGTGACGCTGCGCATGGAGGTCCACCCCGGCCGGGGCCCGGACTTCGAGCGCGTCTGGCGGGAAAGCGCCGGCACCATAACCGGCCAGGCAGCGAACCTGGGCCAGTGGCTCTCCGCGAGCCTGGAGGAGAAGGACGTCTACTACATCGTCAGCGACTGGACCGACGAGCAGCGCTTCCGGGAGTACGAGCGCAGCGCCGAGCACCTGGAGCACCGCAGCCGGCTGCACCCGTACCGCCGCGCGGGCAGCATGACCACCATGCGCGTGGTGGGCCACCTCACCGGCCAGGCGGTGACGGCACGGACACGCGTCCTCGTCCACGCCCGGGTGCCCGAGGACGCCACCGGCGCCGACGCCGTGACCACGGCCTACCACCACATCAGTAAGGCCCTGCGCGGTACGCCCGGACTGCTCGGCAACGAACTGCTGCGCTCGCGCCTGGACCCGCGCTGCTTCGTGGTGATGAGCGAATGGGAGTCCCTGGAGGCCTTCCAGCGCTGGGAGCAGGGGCCGGGACACCGGGAGACGACGGCTCCGCTGCGTCCCTACCAGGACGCCTCCCGCGGCCGTCCCTTCGACGTCCTGACCGTCAGCGAACGGTACTGACCGGCGGCGCCATTGAACTCCGACGAAGAGCACGCCATCACCGCCGTGCTGAAGGTCCTCGCACTTCTGGGCAGTGGCATCACCGCCGGTGTGCTGTTCTGCGTCGCCCTCAGCGTCGTACCCATGTTCCTGCGCCTGTCGTGGCCCCGTTACGTGGAGGTCCACCGGCTCCTCGGCCGCAACTTCGACCCCGCGATGCCCCTCACTGTGCTCTCCAGCGCGGTGCTGGACGCAGCCTTGGCCGCCGTTGGTCCGCAGGGCGTGCAGCGTGCACTGTTCGGCGCCGCCGGGGCGCTGCTGATCGGCGTCTCGGCGGTATCGCACCTGGCGAACGTGCCCATCAACCGGGCGGTCAAGGCGCCTGGGTCCGACGAGCGGCTGCCCGGCCGCTCCGACCCGCGGCCCCGCTGGCGCGCCTGGAATCTGCTGCGCACCTGCTGCGCCGTGGGCGCGCTCGCCGCGAACGCCACAGCCGCGGTCATCTCCCGCTGATCGGCCGCTGACACACGAAGAGGAAGAGGAACGAGATGACATTCGGTCTGACGGGCAAACGCGTCCTGGTGACCGGGGGCAGTCGCGGTATCGGCCGGGCGATCGCCGTCGCACTCGCAGCGGCCGACGCTCGGGTCGTCGCCGCCTACCGCGACGACAGCGCCGCAGCCGCCACGCTGGAGGCCGACCTGCGCCGGGCCAGCGGGGAACACCATGTGGTGCGTGCGGACGTGACGGATCCACAGGCGGTCGGGGCCCTCGCCACCACCTGCCGGGAGGCGTTCGGCGGGCTGGACGCCGTCATCAACAACGCGGGCATCCACGACCACACACCGTTCGACACCCTAGAACCCACGCGCTGGGCACACCTCCTGGACACCGACCTGACCTCGATGTTCCTGGTCACCCAGGCCTGTCTGCCGCTCCTCGGCGAGCAGGCGTCCGTCGTGAACATCGGCGCATCCGTCGCGCTACGCGGCCGCGCCGGGGCGGCGCACTACACGGCGGCGAAGGCCGCGGTCGTCGGGCTGACCCGGTCCCTGTGCAAGGAACTCGGCCCGCAGGGCATACGCGTCAACACCGTCGCCCCCGGCGTGATCGGCACGGGCCTGGACGACGTGCCCCCGCACGTGGCACGGCAGATCAACGCGATGACCGCGCTCGGCCGGCTCGGCACCCCCGAGGAAGTCGCCGGCGCGGTCCTGTACTTGGTCGGCGACGCCTCCCGTTACGTCACCGGCGCCACGCTCAACGTCGACGGCGGCATGTGACCGCCGCGTGCCCGGCCCCGCCCACCCCACCCGAACCGAAGGGAACAGCACGCCATGCCGTACGCGGCCATCACCTATGACATCAAGCCCGGCCACGACGAGGAGATCGCGGAGATCTTCGCCGGCTTCCAGCGTGCCGACTCCACCGTGCTGCGCGACGACTCCGGCGCGGAGGTCGGCCGGCTGCTCGGCACCGCCGTCTTCATGAAAGACGGACTGCTCGTGCGGGTCATCCACTACGAGGGCGACATCAAGGACGTGGGCCGGCACATGGCCCGCCAGCGCGGCGTGCACATCGTCGAGGAGCGGCTGAAGCCGTATCTGGCCGCGCCCCGCGACACCGCGACCGCCGAAGGGTTCCAGCGGCACTTCGCAGGCAGCCTGATGCGCTGCATCAGCCAGTTGTCCGTGCCGGCTCCGGCGGCCGAGCGCTGACCGGCCCGGCGAAGACGAGGAGAGAAGCTGAGGAGAACGGCATGACCACCAAGGCGATCAGCGTCATCGGACTCGGCGCGATGGGCGCGGGCATGGCCGCTCGCCTGCTCGCGGCCGGCTTCCGGGTCACCGTCCACAACCGCACCGCCGACCGTACCGAGCCGCTGGTGCGGGCCGGTGCCGTGGCCGCCGGTTCCGTCGCCGAGGCGGTGCGCGGTGCCGGCCTGGTGCTGCTCAGCCTGAGCGACGAGCGGGCGGTCGACGCCGTCCTCGACGCCGCGGGGGACGCCTGGCGGCCAGGCGTCTGCCTGCTGGACGCCTCCACGGTCTCCCCCGACTGCTCCCGCCGCGTCACCCAGGAGCTGGACGCCCGCGGTGTGCGCCGTGTGGAGGCCTGTCTGCTGGGCAATCCGCCGCAGGCGGCGGCCGGGGAGCTGCGGGTCCTCGCGGCCGGTGCCCGGGACGCTGTCGGCGAGGCCCAAGAGGTCCTCGACACGCTGGGCCGGGAGGTGTCGTACCTCGGCCCGACGGGCAACGCAGCGACCGCGAAGCTGGTCTTTAACCTGCTGCTTGGCGGCCAGCTGGCCGCGCTGGCCGAAGCCGTGGACTACGGGGTGGCCGCCGGGCTGGATCGCGACCGGCTGCTGGCCGCCATCGGGGCCAGCGGATTCAGCTCAAAGGTGCTCTCCTTCCGTATCGACCGCAGCCGCAAGGGCGAGTACGAGCCGGCGGCCTTCAAGGCGGCTCTAATGGCGAAGGATCTGACCCTGGGCACCCGCGCGGCACGCGCCGCGGGCGTGTCCGTGCCCGTGCTGTCCGCCGCGGCGGACGCCTTCGACGCCGTCACCGGCTCCGGAGCCGGTGACGCCGACGCGGCGGTCGTCCTGGCCGCCGACCGCCCCGGCACCCGGCGTACCTGACCGCTTCCCGGACCGGCCGGTCCCGGGCACCGCCCCGGCTGGCCGGTCTCCCTCTCCCCTCGTGCCCGGCATGACCCGACAGGAACGACAGAAGGGACAGCATGACCGTGGGAATCCCCGATTCGCCCGGGACGGCGCCCCCGGTACCAGAGCGGACACAGCTGCTGCGCTCGCTGGACGACGTCGGGCCCGGCGATGCACCGCTCGTCGGGCGCAAGGCTGCCCAGCTGGGGGCCCTGCGCCAGGACGGCTTTCCGGTGCCCCGCGGCCTGGTGCTCACCGTGCGTGCCTTCGAGGCAGTACTGAGCGAACCGAGCGGCGCCGCGGCCGGCTCCCGGCCTGCCGAACGGCCGCTGCCGGCGGACGTCCTGGACGCCGTGCGGCAGATCGCCGAGGCGTTCGACGGCACGGACGTGGCGGTGCGCTCGTCCGGGATCGCCGAGGACACCCCGGAACGCTCGTACGCCGGGCAGTATGTGACGACGCTCGGCGTCCGCGGCCCGGCCGCGCTCACCGAGGCCCTACGCGCGTGCTACGCCTCGGCGCTCGCGCCGCACGGCGCGGCCCGGCCCGGCACACCGGTGCCCGGTATGGCCGTACTGGTGCAGCCCATGGTGGACGCCGAAGCGGCCGGTGTCGCCTTCAGCGTGAACCCCGTCGACGGCTCCCCGGACGACACGGTCGTCAACGCCGTACGCGGCCTCGGCGACCGGCTGGTCTCCGGCCAGGCCGACCCCGACGAATGGGTGCTGCGCGGGGACGCGGAGCCCCGGCGGGTCGCCGGCACCCAGGACGCCCTGCCCGCGGACGGCATCTCCCATGTCGCCCGGCTCACCCGCCGAGTGGCCGACTGGGCCGGCTGCCCGCAGGACATCGAGTGGGCCTGGGCCGACGATGCGCCCGTCCTGCTCCAGGCCCGGCCCGTCACCGCGTTGCCACAGCCCGCCGAGCGCACACCGGTCGCCGTCGAGGTGCCGCCCGGCCGCTGGCTGCGCGGCGGCTACACCCTCAAGCCGCTCACGCCCATGAACGTCAGCACGCTCATCGCGGCCGTGAACGCGGGCAGCGAGGGCCTCTTCCGGTATGCCTTCGGCGAGCGCATCGACGTACGGAGCCTGGGCGGCTGGTCGTACCTGCGCATCATGCCCCTGCCGGACGCCGCGGCCGTGCTGCGCCGGGCCGAACGTGTGACGGCCGCGGTGCGCGCCGACGAGCCGTACGTGCTGGTCGAGCGGTGGCACACCCGATGGCAGCCGTGGCTGGCCCGGCGCACCGCGTCCGCCCTGCCCGGCACGCTGCCCGGACTGACGGACCGTCAACTGCTGGACGAGCTGGACTCCCGGTTGCGGCTCGCCCACCGCGCCCAGGCCGTGCACTTCGTGATCGGCGGCGCCGCGGGCTTGGTCTGGGCGCAGTTCGGCGTGCTGTGCCGGGACCTGCTCGGCTGGGGCGTCGCCGAGGTGCTGCCGCTGCTGACCGGGCTCCCCGGCAAGTCCTCCGAGCCGGCGCTGGCGCTGGCCCGCCTGGCCCAGCTGGCCTGCGCACGCCCCGCGCTCCGCGCGCTGCTTCAGGCACCGGACGACGACACGGTAGGGCGGCTACCCGGCGCGGACCCCGAGTTCGCCGCCGCGTTCGACCACTATCTGCGGGACTACGGCCAACGCTGCATGGGCGCGGACCTGGCCGAGCCCTCGCTGTCCGAACAGCCCGCAACCGTCCTGCGGCTGATAGCCGGTCAGCTGGCCGTCGGCAGCGACCCGCAGCAGGCCATGGCACGCGCGCGGCGGGGTCGGCGATCCGCGGCGGCGGCCGCGCGGGCGGCCCTGAGCCCCGGCGACCGGACCCGCTTCGACCGTGCCCTGGAGCGCGCCGAGCGCTCCTTCCCGCTGCGCGACGACACCGGCTTCTACGCACACACCTGCTGGGGGCAGGTGCGCTACGCCCTGCTGGAACTGGCCGCCCGGCTGGTCCGGCGCGGTCGCCTGGCCGAGGCGGACGACGTGTTTCTGCTGTCGGCCGAGGAAGCGTGCGAAGCGCTCCGTTCGGACGACGACATGCGCCCGCTGGCGGACCGGCGGCGCGGCGAGCGGAACTGGTCGGCCGCGCACCTCGGCCCGCCGGCCTACGGGGAGCCGGAGACGGCCGCCTCGCTGGACGACGTGCTGCCCGCGCTCGCCGACGCGGACCGGGCGCTGCTGGAACCGGTGCGCTGGACCGACTCCGTCTCCCACCTGGGCGCGCGCGAGTCGGCGGCGAAGGGCGACCGGCTGCTGCGCGGTACGGCGGCCTCGGCCGGGCGCTGCACCGGCACGGTCCGGGTGATCGTCAGCGAGAGCGAGTTCGGCCGGCTGCGGTCGGGCGACGTGCTGGTGTGCCCCGAGACCACACCCCAGTGGTCGGTGCTGTTCGGGTCGATCGGCGCGCTGGTCACCGACACCGGGGGCCTGCTGTCCCACCCATCGATCCTGGCGCGCGAACACGGGATCCCCGCGGTCGTCGCCACTGGCAACGCGACCGAGGTGCTACGCGACGGGCAGGTCGTGGAGGTCGACGGCCAGGCCGGCACGGTCCGGCTGGTGGATGTGGCGGCGGGCTCGTGAATGGCCCCGCACGCGTCGTGGTGACCGCGTTCCCGATCGTGTCCCACCTGTATCCGCTGGTGCCCGCGGCGTGGGCGCTGCGGGCCGCCGGGCACGAGGTCCGGCTGGCGCTGCCCCCAGCGTTCGCGCCCGTGGCCGCCCGTACCGGGCTGCCCGTGCTGCGGGTGGGCCGGGACGTCGATCCGGGCGCCGCCTGGGAGGGGTTTTCCCTGGCCGCCGATCCCCGCACGGCCACCGAGCAGCGCGCGGCCCGCACGATGGCCATGTTCACCCTGACGGCCGAGGCTGTGCTGGAGGACCTGACCAAACTGGCCGAGCGGTGGGCGGACGTCGTGCTTTTCGAGCCGCGGGCCTACGCCGGTCCGCTGGCCGCGGCGCTGGCCGGCCGGCCGGCGGTCCGCCTGCTCTACGGCGTCGACCACACCTACGCACAGCGTGACCGGGAGTGGCCCTTGCTGGAGCCGCTGTGGCGCCGGTGGGGGCTGGGCACGCCGGCTCCCCTCGGCTCCTTCACCCTGGACCCCTGCCCGGCCGCGCTGCAGACTCCAACTCCGGCGGGCAGTCGGCCGATGCGCTACGTCCCATTCAACGGCACGTCGGTAGTCGGGCCGCCGGCGCGCGGCGGCCGGCCCCGGGTGTGTGTCACCTGGGGCACCACGTTCGGTGCGGTGCACGGGAATCTCGAGCCGCTGCGCCGGATCCTCGTCCAACTGGCCGCGCTGGACTGCGAGACGGTCGCGCTGGTCGCGGGTGACCAGCGCGGCCTGCTCGGTGAGATTCCCGCAGGCGTGCGGGTGCTGGATTCCGTCCCGCTGCACACGGTGCTGCCCGGCAGCGCGCTGCTGGTGCATCAGGGCGGGGCGGGCACCACGCTGACCGCGGCCGCCTGCGCCGTCCCCCAGCTGGTCGTGGCCGGCCAGGGCGATCAGAAGGTCCATGCCGAACGCGTGGTCGCGGCCGGCGTGGGCCGTCTGCTCGCCCCTGACGCGCTGTCCGAGGCCGGTGCCGTGGTCGCAGAGATGCTGTGGGACGACCGGCCGACGGCGGCCGCGGCCGAGGTGGCCCGGGAGAACAGGCTCCGGCCGGCTCCGGGCACCGCGATGCGTGCGGTGGCCGGCCTCGCGTCCCGTGTGGGGCCGTAGGCGCACGCAAGGCCGCCGCCGGGCGTCTCTTTCAGGCGACGTGCACCGTCCGGGGCACGACCGCGGCGGGAACCGGGCGGTGCACCGGAAGGATGTGCGGCGGGCGCAGCATGGGACTGCGGCGGGCGGGGGTGAGCACGGCCCGCAGCAGCGGGTGCAGGACGTAGCGCAGCTCCTTCCCCGAGGCGCCCGGCACCGGGTGCATTAGATGGGCGGCGGACAGCCTGTCCAGGGTGTCCTCGGCTGTGCGCGTATCGGTGCCGGTCAGGGCCGCCGCGGTGTCGATGTCGAACCCGCCCGCCTCACTGGCGCGCCCGAGCGCGTACAGCGCTTCGCGGTCGGGGTCTGCCAGGTCGCGGAAGGCGCGGTGCAGGTAACCGCGCAGGTCGAGGCCCGCCTCGCGCAGCTCGGTGAGCAGGCCGGCAGTATCGGTCACCCGTTGTGCGAGCTTGCCGACGCTCCAGTGCCGGTTGACGCTCAGGCGCCGGCCCAGAGCCCACAGCGCCAGCGGCAGTCCACCGCAGCGACGGGTCAGCCTGGTGGCGTCGGCCAGCTCGCCGCGCACATCGCGGTCGCCGAGCATATCGTCCAGCAGGTCGATGCTCTCGGCCGTGGACAGCGGTCCGACGACGACGTCGTGCGAGCCGGGCAGCAGCCCCGTCAGATGCCGGGCGGTCACGATGACCGACCAATGGGGGCCACCGGGCAGCAGCGGACGGATTTGCTCGGCGGACCGGGCGTCGTCGATGACGAGCAGCCCCTTCAGGTGGGCCACGCGCGAGCGGAAGGTACAGGCAAGTGATGCCTCGTCGGCGGGCAGCCGGCCCAGCCCCTCACCCAGGTCACGCAGGAAGCCCCGCAGCGCCTCGGCCGTCGAGACCGGCTGGTCCGTGCTGCTGGCCAGACACGTGTACAGCTGGGCGTCGGGAAAGCGGCCGCACGCCGCGTGGGCCGCGTGCAAGGCCAGGGCGGTCTTGCCCACTCCTGGCATGCCGGTGATGGTGACGACCTGAGGGGCGTTGCGCTCCGGGGTGAGCAGCCGGTCGAGCTCGGCCAGTTGGTCTTCCCTCGCGTGGAAGTCCGGAAGGTCACCGGGCAGTTGGGCGGGACGCAGCGCCGGGGCGGCGGCTCCGGTGACGACCGCCTGGGGGGACTCGGGCTCGTAGCGCAGCCACGGGGCGTCGGTGAGGACGGCCTGATAAAGCTTCTGCAGATTGGGTGAGGGGTCGATACCGAGTTCTTCCGCTAGGCTGCGGCTGACTTCGTTATAAATTTCCAGGGCATGGGACCGCCGCTCACACCGATACAGAGCGACCATGAGTTTCGCGCAAAGTCCCTCATGCCAGGGATAACTGGTGAGCAAACCGCGTAATTCGCCGACGAGTTCCTCGTGGCGGCCGATACGAAGATCCGCCTCGGCTTGAATGAGGAGCGCCTGGAGCCCCGCTTCCTCTAAACGTGTCGCGTGCGCTTCGAGCAGCGGGCCGCGGTGGACGTCCCAGAGGACTTTCCCGCTCCACAGATTCGTCGCCGCGTGCAGCAGCTCCGATGCTTTGTGCGGATTTTGTTGTTCCAGCTCTCTTCTTCCGGACTCGACGAGCTGGTCGAATCGGTGGACGTCAATGTCCTCCGCCGGGATGTTCGCGACATATCCCAGCGGTTTGGTGAGCAGGATGTCCTTGCGGTTGCCCGTTGCCTCGGAGAAAGTCCTGCGCAGCTGGTAGACGTACGTCTGCAGTGTGGTGACCGCGGTAGCCGGCGGGTCGGTCGGCCAGATCTCCTCGATCAGGGTGCTGATCGGCACCAGTCCACCGCGATGCATCGCCAGGAGGGCGAGCACGCTCCGCTGTTTTGGCGCTGTGGGCGTAAGAATGCGTCCTTCATGAGAAACCTCAAAAGTTCCCAATGCGCGAAAGTACATTTGATACCCCGTGTTAGTCGCGCGCAAGGGTGTCAAACACCTACCGACGATGCATGCCACACTTGTTCACGCGTTCCCCCAGTACGTTGGCCCTCCGCGGACTGCTGGTCATCTGTGTCCACGCGGCGCCCATCAATGTCGGGAACTTTAGGGGCAGCGCCTCGACCAAGTCAACAATAAATGCTCAGAAAAGGCTCAAAACCGATCAAGCCCGAATACCGCCGCACAGCGGGAGCGTACATTTGACCGAACGATGACGTGCATTGCACTTTGTTTACTGTTGCCGAATGGGTGACAGCGCCTCGCCGACAAAGGCACGGACCCCTTCCTCGAAGGGTACCTCGGGCCGCCAGCCCAGATCGTCGCGCAGCCGGGCAGGGGAGGCCACGATGTGCCGCACGTCGTCGAAACGGTACCGCCCGCTCACCCGCGGCTCGGGCAGCCCGCCCACGCGCGACATCACACGCGCCAGCTCGCCCACGCTGCGCGGAGTGCCGCTCGCCACGTTGTAGGCCCGGAACCCGGGCTCGGCGCGGTCCAGCGCCACTACGTTGGCGGCAGCCACATCGCGTACGTGGACGAAATCGCGCATCATCTCCCCGTCCTCGTACAGGTCGATCCGTGTGTGGCTGCGCACGTGCGACTGGAAGGTGCAGGTCACTCCCGAGTAGCCGGAGTCCTGACGCATCCCTGGCCCGTACACGTGGTGGTAGCGCAACGCGGTGGCCGTGGCGCCGGTCTCGGCGGCCCAGGCCGCGGCGAGGTGCTCCTGGGCCAGCTTGGTCGCGCCGTACACGTTGCGCGGGTCGAGGCGCCCGTCCTCGTCGACCGTTTCCGGAACAAGCCGGGCCGCGCACCGTGGGCAACGCGGTTCGTAGGAGCCGGCGTCGAGATCCGCGCGGGCCCGAGGGCCCGGCGTCACCGCGCCGTGCTCGGCACAGCGCCACTGCCCCTCGCCATAGACGATCACGGAACTCGCCAGGGTCAGCCACCTGACACCAAGGACCTGCATCTGACGCAACAGCACGGCCGTGCCGAGGTCGTTGCAGGCCGCGTACAGTGGGGCGTCCGCGAAATTGTCACCCCGCCCCACCGCGGCCGCCTGGTGGCACACCGCGTCCACACCGCTGAGCGCCGCCGCCACATCGGCGGGTTCGCGCACGTCGCCCTGCACGTTCTCGGCGCCGTCGGGCCAGGGCACCGGCCGACCCGCGTACACATGAGGCAGTGCGGCGTCCAGCACCCGCACGCGGTGCCCCTGTGCGAGCAGCGCGGAGACCACGTGGCGGCCGATGAAGCCGGCTCCTCCGGTGACGAGCACGTGCACAACGGACCTCCGTAACCTCTGCTTCCACCTGGTCACAGTCTCCGGTTCCTGGTTCAAGCCTTCTTCGAACATGCTTCGACAGGCTGTCGAGCGATCTGTGCTGCGCGGTCGTGACCTGCTCCTTCGGCCGTTCAGGGCTCGAACCCGAATAGAGCCGGAACCGACACATTGAGATCCGTATTCCGGTCGTCCGTACGGCCCGACAACGTCACGAGGAGAACCATGCCCCGCTCGCCGCGCGTCGGCGCCTACGAGCCGCACCGCATCCTGTTCGTCACCTGGAGCTGGCGCACCCACCTGTACGCCATGGCGCCGTGGGCCTGGGCGCTGCGCGCTGCGGGGCACGAGGTGCGCGTGGCCTGCCAGCCGTCCCTCGTGCCCACGGCGGCGGAACTGGGCCTGCCCGCCGTCCCCGTGGGGCCGGACGTCGACGTCCGGCCCGACTTTCGTCGGCTCGTCATAGGGGAATCGTCCTCCGCCGCCAGGCACAACAAAGTGCCCCGCGCCCTCGCGCTGTTCACCCGGCTCGCCGATGTGATGGCCGACGACCTCGTCCAGCTCGCCAGGAGCGCACGACCGGACCTGGTGGTCTTCGACCCGACGGCGTTCGCGGGCCCGCTGGCTGCGGCGGCCGTCGGCGCCCCCGCCGTGCGCTGCCTCTACGGCCCGGACCTGCTCAGGCCGTTCCACCGTCTGCTGCCGGAACTGCTGCAGCTCACCTGCCAGCGGCTCGGCCTGCCGGAGGTGCCGGGGACGGGCGACCTGACCCTGGACCCCAACCCCGCCTGCCTGGCGCTGCCTTCGGACCAAAGGCGGCTCGTGACCCGGTACGTCCCCTGCAACGGTCCCGAGGCGGCACGGGCCACGCTCGGCCCGACGCCCCGGCGCCGCGTGTGCGTGACCTGGGGGCACACCATGGCAGCGCTCGACGAGCGGCACTTCCTCGCCGGTGACGTGGCACGCACGGTCGCGGAACTGGACGTGGAGGTCGTGGCCCTGGTCTCCAGGCAGCAGTTCGCCCTGCTGCGCCGGACCCCGCCGAGCGTCCAGGTCCTCGTCGACGTCCCCCTGCACTCCGTCCTGCCACACTGCGATGCGCTGGTCTCCCAGGGCGGCGCCGGCTCGGTGCTGACCGGGCTCGCGGCGGGGCTGCCCCAGGTGGCCGTCGGCCAGCTGCCCGACCACTTGGCGATCGCCCGCCAGATGGAGGCCGGCGGGGCGGGCCGGGCACTGTCGGGCCCCGACGCCACGCCGGACGCGGTGCTGTCCGCGGTCTTCGATGTGCTGGAGCGGCCGTCGTTCACGACCCAGGCCCGCAAGGCGCGGCAGGAGAACGCCGACCGGTCCGCGCCGACCGCCCTCATCGGGGATCTGCTGGAGATCGTCCGCTCCGCCTGACAGCACCGCCGCCCGGCCGATCGATACTCCAACGGCTCCCCAAAACACGGTGCGACGGTGGCACCGCCCGGACGGCGCCCACGGCAGGGCCGTTTTCCGCCGGACGAACGCCCCCATCCCACCGCGCCCGCGCCAGGCGGGCGAACAGGACGGAGAACACATGCGTGTGCTGTTCACCGCGTGGGCCTGGCCCCCGCACTACTTCCCCTTGGTGCCGCTGGCGTGGGCGACACGCAACGCGGGCCACGAGATCCGGGTGGCCGGGCCGCCTGCCCTCGCCGACGCCATCACCCATTCCGGACAGCCGGCCGTCGAAGTGGGCGCGGACGTCGACTTCACCGAGCTGACCCGCAGCACGATGGACATCGGCCGCGAGGCCGAGGCCACCCCGGAACTCTGGCGCGAGCTACGCAAGCCCAAGGGCGAGAAGGCACTGCACATGTTCGCGACCATCGCCGAGACGATGGTCGACGACCTCGTGGACTTCGCCCGCGCCTGGCAGCCGGACCTCGTCGTGCACAGTCCCACCAGCTATGCGGGAGCCATCGCCGCGTCCGCCGTCGGCGTGCCCAACGTCCGGGTCCTGATGGCCCCGGACATCGCCTACCGCGGTCGGCACGCCGAACCCGCCCTGCTCGCCGACATGTGCGCACGCCACAGCGTGACGGACATGGCCCCGCTGGGCACACTCACCCTCGACCCGTGCCCCCCGCGCATCCAGATCCCCGTGGACTACCCCCGCCGGCTGATGCGCTACATCCCGTACAACGGCCCCGCCGAGATGCCGCACTGGCTGCTGGACCCGTCGGCCCGCCCCCGGGTGTGCATCACCTGGGGCACCACGCTGGCCGCCGTCAACACCAACCTGGTGCTGGCCGGACGCATGATCGAAGCGGTCGCCGACCTGGACGTCGAGGTCGTCGTCACCGTGGCGCCCAGCCACCGCGAACTGCTCGGCACCCTGCCGGACAACGTGCGCGTCGTCGAGGGGCTGCCGCTGCACCTGTTGCTCCCCAGCTGCTCCCTGATGGTCCATCAGGGCGGCAACGGCACCACCATGACGGGCATGGTCAGCGGCGTGCCGCAGCTGATCGTCCCCCAGTTCCCCGACCAGGCCTTCGTCGCCGAGCGCATGTCCTCGGCAGGCGCGGCGAACGTGCTGCTGCCGGAGGACGCCACCGCCTCCGAGGTGCGCGCCCGCGTCGGCGACCTGCTGCAGAACCCGCGGTGGGCCCGCGACGCCGCCCGGCTGCGGGACGAAGCCGCCGCCCAGCCCGCGCCCACGGACCTCGTCCCGGCCCTTGAGGAACTCGCCCACGGCGGCCGCCGCGCGCGAAGCGCAGCCCTGACCGGATGACCGACCGGGGCGTGCGGGCCCGCCCCGCACGCCCCGGCCAGACGACACAGCGAAAGGCACCAGCATGCTCGCGCGCAAGAACCTTCCGCCGGAGTTCACCGCCTGGAACAAAAAGTGGGGTGCCCCCTACGGGCACCGGTCGGTGCGCCTGGTCGAGGAGGGCAAGCGGCCCGAACAGCGTCCCAACCAGGCGCTGGCGGACCCGACGAACCCCGACTACGGCCCGTTCGCGTTCCAGTACGCGAGCGGCACCCGGGACCACGAGTACCCGTGGATGTTCCTCAACGCACGCCTGGAACCGGGTATGCGCGTGCTCGACGTGGGCAGCGGGCTGAGCGGCCTGCAGTTCGTCGCCGCCCTGAACGGCTGCGAGGTCGTCAACGTCGACCCCTCCGCCCGGGACGACTACAACGAGTGGACCGACCCGGGATACCTGCCGCTCAACCCCGAACTGCACCAGATGCTCAACACCGCTTTCGGCACGGACGTCCGCCTGGTCGCCGAGCGGTTGCAGGACGCCGACCTCGAACCGGAGAGCTTCGATCGCGTCATGTGCCTGTCCGTCCTGGAGCACCTCGACCGGGCCGAGGCCCAGCAGGTGATCACCGCGGCGGCGCGCCTGCTGCGGCCCGGCGGGCTCATGCTCCTGACCGTCGACCTGTTCTTGGACCTGCAGCCGTTCGGCATCATGGAACGCAACGTGTGGGGCATCAACCAGGACGTCGGCGGCCTGGTGGCCGACAGCGGACTGACCCTGGACAGCGGCGACCCGCGCGAGTTGCTCGGCTTCCCCGAGTTCGACCTCGACCACGTGGTCGCCACCCTGCCCGACCTGCTCATCGCCCCCCTCTACCCCGTCATGACCCAGTCCCTGTCGCTGCGTAAGCCGCAGGCCTGAGAGGAGCGGGCCCAGTGATCGACGTCTCAGGGCTGAGCAAGACCTACCGGGTCCGCGGCCGGGAACGCGAGGCGGTCTCATCGGTCACCTTCACGGTCGGGGCCGGGGAGTTCTTCGGCCTGCTCGGACCGAACGGGGCCGGCAAGTCCACGACGATCGGCATGCTCACCACCCTCGTGGCGCCGACCGCGGGCAGCGCCCGCATCGCGGGCTTCGATGTCGTGAAACAGACCCGGGACGTACGACGGCGCATCAGTCTGGTCCACCAGACGAACGCCGTCGACCGGGAGCTGACCGTGCGGGAGAACCTGGAGTTCCGGGGCCGTTACTGGGGACTTCGGGCCCGGACCGCGCGGCGGCGGGCGGACGAGCTGCTGGAGTGGTTCGGTCTCGGCGACCGCCGTGACGCGGTCTTCTACCAGCTCTCCGGCGGCCAGCTGCGCCGCCTGCTCATCGCCCGCGCGCTGGTGCACCGGCCCGGGGTCCTATTCCTGGACGAGCCCACCTCCGGCATCGACGCCCACAGCCGGATCCAGCTGTGGGACGTGCTGACCGAACTGCACGAACAGGGCCAGACCATTTTGATGACCACGCACAACCTCGACGAAGCCGAGCGTTTCTGCTCACGCGCCGCCATCATCGACGGCGGCCGGATCCTCGCCTGCGACCACGTGGACGCGCTGGTGGCCCGTGCGGGCAGCGAGGTCTCGGTGACCGCGACGTTCGACGGACCCGTCACTCTGGAGGCCGTGCCGGCGGGAGGCGAGAGCGTCCTGGACCGGGCCCGGGTCGACGGGGCGGTGCTGCACGCCGTCACCGAGCGACCGGAGGGGCTGCTCCCCGAACTCGCCGAACTCGGCTCCTCCACGGGCCGGCGGCTGATGAACCTGACCACCTCGCGGCCCAGCCTGGAGAGCGCGTTCCTCACCCTGACCGGAAGGACGTACCGCGTATGACCGCCGCAGTGGTGATCCGTACGGAGCCGGAGCCCGCTCCGCCCGTGCGCCTCGGCCGGGTCCTCCTCGCCTTCCTTGCCCGTGACCTGCACGTGGTCTTCCGCCGGCAGCTGGTCGGCTTCCTCGCGCGGGTGATCGTGGAACCGCTGCTCATGGTGTTCGTCTTCTCCTACGTACTGCCCACGGTCTCCGGCGCGCCGCGCACGGCGGGAGCCCCGCTCACCCAGGTGCTCATGCCTGGAGTGCTGGCCACCACGATGCTCTTCAGCGGCGTCATGGGCGTCACCATGCCGCTCATCAGCGAGCTGTCGTACCCCAAGACGGTGCAGGACCGGCTGCTGACCCCGGCACCGCCCTGGGCCGTCGGGGCCGCCCGGATCGCCAGCGGCACGGTACAGTCGGTCGTGGCGGTCCTCCTGGTGCTGCCGATCGCCTTCTTCCTGCACGCGCCGGGGCACTCCCCGGGCGTCACCCTGCACCACTGGCCGCTGCTCGTGGTCGTCGTGCTCACCGGGTCACTGCTGGCCGCCGCGCTCGGGCTGTGGCTGGGTTCCGTGATCCCGCCCGCCCAGGTGAACCTGATGTTCAGCCTGGTGATGATGCCCGCCATGATGCTCGGCTGCGTGTACTACCCGTGGACGTCGCTGGAGGCGATCCCCTGGCTGCGGGCGGCGGTGCTGGCCAACCCGGTGGTGTACCTCAGCGAGGGCATGCGGGCGGCCCTCACCCCCGCGATGCCGCACCTGTCCCTGTGGGCCCTGCTGCCCGTCGTCATCGGCGGCGGCGCCGTCATGACCCTGCTCGGCCTGCGGGCGTTCCGCCGCGCCGCACTGGACTGACCCTGGGCCACCGGCCGTCGGGCGCCGAACACCGCCCGACGGCCGGTCACGCGACGCCGACCGCGCTACGCCCCCACCGTCACCGCGTCCGAGACCGCACCGACGAGGGTCTCCACGAGGTCGGCGGGCGACGGCAGCCGACGGCTCTCCTCCCGCAGTCGGCCCGCCGCCTCGCCGTACTCCGGCCGGGACAGGATGCGCTGTGCCGCGTCCCGGATCGCCTCGATGCTCGCATCAGCCAGTTCGAGCCGCTCACCGGCTCCCATGCCCGCAATCATGGCCGAGATCAGCTTCTGGTCGGGCATCTGAGGGATCATCAGCTGCGGCGTCCCGCAGGACACCGCCGTCAGCGCGGTGCTCGGTCCCGCCTGGGACACCAGCAGATCGCAGCTGGGCAGCAGCGTGTGCAACGGCATGCGTTCCACCAGGCGCACGTTGTCCCGCCGTGCGGTGAGCCGGTTCAGGTCACTGCCCGCCACCGTGGCGACCACCTCGACGCGCAGACCGGCGACCGCTGCCACGACCCGGTCCAGCACGAACGCA
Organism: Streptomyces sp. NPDC001709; assembly: GCF_053596375.1. NCBI lineage: Bacteria > Bacillati > Actinomycetota > Actinomycetes > Kitasatosporales > Streptomycetaceae > Streptomyces > Streptomyces sp. NPDC001709. The sequence continues at coordinate 2,787 of NZ_JBSFGB010000048.1, read as the reverse complement.
TAGTGCGCCAGGCGCGAACTGGTGGTGCCGTAGGTGACGCACACACGCGGCCGGCGCGGTCGGCGGGCGGCCCAGTGCGGCAGCACACCGGCGCCGTTGAAGGGGACGTACCGCATCGGCAGACGGCGGAAGCCCGCGCCGGGCACCTGAAGACTGGGCGGACAGTGGTCGACGGTCGCCAGGCCCGTGGTGTCCGCCGCCGCCAGCCCCAGCCGCCCGGTCAGGGAGGCGAGCGCAGACGGTTCGAAGGTGCGCACCGACGTCAGGATGTCCACGCCCCACAGATGGCGCACCGCGGGCACCCCCAGGCGGCGCGCGACCAACGGCGCCGCGTACGTACTCTCCTCGAAGACGACCAGGTCCGGCCGCCAGCGCGTCATGAGGTCGTGCAGGGGGTCCGCCATCGTCTCGGCGATCGCGGCATACGTGGACACCGTCCGCGAACGGCGCCCGTCGCCCGCGACGGCCGGATCCACGGCGAGCAGCCGGTTGACCACCGGAGTGGAGTCCCGGTCGCTGCCGATCGCCACACCGCTGAGCCCGGACGCCCGGACCGTGGGCATCAGCGAAGGCTGACTCGCCACCCGCACCTCATGACCGGCGGCCCGGAACGCCCAAGCCAGAGTCACCATCGGCTGGTAATGCGTGGGCCACGCCCAGGTGGTGAACAGTATGCGCATACTCCCCTCGCCTCCCCGCCCCACAGGGGCCGGGGGCGTCGGCCACACCGTGGCAGACGGCGGTCGAGGAGACGGCGTGGACGGCTGTGGCAACGGCGACCACCGGGCACCGGCCGCCCATCCGCCCGCGCCTACCGGCCCCGCCGCATCCGCATCTTCGCCCCGGTGCCCACCCACAGGACGAGAACGACGATGGCGATCCCGATCGCCGTCAGCACACCGGTGGACACGGCGCCCGTGAGGTAGAGGACGACCCACACCATCGCCAGCGGCAGCGCGGAACCGATCCAGGCCGACAGCGGAAACCTCGGGGCGGTCGGGTGGGACTTGTTCCCGGACATGCTCTCTCCTTACGACGTGGGAGGGTGGCCAGCACCCGTGTACACAAGGCCGACGCGGTGCCTGTTGCACCTTGCATCCTGCGCCGATCCGGCCACCGACGACAACCACGTACACCGCGGACCTCACCGTTTCTGGACGGGTTTCCCATGCCGTTGACCGAATGTTGGCTCGGACGGAATCGACCATGAAGCGGCAGCAGCGGAGGGAACCGTGCGCGTCCTGTTCGTGTCCTGGGCCTGGCCCTCGCATCTGTACCCGCTGGTGCCGCTCGCCTGGGAGTTCCGCAACGCCGGGCAAGAGGTCCTGGTGGCGACCCAGCCCGCGCTGATCGACGCCGCCGTACGCACCGGACTGCCCACCGTGCCGGTGGGCTCGTCGGTGGACCACGGCAACCTACTCGGCGGGGCCATGCGTCCTGTGCACCAGGCGCCGGACCGGAGCCCCGCCCCACAGCCGGCGGCCGGCTCCGCACCGCCGGACGGGCCACGGCCACCGCGGCGCCTGGACCTTTCGGTCCGCATCGCCGAGGACATGGTTGACGACCTCGACGCGCTGTGCGCCTCCTGGAAACCCTCCCTGATCGTGTCCGAACCGACCACCTACGTGGCCCCGTTGGTCGCCGCGGCCCACGGCATCCCCCATGCCTCCGTGCTCTGGGGCGTCGACTTCCACGCCCAGGCCCACGACCACGAACGCGAGGCATTCGCCGAACTGTCGCACCGCCTCGGCATCGACGGCTTCGACTCCCGCGGTGTGGTGCAGATCGACCCGTGCCCCGCATCGCTGCAAGTGCCCTCGGCCCACCCGCGCCTGGCCCTGCGACACGTGCCCTACAACGGCAGCGGCGCTGCACCCCGCTGGGTGCTGGGCAAACCCGACCGCCCACGGATATGCCTCAGTTGGGGACTGTCCGCACAGTGGGCCAACACCACCGAGGGCGACCGCGCTGTCGAGGCACAGCACCGGCTGATCGAAGCCCTGGCCGAGACGGGCGCCGAGATCGTCGTCCCCGTCGCCGACCTGACCCCCTTCGACATGGTACGGCTGCCACCCGGCGTCCGGATCATGGAACAACTGCCCCTGCACCTGCTGCTGCCCACCTGCGACGTGCTGATCGCCCGCGGCGGCGCGGGCACGATGATGGCGGGCGTCACCGCCGGCGTCCCCCAGCTCTGCCTGCCGCAGTACATCTCCGACCTGACGCCGGCCGAGCGTCTCGCCGGGACGGGAGCCGGGCTGTGTCTCTCCGACGGCCCCCTGGACCCCGCCGCGGTACGCGACGCGGCGCAGCACATCGTGCACACGCCGTCGTACCGGTCGGCTGCTGTTCGCCTGCGGGAGGAGGCCGCGAGCCGGCCGCCGGCCGCGACCGTCGTACGCCGCCTGGAGTCCTTGGCCCGTGAGGCCGCACTGTCCGAGGCCGGGTGAGCGCTGTGCGGGTCCTCTTCACCGCGTGGGGCTGGAACACGTGCTACTACCCGTTGGTGCCGCTCGCGTCGGCGGCGCGTGCGGCGGGTCACGAGGTGGTGGTGGCCACCCAGCCGGGCCTGGTGCCCACTGTGCTGCGCTCCGGCTTGCCCGCCGCGGCCGTCGGCCACGACACCGACGCAGGCGCCCTGATGGGCGGCTTCCTGCGCCGCCTGACCGACCGCGACGGCCTCAACCCCTCCGAGTGGGGGGAGATGCGGCGGTTCGGGGTGCGGAACTGCTGGTTGAACGTGGCGGTGTGCGAGGCGATGGCGCAGGGCTTGTGGGAGTTCGCGTC
>NZ_JBSFGB010000047.1:0-59339 GCF_053596375.1 Streptomyces sp. NPDC001709 | reverse complement strand
CCCTCGGTGTAAACATGGACAGTCGTCCCAGGGTTATCGATTGCAGACCTCACATAGCCTATCCAGCTATCTTTGTACTTCGGGTCCATGTAGTGGGTGAAGGCAGAGGGGTGGCCGGCCTCGCTCGCAGGCTTCCCGCTGGGGCAGTGGATCGCCGACGCCCGCCGCTTCTACGCCCGCGGGGACATGGACGAGGACCGCGTGGAGCAGTTGGAGAAGCTGGGCATGGTGTGGTCGCACTTCGACGTCGCGTGGGAGGAAGGTCTCGCGGCGGCGCGCGGGTGGGCCGAGCAGAATGGGCACCTCCTGGCGCCGTTGGACGCCACGCACCAGGGGTACCGGGTGGGCATCTGGCTGAAGAACGCGCGGGCCGCCGCCCGGAAGGCTGCCGAGATCGAGCAGCGGCGTGCCGAGGGCCTGCCGGTGGGATCGTCGGCCGGGGCGCTGTCGGAGGATCGGCGGGGGCAGCTGGAGGAGATCGACCCCTCGTGGTGCCCGGCCTGGCCGGTGGAGTGGCAGCGCGCCTTCCACCTCGTCCGGTTGCACCTGGAGGCCGGCGGCGAGCTGCCGATGGAGCCGGGCGTCGTCGTGCACCAGGGCGAGGATCTCGGACGGTGGGTGAAGTTGGTGCGGTTCGGCTGGGACAAGCTCACGACCGTGCAGCAGTGGCTGTGTGAGCAGGTCCTCGGAATCGAGCCCGCGACCGAGGACGAAAAGCCGCAGCGTCGTACGCAGGCCGGCAAGTGGGCGCTGAACTACGAGGCTGCCCGGCAGTTCTACGAGCGCGAGGGGCACCTGCGGGTGCCGCGCAAGCACGTGGAGACGATCGTGGTCGGCGTCGACGGCGAGGGCCTGGAGGAGCGGGAGCTCCGGCTTGGGGCGTGGATCGGGAACCAGCGCTCGCGGGCTGCGACGCTGTCGCCGGAGCGGGTGGAGCAGCTGTCCTCGATCGGGATGCGGTGGTCGTAGCGGCGTACGGACGAACAGCGTGGCCGGGCAGGGTGATCCTGTCCGGCCACGCTGTTGACGGTGCCCGTGGTCGGGTTAGGAAGCTGGGTACCGGTTCGGGTCCCTCCTCGTGGGAAGGGACCGAACTTGGGATCAGGTCCTTCTCGGCCGAAGCGTCAGAACGCCGGCCGGGTCGGATGATGGCCGCGTCGTGCTGCTGGAGTCAGCAGGCGTCGGCGAGCTCTTCGATCCGGTCGGCCAGGCGCTGATCGGGGTGGTGGAACTCGCCGCAGGCGTCATCCACCTTGAGGCGTTCCACGGCTTCGCGCAGGACTTGCTCGTAGGGGGTGTGGAGCCAGGTCCGCTGTTTGGGGCGGCGAGCGAAGTTGAGGTCGATGTCGAGGGTGAGGGCCTGGCTCATCCAGTGTTCGGCGTCGCGGAGGTCGCCGCGGTGCAGGTGGAGGAGGTGGAGGCAGTAGGCGGCGGTGGCGTTTCCGGCGCCGGCGGCGTACTGCCACCACCACTGTGCTCCCTCGGGTTTCGTGGCCAGGTTGAGCAGGCAGCCGAAGTGCAGGGCGCCGTCGATGTCGACCGGGTCGTCGGCGATGCCGGCCAGGTGTTCCGCGGCCTGCTTGCTGCGCAGGAGGTCGCAGGACAGTGCCGTCAGGTACCGCTCGGCGCAGTCCAGGCGGGTCGGGTGATGGCCTTGTGGTGCCGGCTGTCCGCCGAACATGAGCACGGCGGTGACGTCCCGGACGATCTCGCGCTTCAGGTCGTCGAGGACGTCGTCGGTGAGCGTGTCCGGAATGGCCGTCTGGTCGAGGATCCTGTCGATGCTGCGCGGCACGTCTACTCCATCTCCTCTACATCATCCAGGCTGATGCCGAGCTTGGCGGCGATGCTCCTGCGGGCCACACGCCGGTGCGTGCGCACCGTCCCCTCGTGGATGCCCATGAACTCGGCGGCCTGCTTCACCGAGTAGCCCAGAGCGAACAGCAGGATGATCACGTCGAACTGGCGCTCCGGCAGGGCGGCTATGGCCGTGTAGAGGCCGATCGGGGACTCCAGGTCCGCCATCTGCGAGCGCATGTCGGACAGCGTGGCACGCACCGCCTCGTAGACGGCGGTGGTTCGGTCGTTTGTTGACGCAGTCCTTGACCGGCCGTCGGCGGTCGGCGCGATCGTCATGCGGGCGTGCGTCTCCACCCGCAGCTTCAGCGCCCGCCAGGCGTAGGCCTCCGGGCCGCCCTCTCCGAGGAGGATGACGTTCCAGTTGAGGGCCAGGTGCGTGTAGAGGTTTCGCACGACCGTCTTGGCCGCCTCCTCGCTGCCCAGGATCGTCGTGGCATATCGCATCTGCGGGCGGGCGTAGCGGCTGTAGAAGGCGTCCAGGCTCTGGGGCATCTCGTACTGGATGCCACGCAAGGTGTTCAGTTCCTCGAAGGAGCTGGGCAGGGTGTGTGCGTCGCTGTCCTCGCTCATCGGCTCAGGCCTCCGTGTCCCGGGCGGCGACCGCGGCGGCCGGCTCGTCGGTGGCGGTGCGGGTGTGCAGGAGCTCGGCGACGCCGACCCGGGCGCCGGCGCGCAGCAGGCGGCGCATCCCCGTACGGATGTCGGGGAGGAAGACGCGGAGGGCGGTGATCACCGCCGTCAGCGCGAACAGATCGTTGTGGGACACGAGACCTCTCGTCCTTCCTGCCAACGCAGCGTCAACTCGCCGTTCTCGCAAGGCTGGTGGCGCTGAAGGACACCGCGGTGTGTCCTCGGCCGCAGCATTTCGGATCAGGGCCCCCAAACGCATAGCGGCAGACCGATCAATATTTGACCCCAAGTGATCACATGTGTACGCACAGAAATTGACCTGCCGGTAAGTTATCATTCGAGCACACTGCGTGAGCAGCGCGGATATCGTTCGGGCGCGAGATCAAGTGGCCACAAGAAACGCCATGAACTGCTTGCGGGGCCATCGAACATGTGGTGGACGTCACAACGCGCAAACGTTTTGTCGGCGCCCCGAAAGAGCGACTCCCCCGCGCCACCCGCCACGCGGATCTGGCGTCATGCGAGCCGAATCCCCTCCGGCGGCGTGCGGACGATCGCCTGCTTCGTCTCCAGCTCAACCAGCCGGCAGTGCGCTGGACCGGCTACTCTTCGGACGCCGTCAGCCGCCACCAACAGCACGGGCTTGCCCAAGGACGTCCCGAGGCTTGCCCGCGCAGCCGGAGGCGGTGTGCCCGGGTCAGGTACGGAAGCGCGAGAACCAGGTGCCGCCGGCCTTCTGTTCGGGCACAACCTGGTCCTGGTGCTCGGGCTCGGTGTACTCCGCTTGGCGTTCGGCGGTGGTGGCCCGCTGCTTGCAGTCGTCGCACAGGTGCGGGTGGGTCTCCCGGGGGGCGTCCCACCCGGCGGGCTCGATGGCCTTCCACCGTTCGTCGGTGAACCGGGTGCCGCACCCAGCGCACACCGGACGGCGGGCCTCCCGCTCGACCCTCTGCTGCTCGGCCGCGCGGCGCAGCTGCTCCTTGTACTCCCGCTCGCGGGCTTCGTACTCGGCCTGCTGGCGGGCGTCGTGGGCTTCGCGGCGGGGGTTGCCGATCGCCTCCAGGAGCGTCTGGTTCTGCGGCCGGCCGAAGCGCCGGAAGACCGCCCCGGCTGGGCCGTGCTCCTTCAGCTGCTTCATGCCGGTGACCACGATGGGGAGCTTGCCGTCGTACATGTGGAAGCCGTCGTGCGCGTCGCCCTGCCAGTGCCGGTGGGTCAGCTCGGCCAACTGCGCGATGACAGTGTTGGGGTTGCGCGGGCCGACGCGGTTGAAGACGAGCAGCAGCGGCGGGTGCGGCTGGTCGCCGTACCGTCCGTCGGGCACCCACCAGCGGGTGCGCCACATCGGCCGCGCCTTGCCGTCGGCGTCCTTCACCTTCCGCTGGCCAAACCGCACGTACTTTTCGATCTTCGCGGCGAGTTCCTGCGCGGACTCGTAGCAGTTGTCGATCTCTACGAACAGCAGCGGCACCCCGTCCTCGGGCGCGGTGATGACGATGTCCGCCTGGGCGCCGCCCTTGCCGGGATTGGACCACGTGCCCGTCGCGGGCAACGCCACCTCGGTCGCGTAGGAGGCGATGGTGCCCAGCCCGGCCGGAGCGTCGACGGCAGCCTGCGCGGCGGCGAGGACATCGGCCGGCTCGCCATCGAGCTGGGTCAGGTCCGGCTTCGGGCGCAGCAGTGCCAACAGGGCCTCGTTGACCGCCATCGGGTGGGAGGCGCCGCTGCGGCCCGCGCCACGGGCCGGGCCGCCCATCTCCCCCACCGGCCGCCCCAACTCGTAAGAGGCGGCCTTCAGGCCCATAGGCGTCAGGTTGCGCAGGGTATCCCCGCCCGAGGTCTTCCCGCCGTTCTCCACCAGGCCGTGCTTGCGCAGATCGGACAGCGCCCCGAGGTGCGAGGCGGTGCGGGCCTGCTTCCGCTCCGAGGGCTTGTCCTTGTCGCTGTGCCGGTAGCTCATGTGCGGGGCCGCAATCTGCTGGATCTGTTCGACCGTCGCGACCTTCAGCACACCCAGCACGCGCAGCACGTCGCCGCGCAGATTGTTCGTCGACCCCGCCGGGTTCGTCTTCCGCTTCCCCGCCATCAGCCCCGCCCCTTCCTCGCCTGCCGCGCACGGCCACCGGCCGGGCGCCGGCCACGCCCGGCCGCAGAGGGCTCCCGGCCCCCGGACCCGATGATCTCCTCCATCACGGACATTCCCTTCAAGTTCAGGAGGAGAGAAGAGGGTTGTGACAACGCGGCGCGCGGCCATATCTGCGTGGTGACCCGGGCTTTCTTCGTCCGGCTCGGTGTCGGGCACCAAAGTGGGTTCCACAGTGGCGTCCCAAGTGCGCACCGCAGGAGGCCGGGGCGGCTTGTCCGGTGCTGGTCGGGCTCATGGTCGGGGTGGGCGCGCCAGGCGCCTGCCGGTGGTCGGTGCGTGGTCATCGTGGTGGCTCCTTCGCTTCGGGCCGCCCTTGGGTGGGCGGTGATCGAGGGAGCAGCGTGCAGCCGGCCCCCTTGTCCGCGGTCTGACGGCGAACAGTGGCGGGCGTGGTCGAGGGGAAACGCGGCCGTGGTCGGGGCGGCGGCGGCCTGGACAAGGGGTCATGGTCGGGCTCGTGGTCGGGCCGACCACAGTGGACAAGGGAGCCGGGTTTGGCCCTTGCAGCCCGATTCGTCCCGTCCGGACGGGGAGGGAGAGTTCTCTGGCCTCTGTCCACAGGTCGGCGGGTCGACCCTGCTGGGGACGTCGCCGTGATCGGCACGGCGACCGTACGTCAGGAGCTGCCCATGGCCCCCATCGTTCCCTTGCTGCCCCCGCACCTGGTCCAGCTCGGCTTTGACTACATCCTGGCGGTGGAGACCGGAGACGACGTCCAGGCCGCACGGCTCGCGCCCGAGGTGGAGCAGCGGCCGGGACTGCTGCCGGGCATCTTCCCCGTGACCGCGTTGTCCGACGACACCGACCCCTGCGCCGACTCGTTCGTCCTGGACGAGGTCGGCGTCATCTACCTGATGGCGATCCGCGCGTGGGCCACGCACGCCCCGCGACTGCCGCGCCGGGGATCGCCCGCACCATCGCCCACTTCGTCGGCCAGGTCCTTGCCGACGCACCGAAGGACGTCATCCAGGCTCTGCAGGTGCTGCGCGCTGAGCAGGTGGAGCAGCGGGCCCGTGCGGTGGTGGACACCGTGGTGGCTCTGCACCTGTAGCCGCAGCACCGGGCGGGTGGGTGGGGCGGTCACCGGTGCGGCCAGCGGCGCGGAGTGGTGCGCATCGGGTAGAGCCGACGAGGTGGAGTGGACCAGTGGAGGCGGTGCATTTCTCCTTGACCTGAGCGGAGGTCAAGGAGAAACGCGGCGGGTGCGCACCGGGTGGATGTGGGCATCGCCCCGTCGATATCGCCTACTCCACCACGATGTTGTCCACTCCACTGGGCTCCACTCGGTGGAGTGGGTGCCGGACACCGCCGGTGCGCACCGACCACCCGCATCGGGTCGGCGCGGGCCCGAGTGTTGGGGACGCGCGGCTGAGCGCTGGTGGTGGGACGGGAGCGCCTGCGCGAGCCACTTGGGGTCAGCACCTGCCGCGACCAGTCGCCCGTACTCATGCTCGGTATCACGGCCAGCGCGGGCCCGCCGGAAGTGGATCCCGATCTCTCCCCGACGGCCTCCTCCCGTGTCGAGGCTGTACCAGCAGTTGCGCTCTGCTCCCCTGTCGCAGTCGCACGGCTTGCACACGCAGTGCTCGCGAGTGGCTTTAAGCGGCATTCCCCACGCCGGGTGGGTCAGATGTGCGAGGAACGCCTCATGGTCCATCGGGACGTCGTGTTCATAGCGCAGCTCGAACTTCCAGCCCAGTCCGTGCGGCCAGTAGTTGAGGGAGTACGGCTTGGTCACCGTGTGGAAGAGGGCGATGCGGCGCAGCAGGCCGCTGGCGACCCACGCGTGGGCTGCTTGCTCCTCCCACCAGGTGGGGTCTGCTGCCAGGTAGGCAGACTCGAATGGGGTCACCGTGGGCGCGTCCCACAGTGGGAGGAGGTCGCGGTCAGGGCATGAGGCCCGGTGTTGGGTGACGATGGTCCGCCACTGCTTGGGGTCCGGCCCAGCGATGGTGACGCGAGCGTCGGTGCCTGCCAATCCGAGGTGGAGGCCGGCTGCGTCGATCCCGAGGAGCCTGACCCCGGCGATGCCTCCCGGCTCCCGTCCTTCGTCCTCGTCAGGCCCGGTGTACTGGGTTGGCAGCAGAGCCTGAAGGCAGTGCTCCGGCAGCGAGTGCTCAGGGCCGAGCTTCGGATCGACCTCCACGACCAGGTGGTCAGCACTGGGATGAACGCGCGCGACGCCGACGGGGTGGGCGCAGTAGTCGATCGTTCCGCCCAGCCGCTCGAACACGGCGGCCTCCAGGCGGGCCTGGTCATGGCTGGCGGCCGGTACTGGGTCTTGCCCTTGGAGGGCTTGGGGGTGCTGGAGGCTGGCCTGGTGCCCGATGCCTGTGCATCGAGCGCGGTAGCGGGCCTTCTGCGTGAGGAGCTCTCCGTGACTCATCAGCGTTCCTGAACTGCGGACCGTCCGGCCCCGGTACGCACAGGTAGGTGCGAACAGGTTGCGTTGTGCAGCATGGGGTCGGGGCCTGGCTCCTTCGCATCCGCCGCAGACATCGGGGCCTCTGGCCGGGGAGCGCCCGCGGATGCTGGCCCACCGATGGGAGGCCGCCCAGCAGTGTGCCGCCGGGACGGGCCACCGGCACAGCTGGCTTGCCGCTGCGGCAGCTCATTCATTCGTCCGGGTGACGGTGCCGACAGCCCTCCTCTGTGCGCGCAGTGGGTGGGGTCAGCGGCCGAGGCCGGCCTTTGGCCCTTGGCGTGGGTCCGGCTGCTGAAGGTGGTGCGTGCGTTGGTCGTCCTGGCCCACCGGGCGCACTGCGTCGGCATCGTCCTGTTCGGCGTACCGGTCCGCGCGGGCGCGGGAGTCGTCGGCCGTCTTGGTGAACGCGTCCTGGAGGTGACGCAGCCGGTCGGCCGTGAGATCGAGGGCTTCCACGTCCGTACGCGACTCCCTCAAGGCCCGCAGCGCCGTCATGTCGATCGCGTCCCGGCGTCCGACCTCCGGCTCCTGGTCGTCGTTCTCGGGGCCGGCGGCCGCGGGCGCGAGCAGCTGCTCGGGCATCGCCGCCTGCTGGTGCGCGACGACGTCGTACGCCCGGCGCCACACGGTGGTGGTGCGCAGCTTCTCCCGCACCACCGCACCGGCGAGGACAGCTCGCTCGTACTGAAGCGGGAGGCGGGGTATCTCCCACTCCGCCGCGTCCTGGCCCGGAGGCCGGGGCGCAGCCGGCTCGCCCGGATCGGCCGGGGGTTGCCGGTCCGGGCCGGGTGCGGGGGTGGGCGGGCGGCGCCGGTCTGGGAGGTCGGACAGGGCCCATCGGGCGGTGTAGAGGCGGTAGCCAGCCTCCAGGCCGCGCAGGGTCTTCGGCTCGCTGATGTCCAGGCAGTGGGTGGAGATGGCGGCGGCCACGATCTGGGCGTCCAGGCCGGGTTCGCGGCGGCGGCCGCGTAGGACGAGGGCGAGGTGGCGGCGGGCTTCGGCGAGCAGGTGGCGGCGGTGGAAGCGGCCGCCGTCGTTCATCACGAACACGGTCGCGGTGACGTCGACGGCCGCCAGGGCGACGTCGACCACGGCGGCGACCCGGGCCCGGATCACGGCAGCCGCGGCGCGCGCGTACTCGAGGAGGGAGTCGATGATGTCGACGGCTACCCCGGAGGTGAGGATGGCGCTCGTCTTCCACCACGCGCGCAGCTGCGCGAGCGGCCGGGTCTTCTGCTTGGCCGGGCGGGTCTTGCGGGCGGCGATCTGGTTCAGCTTGGCGCGGGCCCGCTCGGAGACCACGGGCAGGAACTTCGGCTCGCCGTCGTCGTCGACGGCGGTGACGTACTCGTGCTCCAGCTCGGCCAGGCAGGCGGCGATCTGGTCGCTGCGCCGGGAGGTCCAGCGGATCAGCTCGTGGGGCACCCCGGCGATCTCCATCACAGGCCGGCGCCCCGGGGTGACGGTGCGCGGCTCGGTCGCCAGCCCCAGCGCCTCGCAGACCTCAGCGGCCACGAGCTCGTTGTAGAGCGCTGAGGCGGCGGCGGTGTTCTCGTGCAGGGCCGTGGTGTGGATCGAGCCCCACTTCCCGTCCAGGCGCTGCCCCTTCACGGACAGCAGCAGGTGGTCATGGAGCAAGGGTCGCCCAGAGCGTGCTTCGTAGTGGCGGAAGCGGGCGGCAACCAGACCGCCGGGCGGCCGCACCCGGTAGATGCCGTCCTTGCCGTACCGGATCACCGCCACCTCGTCCTCGATCCACTCCAGTACCCGCTCGATCGCCCGCTCGTGCGCGGCCTCGATCACCCGCCGGGTCTTCTCATCTCCCAGCGCCCACAACAGGTAGATCGTCGGCTGCGGCCGGAAGACGAAGTCGACACCGGTCACCGTCACCCGGCGTCCGAGGGCGCCGGCCTTGAACGCCTTCTCCGGGGAGTCGCCCTTGGCGAGCCGGTCGGCCTCGATCCGGTCCGCGTACGGGTGCCGGCCCCGCTCGCCGAACAGGTTTCGCAGCTGTGCCTCGGTGACCTCCTGCCCCGGCGTCAGTCCGAGCGCGGCCAGGCCGCGGCCCATCCATCGCCCGGCCGGTACACCGGCCTCCTCCTGGGCCTCGCGCAGCGGCGTGCGCGCCGGGCGGCGGCCGTCGCAGACAACGGTCTGGCGCAGGTAGTAGCGGTACATCTGACCGGCTCGGATGACCCTGATATCCACTGTCATGGAGACCACGTCACACGGCTCTGACCTGCGAGAAAAGGCCGATCATCGGTACGTCCCGCCAGGCGGGAGCAGCAGCCGAACTTCTTTCTCAGGTGCCCGCCAGGCGGGAAGCGGCTCCGGCCGACGAGCCAGTGTCATCGCTCTCCAGCAGCACCCCCGCAACGCCCCGGAAAGTACTGGGGATGACCGATGGCCATCCCCAGTACCACTGCCGGCCCTCTTACTGACCAAGGTCAGGGGTTCATCGGCTCTGTTCCCTTGTCCCCGCCCCCGCCGGGAGTGGTTCGTCGCAGACCGGGCAGTAAGCCGTTCCCTGGAGAACCGCGCGGAGCCGGTATCGGCTGACTTGGTCGCAGGGAATGTGAACGGCTGACCAAGGCGCTACCGGGCCTGGGAACTTGTCGAGCGGGATGAGACCGGCTTCCCGCATCCGGTTCCTGGCCTGGTGGGCTTGGATCCGGCTCGTCTTTCTCGCCTGTCGCCGTGCTTCCTCCTCTGCGGCCCGGCGCTTCTCATGGACTCGTCCCCACGCCTGAACCCATATGGGGAACTTCGCCTCCGGGACCTGGCAGGCGACCAAGTACGCCTGGAGGGTGCGTACCGAGCCCGGCAGTGACCTGCGTCGGGAGATTCTCTCTGCCGTGCTGCGGGAGAGAGGGGCGTAGTCCCGTGTCTCCCTGTACCGGCGGTCAGCCCGTCGCTCCATCTCCCGGGTTGAGGGACGCCCGTTCTCCTCCCAGACGCGTGCGAGCGCGGCACCGAGTTCGTCGGCCGTCCGCACGAGACCGGGGCCGGGGGCCGGGGTGTAGCTGACTCGTCCGCTGCCGCTGCGCAGGCTCACGGCCTTGTTCCACATGGCCTGCGTCCGGCTGGGGTCCAGGTCGCAGACCCCTATGTAGCCGGTGAGGGTCTCGTGTGAGGGAGGGATCTTTCCTCCCTCGGCACGTTGGATGGTCGTGACAGAACACTTGATCTTGCTCGCGAGCTGCTCACGTGTCAGCGCCTTGCGGGTGCGGCCTTTGCGCAGGTGTTCGGCTAACTCGCCTATGCCGTTGCCGGCGTTGGCCACCGGACTCGGTGGCCGACCCGTCCGGGTCGACATGGTCTTCGCTCCTTAACGCCTTGCTCAACTGTGCGCCATCGCGACCGCAAGGATGCGGGCCGCCAGGGTGCGGAGCGGGCCGGCGAAGCCGGTGACGGCGAGGCGGACCGTCAGTACGCCGATGCAGCCGGCGGCGGCGAGCAGCGTGAGAACACCAGCAGGCGTCACCGGCGCATTGCCCGGGGAGAGCTGGTTCAGAGCGGCCGCCGTCACCACGATCACGATGATGACCGCCGCGCCGGCGGCCCCCAGGCGCTGCTGAGGGGAGGTGCTGAGGAGCATGGTTCTTCGCTTTCTGTGCCAGCCGCCAGCAGGCGGCAATGACGGGCGCCCGACACGAGGGCGCCCGGCTCCAACCGACTTGATCCGCAGGGGCGTTTGGCTCGCCACGCCGCGTGCCAGCATCGTGCCACTGCGTGAGGCGGCGTCAGGCCGGATCGGGGGCACAAAGTTCACTCCTGCCTCATGCAAAAAAGTTCGCCTCAATGCCATGCCGGAGGCAAACCGCGAGTGTCCAAGGCATTTCTTGAGCCGCGCATGCGCCTGCAACAGCGCCAGTGACATCAAGCTATGGCCAATGCCAGAGCAGTCCGTGATCGCTCTGAGAGCGACCTGCGAGTTCGTCCGCTGGTGTTGTGGCAAGCCATGTTCCGCTTTTCGTGCCATCGGATATTCATGCACCGATGACTCACTTTCACTTGCGTCGTGCTTGTTCCCCTTGGGACGATCCGCTCGCACCCTGTGCCCCAACGGCTCCAACCGCTGCTGAACAGGGCATTCGCGCGCTGGCGTTTGGCTCGTCAGCGCGCACCCCGGTGGGCCGGTGCCTCCTGGCAAGACCGGCCCACCGCACGCCCCCCGGTCGTGTCCCGCGACGTGGTGTAGGGGATCAAGCACTACGCATTCCGGTTCGGGACCCATGACGATCTACGCGCGGGCGGCAGCCCATGAAGCCTGCCGGTAAAGCGGGTTGAACGCCTGATCGGGCGGAGCCACCGTCCCTGGCCTGCGGATTCCGGTGCCTTGATCCCGCACACCACTTGGCGGGTCAGCATCCGCCCCCCTGGACCCGGCCGACGAGTAGCCGGCGCCGCGTCTACCGCCGGTCCGGCCAGTCGGCCAGAACGTCGGCGATTTCTTCGTCGGTGAGGGTGACGCGTGCGGCGGGCAGGCTGCCGTGTTCGTCGATCCAGCGCTGGAATTTGTCGCGCGCGGTCTTCTCTCGGTTCCACCAGCCGTGCTGCACCGGTCGGTCGTCAGCGGTGAGCAGCAGGTGGTAGCGGCCGGCGCTGGTCATGCGAGGCGGATGCCTCTCGAGCGCCCCGGCTCACGGACGATCGCGTGCTTGGCCTCCAGTTCCACCAGTTGGTAGTGCACGGACGCTCGGCTTCGCATGCCGACCACTGCCCCGATCTGCCGCATCGTCGGCGCGTCGCCGTGGGCGGCGATGTGCTCGCGGATGCTGCGCAGCATGCGCTTCTGGGTTTCGGTGAGGTAGTCGACACGGTACATACTCGGATTAGAGCGCATGTTCGAATTTCTGGGCAAGCGGCGACACAGCGAGAGGAGCGGGCACGTGGACGAGCGAGAGCTCTCACGCCTCGATGCGCTGCGCTTCGCCCGCCGCGTCGTCGAGCAGCACACCGCACGGCAGCTGGCCCTCATCGATCAGTGGATCGCCGAAGAGGAGCGACGCGAGCGGGAGCGGCAGCAGGGCGAGCGCGCCCGGCCGCCGGCTCAGGACTGGCTGCTCGAGCTCGGCCTCAACCGGGACACCGTGGTCTATGTCCACACCGGCGGATGCTGGAACGCGGGCAAGCGCAGCCGCGGCGTCGACCAGAAGACCGCACGTCAGGCACTCGCGGCGGGCGTCGCCGCCTGCCCGCACTGCCGGCCTGACACGGCGTGACGGACCGCTCTCCCGGCAGGCCCCTCGGTCGGGTGAACCCGATCCAGATGGAGAACCTCTTCCTGCGCCGACGCGTGGTGCCAGGCATGGAACCGATCAACGAGACGCATGTGGCAGAGCCAGGGCTGGCCGTGGTGGAGATCGCGGCGGCTGTGACTGTGCACGATAGGTGGCCCGGATAGACAAATTCGATGCACAGTTCGGGGCGTCACCGGGCTGGCGAGTGGCCCAGCACCCCTCGCGCAGCAGAGCCGTGCACGGCGGGCCATCGACAGGAGACCGTCATGGGCGCAGGCGCGGTCAGTGCACGACCTCCGGAGCGGCGCGTTCCTGCATGGGGAGGCGAGTGGAAGGCTTGGGTCATGGCCTTGCGACCATGGCGGGACCTCCGGCGTTCCTGGCAGCCGGGTCACGCGCCCGCGCTGATGGTGATCCCTCTGGGGCTGATCGTCACGGTCTGTCTGGTGGACGTGCTGGCTCCGCCGCACATTCACCTCGGGCCACTGCTGGTGGCGGCACCGGCGATCACCGTGGCGTTCGCCAGCGCCCGCGTGACGGCTCTGATGGGAGTGCTCGCGGTGGCAGCCCAGGTGCTGATCGGTGCGCTGAGAGAGGGCCTGTCCTCCGCCAACATCCAGGCTCAGATCACCGCTCTGGTCGTCGTCTCGGCCGTCTGTGTCGGCATCTGCGTGCTACGGGACCGGCGTGAGCGCCATCTGCACCGGGTGCGGTCCGTCGCCGAGGCGGCGCAGAGCGTGCTACTGCAGCCCTTGCCCGGCCGCGCCGGCCCGCTGCGGATCGCCGGCTTGTACATCCCCGCCGAGGAGGAAGCCGATCTCGGCGGAGACCTGTACGCGGCCGCACGGACCGACCACCACAGCACCCGGCTCCTCATCGGCGACGTCCGCGGCAGCGGCCTGGCCTCGATCAACAACACCGCCCTGCTGCTCGGCGCCTTCCGCGCGGCCGCCCATCGGCAGGCCACCCTGCCCCGCCTCGCCATCCACCTGGACGCCGCCTTCCGCTGGGACAGCAGCCAGTGGCGCTCGCAGACGGAGCAGGACACCGACGAGGACTTCGCCACGGCGATCCTGCTCGACATCCCCGACCACGAACCGGTCGTCCACCTCATCAACTGCGGCCACCCACCGCCGCTGCTCCTGCGCGGCACTCACGTCACCGCCCTCACGCCGGAGGCGAGCCACCTTCCGATCGGACTGGGCGGCGCCTTCGGCATCACCGCGTACGACGTCCAGACGTTTCCGTTCGAGGTCGGCGACCTGCTCCTTCTGTACACGGACGGCGTCATCGAGGCACGTGACACCAACCACCTCTTCTACCCGCTCACCGAACGGGCGGCCGCGTGGACCAAGGACGACCCCGACGCACTCCTGCGCGCTCTCCACGACGACCTGCTGGCCCACGTCCACGGCCACCTCAACGACGACGCGGCCGCAGTCGCGATCCGCCGCCTGGCCTTTTGATCCGGACCTGGCCGACATGCCGCCAGGACACCGAACGGGACAGGCTGAATGCGACAGAACTCAGAACACAGGCTGATCAGAGTGGTTCGAGCGCTACCCTGCGGGCCATCTATCGCGCTCGGGCCAACTAGCGTGCTCAAGGGCTAACTATCCCGCTCAGTCACACCTGGGTGTCGGTGAGGTGCTCTACACGGTGCATACTGAGATTAGAGCGCGTGTTCGAATTCCTAGGCAAACGGACACACGTCACAGCACAGAGGAGCGGGGCAGGTGAACCAGCCGACCTCGCGTCTGGACATGCTGCGATTCGCCCGCCGCGTCGTCGAACAGCAGACCGCCCGGCAGCTCGCCCTGATCGACCGGTGGATCGCCGACGAGGAACGGCGCGAGCGCGAGCGGCGGCAGGGCGAGGAGCGCCGGCCGCCGGAGCCGGAATGGCTGATCCAGTACGGGCTCAACCGCCAGAACGTGGACGCCGTGCACACCGGCGGCTGCTGGGCTGCCGCCAAGAGCGGGCGGTGCCGCCCGGCAACCCGACAGCAGGCGCTCGACGCGCTGCGGCGCCAGGTGCCGGCATGCCTCCATTGCCGGCCCGACACCGCACTCGGCATCCTCGACTAGGGCCTGTCGTTTGGATCATCCCGGCGTCGCGGGGTCTGGCACGCACATCTGCGGCGTTGTCGTCGGTTGCCAACGCTCCGCGTTGGCGCCCTCCTCCGCCTTGCAGCTGCACGCACCAGACCCCGCTCGGGTCGGTTGGAAGGCGCCGTGACCTACAGCCGGCCTGATCCAAACGACAGGCCCTAGCGTCAGCGCGGTCAGGCGCTGCGCGGGCGGCGGCCCGTGGTCTTCTTGGCGGCCGTCTTTTTCGCCGTGGTCTTCTTGGCCGGCTGCTTCTTGGCGGCCGCCTTCTTCTTCGGCTCCGGTAGCTCGTGGATCTGCGCCGGGCCCGCGCTCCCCGTGCGGGAGGCCTTGGCCTTCTGCACCGACTCGTTCAGCGCGGCCATCAGATCCAGGACCTGGGCCGGCTGCTCCGGCTCGGGCGCTTCGGGGAGCGGCTTCTCCTCGCGCTTGGCCTCGATGATCTGGGCGATCGCCTCGGTGTAGCGGTCGGTGAACTCCTCGCCCTCGAGCGCGTCGATGGTCATGGTGTCCATGAGGGCGAGTGCGCCTTCGATCTCGTCCTCTGACACCTCGGTCGGTGACGGGAGCAGCTCGGTGGGGTCGCGGATCTCGTCGGGCCACAGCAATTCCTGTAGGACCAGGGCGTCGCGACGGACCCGGAGCATGCCCAGCCGCTCGCGACCGCTCCACGCGTACTTCGCGATGGCCACCTTGTTGGAGCGGCGCAGCGCTTCGACGAGGAGCTTGTACGGCTTCGCGGCGACCTGCCCGCCGGCGGCGAGGTAGTACCCGGCGCCCATGCGGATCGGGTCGATGTCTTCCAGTGCCACAAAGGCGTCGATCTCGATCGCCTTCGCCGTCGGCAGCGGGAGGTTGCTCAGTTCCTCATCGGTGATCGGAATGATCCGGTCCCGGGTCAGCTCGTAGCCCTTGCCGATCTCGGACTGGTCGACCTCGCGTTCCTCCAGCTCACACACCTTGCGGTAGCGGACGCGCCCCATGTCCTCCAGGTGGTACTGATGGAACCGGATGCTGTGATCTTCGGTCGCGCTCACCACGTTGATCGGAACGGTGACCAATCCGAAAGAAATAGCGCCTGACCATATGGTTCGGGGCATCGGTAGACCTCCGTGAGTGCCCCGAGCACCCTCAGCCTACGAACGGCTCCGGCGTCCCGCATGCGCGCTCCCGACCCACACCGCACTCTGAAAGGGTGACCGAGACACCGCAGGTCGTCGTCTACCCGCCGGCCGAGGACGGCGGCAGGCGGGTCCGCGTTGGCAGCCACTTCATGGGCATGGCGTACACGCTGCTCGACATCGTCGAGTTCCTACGCCAGGCCGGATCCGAAGGCGTCGAGCCCGAAGACGTGGTGAGCGCGGCCTGGGTGGAGTGGCGGGAAGCCGGGCCGGACGTTTGGGCGCCGCCCGGATAGGGCCACCCATGTCTCTCGTGCCGCCGCTTGGCCGGCGGCTGGCGCGGCGGCCCCGCCCGGCGCGCAACTCTGGCGAGCGCGCCCGGATCCCCGGCTGCGTCCGCGCCGCCCATTCCTCCCTGTCCCTCCCTCTCAACTCCAGCCAGGGACATGGGCGAAAGCGGTCGCAACGGGGATGCCAGACCCCCCGACCACGCCTATCCGGTGGGGGTGACGTGCACAGACACGGCGGCGTCGGCAGGGCTCGCGCAAGAGATGCCGCAGGAGAAGACGCAAGGGTTGACGCAAGAGATGTTGCCGCCCAAGCGGGCGCGGATCGAACAGCAGTGCCATTCGAGTCGATATTCTGCGGGCACTCCCCGCCGCCGATCACGGAGCCCGACCCGTCCGCGCTGACCTGCCCCGGTGACCGGGTCGGCCTGTGCGCTGGCAGCCAGCGCAAGACCCACAAGTACAGCAACGCGGGCGGGATCCCCGATCGGGTGACACCCCCCAGCCAGCGGAACCTACGGGCACCCCGGCACGTAGTGCCCAACATAAGACCCATCAACGACGCGCACGTGGCGGTGCCGGGCCTGGCCGTGGTGGAGGTCGCGGCCGCCGATGACGACACCGCCTTCGCGGTCCAGGAGCTGCTCGCCGCTCGGTGTGCCATCGCACCGACAGACCGGACGATCCGGGAACCTGACGAACCCGGCGTGCGGCTGCGGTTCTTCCTGGACCTGCGCCAGGAGGCCGACGCGTAGGCCTGCGGCGGATGCCGGCCTTTCTCATGTCTCCCCGACAGGCGGGGAAGCACGCCAGCCCGCTGACCTGCCGTGGTCAGGGTCGTGGGTCAGCCTGTCCCCCGCAGTGGTCGGGGCTGCGGGGTGTGCGCGCATAGAGCTCCGGGTTGGGGACCTCGGCAGGATGGTCGGGGGTGCGACCACGGGCCCGGCCACGGCGTGCCGCAGGCTGGTCGGGTCAGCGGCGGCGGAAGATGCCGCGGGGCCTGTTCGCCTCCGCTTCCGCGCGGGCGGCAGCTTCCCCTTCCGCCTGGCGTCGCGCGGCGCGTTCGGCCTCGGTCCGTTCGCGGTGCGCATCCAGGCACGGCCAGCACAGGCCGTCGGTCTCGGTCGTCCACCGTACCCGTACGGCGTTCCAGCGATCGTTGGTGAAGGGCGCCCGGGTGGACGACGTTGTCAGCCAGAACGGCGGGCCGCGCAGCCTCTGCGCCCGCCTCGGCGAGGACGAGTTCGTCGCCTCGATCAACGTCCAGGACCTGCAGGCCTTCATGGGCGGCCTGGCCAACGAGCTCGCCCAGCCCGTGCCCTGGCCGGGCGGTCCGCTCACGGTCACTGCCTCCATCGGTGCCAGCGCCGACCCCGATGGCTGAGAGCCCGCCACCACATACACGGACCAGCAGGAGTTCGCTGACACGCTCGACGCCCCCTGGAGCACCGCCTCGATGGCCGTGGCTGCCACCGCACCATGGACCACACCGCGAGAGCCGCTGGCCAGCGTGTACGTGCTCATGCGCAGCGGACTGCCCTACGCCGCGTTCAGCACCCCGGCAACGTGACTTGCGAGCAGGACCGCCGGGGCATCCCGCGCACCGCCGACAGCCTGATCCGCATGGAACTGGCGACGGACGCCGCCCCAGCCGCGATCTCCGGGAGCACTTCTCGCTCGAGGGCCCAGCCTTCTCCGGTCGTCTGAGCTGTGCGCGCCCGTACCGCTGTGCTGCTCACGGCCGTGGTTCCGCTTGAGGCCACGGCGGCCGCCGTGGCCTCAAGGCCGGTGCCTGGGAGCTGACCGTCAACCGGCATGAGATCAGGGTCCGCCCCAGGCCGCGTCGTAACTGCCCGGACTGCAAAGGCGAAGGCGGTTGGTGGTCTGAAGGCCTCTATCCGGGCGGTGAGATGTGCTGGTGCTGGGACCGCCCGCAGCACACCCTCCGGCTCCTACCGGCCCGCGACCACTGGCCGGACGAACCACCGTTCTGAACGATTTCCGCCCCGGCCTGCGCGCCGGGGCGGAAATCGCTGGGCGGCCCGCGCATCGGCAAAGGGCCGACCACCCACTCCCCTTCACTCTCCAGAGATCAGGGAAACACGCCCATGACTACCACGGTCTGCGACACCGACAAGAACCTGGACGCCGCCTGCGCCTCGGTCGCAGGCGAGATCGGCCGCACGGACGGCAAGGCTTCCTTACTACTCGCCTTCAACGGAGCGGTCCTCGCCGGCCTGGCATCCGTCGCCGACAACCCGTACAGCTGGCTCCGTGCCGCCGAAGACGGCACTTCAAGCTGTAGATCCGCCCCGAAACGGCCGCTCTTCTTGGCGGCTTCGTTGGCTGCCCCGGGGCCAGCCACCACTGACGAGACGAGACGGAGGACACCAGTATGGCGTCCCACCTGCGCGCTCACGCCCTGATCGGGCAGCATGCCCTACTGACGACAGCCGCGATCCCGCCGACCGGACGGGCCCGGGGGCCAAGCGGCTGATATGTCAGCCGGTCCTGCTGTCGGGGGCCCACGCACACTGAACGTGTTGATCTATGAGGCGTATATCTCCTCCGGCGCGCCCGCGTTGGGCGAGATGGCGAGAGCGGTGGCTGACAACGAGACGCTGACCGGTAGTCCGTCCCGGGACACGATCAACCGGCTAATCGGTGATCCCAGCGTCCCCGCGAAGCAGGCGGACATGGTTGTTCTGGTCAGTGTGCTAGTCGGATCAGCCGAGGTGATGGCCCGCGCGGCGGTGGGGAAGCGGCCGCCTGATGGACGCAGATACGGCTATCCGAGCACTTGGGTCGCCCCGTCGACCAACTTGATCCGTACGGCCTCGAGGTGCAGCCGTAAGCCAAGGCCACGCCCGCGAAGGAGGCCTCGAAGTCCCTCGCTTCCACCGCGAACCCGTCGACGGATCGACCTGAGGCTCGGTGCGTGGATCAGCAACGTGCGCGCCGGGCAGGCCAGCCAGCCCGGCGACCTGAAGACGGTGCTCGCTGTGCTCGCTATGCACTGGGCATAGCGCAGGCATCATGCGGGCAGTTCGGTGACTGAGCAGCCATCCTTTGCCTCCCTCACAGCCTTAGCCCAAACCAGCACGCCAGGACGGCGGGACAGCGAACTGACCAGGCACGCGTATGCACCTGAGCTACAGCCGGAGCTCAGCCATGTTCATGTTGCTGCTAGGGCCTCATCCACAGTCAGCCTGCGCATGAACGACTTGAGCGCGCGACACGCCCGAGGACCGGCGCGTAGCGACGGCCCGCAGGGCCTCCCGTGGAGTCCTGCACTTGTCCTCCCAGGAGTGCATTAAGAAGACGCAGCCCCCGCACGTCTCTGACCTGCACAAAGACAAGAGTCAATCCGATCAGAGGAACGGGATACCCGATCCCCTGATCATCATTGCCGATTCGAGGATCGGGTCGATCCGATCCTGGTGACGGGTTGACCCGACTCCGGCAGCGGATTGATCCGACTGTGGAGTCGGATCGCATAGCCATGTGCTCAGTGTCCTTGGGGCACACCGATCCGACCCTGTAGCCGGATCACTTAGCAATCTGGTAATGCTCTTCCTGATAACTGATCCGCTCCACGAGTCGGATCGCCTAGCTGGCAGCACATCAACTTGGAGGGACGGCCCTCGATGGCAGAGCAGGCGCGAAAGATCCTCGCGCTGGTCGATCAGGACACAGGCGAGGTCGAAGAGGTACGCCGCGCCAACTATGCGTTCGATGGTGGGGCCCACATCAACGTGGGCATCCGCAAGGGCCGCGAACTCGCCTCTGCTGCTTCCGGTCTGACCGACAAGGAGTTCAGGGTTCTCGCTTGGTACTGGTTCGCCACGGAAACGAGCGAGGAGGCCATCATGCGGACCGGGGCAGATATCGCGGCAGAGCTCGGCATGAGCCCCGATGCTCTATCGAGAGTGGTGAAGGTGCTCAAGAAGGCCCGACTGCTGGTCGAAGCGGGCGGGCTCGGGCGGACCACCTTCTACAGGTGCACGCCATACCTTGCGTTCATCGGCACCGGTTTCGCGCACCGGGAAGCGGTGAAGGACTGGAACCCACCGGAGACCAAGGTACGGGAGCCCCGCGACCGGCGGCGCCGGAAGAAGGACGAGGCCTGATGAGGATTCACGATGCGGAAGACGTTCAGTACCTGCTGAAGAAGACCGGGCGCGTACTCAACCCGAATCAGCGGATCGTCGTGATGCTCTACGCATCTTCGGAGCAGCGACCTGACGGCACTGTGATGATCAAGGCGAGCGAGCTGGCTACTACAGCAGGTATGACGCCACCCGTGTTCTCCCGCACCCGCAAGGAGCTCGTCGCGGCCGGCTGGATGGAAGAGACCGGCAGTGTGGGCAGCGTGAAGCTCTACCGGCTCGCCCCGCAGATATTCGAGGACCGCGGCCCGTCCGGACGGCACCTGCGAGCCGTCGTCAGCTAAGGCCCCCTAGAGCAAAGCGACCCGACTCCCGAGTCGGGTCGCTTTGCTCTACGCCAGGTCATCCGGAGGCATGAGAGCCATGCCACGACCGTGGAGACCGGCACTCACGGTCGACGGAACATACGATTCACAGAATGTGAATCGCTCCGGACGGGCAGACTCGATGTCATGGCACGTACCGCCCGGAAATCAGCTGCTCCCACGAAGCCCCTGCTCAAGCCGCCCGTTCGAGTCGGCAACCTGGACACTGCTGCCGTCATCGGTGAGTTGCGTCAGCTGCACGAAGACGCCGAGGACGAGAACATTGGCCGAATGCCGGCAGACGAGGAGCTGTTCGGGGCACTGCTGTACCTCGAAGCCAATGCAGGAGCTTTGAAGAGCAACGGGGCACAGCGTCAGGCCGGGGTCGCACGCGTGAGGTTGTGGGAGTATCTCCGCGAGCAGGCCGACCTGCACCAGGCGAAGGCGATCAACGATGCGCGCGCGGCGGGCGTGGAATGGGCGGACCTGGTGTCGGCACTTGCCGTGAACGCCCCCAGCGCGGCGTACAACAAGGCGCAGCGCCTGAAGGCCGCCGTTCTCACCGACTCCTCGAGAGACGACCGGCCCGTACGCCGCACCCCGGAAGCTGTTCTGAAGGCAGAGCAGCAAGCAGCTGCCCGCGCCGCTGCTCAGCGACGCGAAGAGGAAGAAGCAGGCCGCCGCCACGCACTGCTCGCTCCACTGGCACAGCGCCTGCTCGAGCACCGGACCGGTCTGGACGACGGAGACGAAGTCTCCTTCTGGCTGGACCAGATCGCCGCCGTGCTGCCAACCTGCCAGACACCCACCCAGATGGTCAGTCTCAAGACCTATGTCGAGGCTGTGGTACGCGAGCTGAGGAAAGTCGAGCGCGAAGCAGCCCGGCCACCTGCATCCACTACTGGGGCACACCTCGCCTACACCGCTGCGGCAGTACTCATCACTCCACAGGCCTGGGAGTAGGCAGTGCTCGATGGCTGTGACAAACAGCTGGCCAGGATCGGCTTGACTTCCCATGGGGGAAGTCCGCGACGACTACCAGCACGACGCGTACCGTCGCGTGTGCGGCCGTCGGCAGCCAACGGCCCCGTAGAGCAAAGCGACCCGACTCAGGAGTCGGGTCGCTTTGCTCTACGCCAGATCACTCTCCTCGACCTCGCTCGCTTCCACCGACCGCATCCTCAAAGCTCTGGCCGTACCCATGGGCGGTGCATCGTGGTGGGTCCACGCGCGATCGGCACGAGAGGTCCTTGAGACCTTCGCGGAGGTCGAGGTGGTCGACACTCCAGAAGCCATCGAGCGGGCTGACGGGACCTCGACGAAGTCGACATCGACGAGCCGACCATGCCTCCGGGCCTGGAGGGGCTGCGGGCCAAGCGCGACGCACGGAGCGGCCGCCCCGGTTTCGGCGCGCTTGCGGACCGGAGCATCCTGCACCTTCGGCGCCGCTGGGATGGCGACGCCGATGAGCCCGCGACCTACTTCATGGAGGTCGGCTCCGACGGCCGCAGATTGCGCCAGGTAGAACTCGCCGACGACGGAACCGCGCTGAAGAGCGGACCCGACGACTGGACGTTCAATCCGCCGGTTGTGGACCTCTTTGACCCCGAGTGGGCGGACAAGGAAGTCCACCCGGACGAGTTCGAGGCAGCATGGCTTCGAGCACGGCACGTCGACAGCCAGTCATAAGGGGCGACGCCACCGCGCAGCATAGCCACGACGGACCAGATCAACTGAGACGACGAGTGAATCGGGCCAGATCAACTGAGGCCTGGACCAGATCGCTAAAGAAGGGACACGTACCGAGCAGCACGACGTGAACCGGGCGGCCCTCCCGTCTCAACGAAGTTCGTCGTCCGCGCCCGCGCCGACCTGCGTGGACTGGATTGGGTGAGACGCAGGGACTCGGTTCGATGAGACAGACCTCGGGGTCGGGGCCGGAACCGGCTGAGTGCTGTCCCGGCTCAAGTGGGCTGCCACTAAATACTGATCTGGCCTTCACGCTCTGGCGCTGGCGACTGCCGAGCCGTCCATGTAGTCGCGGACTCGCGTGATCATTCCGTTGCGGACGTGGAGTATCAGGAGACCGGGGACGGTGAATCTGGTGGCCTTGGTCGTCAGTGTTCCCACCACGACATGCTCGGCGATGATCACTTCCGGATCGGCGGTCTCATAGGCCGCGATCCTCCTGACCTCCAGCACCTGGGCGGGGCTGGCGCCCCAAGCCGCCCGGTATCCCGCGCGCACGGCCTCACGCCCCTCGTAGCGCGGGGGGAAACCGGGAGAGACGAACGGGAACTCGTGCACCGCGTCCATGGCATAGAGATCAGCGAGATCGTCTGGGGACTTGTCGAGCATGGCCTGGTAGTAGCAGGTCAGCACCTCGTGAGGGGTGCGAACAGCAGGTGTATCCAGATGTGACACAGGGGTCATCCATTCACTCAACACTTGTTGACCCAGTCACCGTAGGGTCGGTCGAAAGTTCGGTCAACGTCTGTAGAGTGATTAGGTGTCCACTCCCCGCCAGTCCCGCGCCGACCGCCGCCGAGCGACCGAGGCGCGCATCCTCGACAGCGCCCGGGAGCTGTTCGCCGAAAAGGGATTCGAGCGCACCACCATTCGCGCCGTGGCGGCCGCGGCGAGCGTCGACCCGGCTCTGGTCATGCAGTACTTCGGCTCGAAGCGGGAGCTGTTCAGCCAAGCCGTGCAGGCGTTCCCCGCCCCGCTGACTGCCACTGATACCGACGCGCTCGTCGATCAGTTGCTGGCCTCGCTCGGCCTCAAGCTCGGCGGTCTTCCCGAAGGTGCGCTGGCGATGATGCGGTCCATGCTCACCGACCAGGCAGCAGCCGATCACGTCCGTGCCGCCCTCGGCCAGCAGATCGACAGCGTCGGTGCCGCCCTGCCCGCTTCCGAGGATCCCGAACTGCGCGCCGCACTGGTTGTCACCACGTTGCTGGGCGTCACCATCGGCCACCAGCTCCTCAGCCTGGCCTCGCTTCGTGAGGTCCCTGCCGATCGCATCGCTGCCTTGCTCCGCCCGGCCATCAAAGCCCTGGCAGGACCGCCGGAGTGAACGCGGCGCCGCCGATGCTCGGTGCATGGAGCGTAGCTTCCGTGAACCTTAACGGCTTGGGGAGCGATAAGAATCTGGGCAGGCTCGGCTGAGCAATCCTCCTGGGATTGATCAGCAGGACGTCGGGCGGGCGTCGGCGGCGAGGACGAGTTCTTTGCTCGTCTTGCGGCGGGTGGCCCGGCGGGCTGACCGGTCGGAGACCAGGCCGGCTATGGCGGCTTGGGTCTCGGCGAAGTCTTCGCGGCGGCCGGTGTAGCGCTGCAGGGGCCGCCACTGCTTGTACTCGGCGTTGGTGTGCTCCACGCAGATCCGGTTGGAGGACTGTGCTCGGCGTTCGTGCCGCCAGGCGTGCTGTTCGCCGAGGGGCGCGTCCTTCTTCGGCTTGAGGGGTGGGGCGGTGACCTGGTGTGGGAACTGGTTGGCCAGGCCCCGATAGCCTTCGTCGACATGCACCTTGACGCCGGGGCGGCAGCGCAGCTGCTCGGCGATGCCCTCGGTGCGCACCGCGGTCTGGTCGTGCATTCGTCCTGGCCGCGCCACCCCGGAGTACAGGGTGCGGCCCTGGCCGTCGCTGAACGTGGTGGTCTTGATGGTGTTCTGCTTGCGCTTGCCGGACACGAACGCCTTGCGGCCCGGACGCCCGGCCTTCGGGCGTCTCACCTGCACGTCGGTGCCGTCGATGCACAGCTCGACGTCCTCGGCCTCGGCGTAGGCGAACACGTCCTCGATGGTGCGCAGCCGGATGCCGGGCTGGTCGGGCACGGCGAACCCGCGCGCCGCCAGCAGCGGCCGGACCTGCCGGATCGCGGCGGACACCGTGGAGCGGTCCACTCCTAACAGCACTGCCAGGGCCGACTGCGGAAGATCGGTCGCAAGTGCGCGAGCGTGACCAGCACCCGGTCGACGAACACCAGACGATGCTTCGGGCCGGCACCGGCCTCGCGGCGGCGATCGCCGCCGCGCCGCTCCCGCAGCGCAGACTCCTGCTGCGCCTCCCATGCCGGGGCGAGCTCAGCGACGAGTTCGGCAAGATGCTGTCGGGATATGCCCGACAGGGCACGATGAGACAAGGCCGCGCAGGCTGATGACTTCACATCTACGGGCGCCGCGCCTCACACCGCCTACGCCTGCCGCCGCTCCCACTGCTCCTTCGTGATCTCGTACCGCACACCCCCGTGCTCGGAACCCTCAACCGCCATCATGTCGTCCGGCGTGGGGATGCTCTCCGCGAGCATCATCCCGAGCTTCTCCATGACGTTGCGCGAAGGGCGGTTCACGGTCATCGTCTCGGCCCAGACCATGCGGATGCCGAGCTCGGCGAACCCCTTCGCCAGCAGCGCCTGCGAGACCTCCGTGGCGTAGCCCCGTCCCCAGGCCGCCTGGCGCAGGCGGTAGCCGAGCTCGGCCTCCTCACGCGGGCCGCTGCGCAGCGGACGCAGGCAGAACCAGCCGACGAACGCGCCGCCGTCCTTCTCGTGCGCGGCGAACAGGCCGAGGTCGTGATCCCAGCGCTCGTAGCCGGCGAGGATGCTGGGGATGGCGAGGTCGCGGACCTCCTCCGGCGGGGTCGGAGCGCCGCCGGTCAGGTAGCGCATCACCGCCGGGTCGCTGTCCAGCTCGATCAGCAGGTCCGCGTCGGCGGCGGCGAAGGGGCGCAGGGTCAGGCGCTCGGACTCGAGGTAGGTGGTCACGTGAGGATCATGGCCGAGACGGGTCGGACGGGCCAGGGAGTTTTCGGGCCGCGCCTGTCACCGGGTCAGCAGCATGGCACGGCCGCCTTCACGTCACCGCCGAGGACCCGCCTCTATCGCCCCCCCAAGTGGTAAGGAGTGGGCAGGCCGTACTCAGGCTCAGCAGCGGTAGAACGGGCTCCAATTGAGTGAGACGGGGCACCGTCGGCAGCCGTCGTCGGGGATCTGGGCGGTACCGGGGCGGCTTGTTGTCCGCGGACAACGTTCGTGCGGTGGTTGGTGGCGGGATCGAGAGCCCAGGCTTGTTGTCCGCGGACAACAAGCCTGGTGCCAACGGGGCTCTACGGACGCTCCGGCCCACCCGTTATCACTCCGTGACTTATCACGCCGTGATAATCGGTGGCCCTGCCCGGGTGAAACGGCATCAAGTACCGCACGTCGGATACCACTCGAGCCCGCCGAGTCAGTAAGGTGACGCCATGGCCTCTCCATACCCAGACGGAGACCGGGAAAAGGTAGCGTCCAAGCTGCCCTCGGCGCTCCAGCAAGCACTCAAGGTTCGCGCCGCCGAACTCAGCCTGGACATCCAGGACGCCGTCGAAGCGGCCATCACCGACTGGCGGACCAGCGACCGCCCCGGCGCAGAAGTAGAGACCGCTGGCGCCAAGTCGTTCTCTACATGGCTACCGCCAGGCCTGTACGAGGACTTCAAGGACACGTGCACCACGCGGGAGGTCTCCTACACCCAGGGCCTCGCCCAGTCGGTCCGAGACTGGCTGGACAACAACCCCTCCCCGCGGGCTGACACCCAACCCTCCGATCCAGAACGCAAGATCGTCTGCAACCAGAAGGGCGGGGTCGGCAAGACCGCCGTCTCTGCCGGCATCGCTGAGGCGTACGCCGAAGAAGGCAAGCGTGTCCTTCTGGTCGACTACGACCCCCAGGGGCACCTCAGCGAGCAACTCGGTGTCCCTCAGATCGAACCCGACCACGACAGCCTGGTCTCCCACATGTGCGGCGAGGGACAAGGCGACCTGCGCGATCTGGTCGTGGTGATAGACGATCCGCGATTCGAGAAGCGGCTGCACATACTGCCCGCCTGCTTCGACGGCTTCCTCCTCGACTCCCGCATCGCGGTCCTGTCCGCGAACAAAAGAGGCTTCCAGAAGGAAGTCGCCCTCGAGATGGCGCTCCGCCCGCTCGAGAACGACTACGACGTCATCGTGGTTGACTGCCCGCCCAGCCTCGGCATCGCCATGGACGCCGCCCTCTACTACGGGCGTCGGCGTCGCGACGAGAGGCCCGGCCGGTCCGGCGTCGTCATCCCGGTCCTCGCCGAGGACTCCTCCGCCACGGCCTACGGCATGCTCGCCCAGCAAATCGAGGACCTTTGCGAGGACCTGTCCCTCGATGTCGAATACCTCGGTCTGGTGGTGAACCTTTACGACTCGCGCCGCGGCTACGTCGCCACCTCCTCCCTGGAGAACTGGAAGAGCCTCGGAGATCCGAAGGTGCTGGCCGTCATCGGCGACCTGAAGGAGCAGCGAGAAGCCGTCCGCACCCGCAAGCCTCTGCTGTCGTACGCCCCGAACAGTGACCAGGCGGAAGCCATGCGGCAGGTAGCGAGGGGAGCAACCCGTTGAGCAAGGCCGACACCCTTGGAACGGCACCGGCGTTCGGCGCAGCCCGCGGCGCCCGCAGCTCCCGACGCAACGCCATCGAGCGGACCATAGGAGGTGATGACGCCGCGACGGCAGCAATCACCGAACTGCCGGTCACCCTCATCAGTGAGAACCCCGACAACCCGCGCAACCACCTTCGCAATCTGGACGACACCGTGGAGTCCGTCCGCGAGGTCGGCATCATCCTGCCCATCGTGGTCGCCACTGTAGAGGCCTACCTCCGGGACCGGCCCGGCCGTGCAGAAGACCTGGATGACGGAGCCCAGTACGTCGTTGTCGACGGGCACCGCCGCTTGGAGGCATCCCGCCGCGTTGGGCTAGCCACCATCCCCGTCCGCGTCGACAACGCCCGCGTTGCCACCGACGAGGCCCTCCTCGAAGCCGCCTTCGTCGCGAACTACCACCGCGACGACATGACCGACCTCGAGGAAGCGCACGCCCTCAAGCAACTGGTCGACTACTACGGCTCACAGACCAAGGCAGCCAAGCGGCTCGGGCTCTCACAGTCGACTCTCGCCAGCAAGCTCTCCCTGCTCAAGCTCTCCCCCGAACTTCAAAAGGACCTGATGACGGGGGAGCGGAAGGTAGAGCACGTCCGTAACCTCGGCAAGCTGCCGCCGGACGCGCAGAAGGCGAAGGCCGACGAGCGCGCCAAAGCCGCGCGGCAGAAGACGGAGACCCGGCGTCAGCCGGAGGTGAAGCCCTCGTCCGGCCCGACGGATTATCACGGCGTGATAAGTCACGGGAAGGTAACGGAAGGCTCCGACGGGGACGCAGCCGCTGCCCCTACCAGGCCAGAAGCCCCGAGTGAGCACATCCCCGAGCAACGAGAGACCCGCGCCGGCGGAGACTCAGCCGTGAAGATGTTCCCCTACCACGACGGTGTCGAGGCAGCGAACCTGCTCCTGTTCAAGATGCCGCCTGAAGAACGCGACAAGGTGTGCGACATGCTTCTCCGAGATCGTGAAAGGCGGGCGGCGAACGCCGGCTGACCTGAGGCGCCGACGCGACGAAGGCCCCCAAACGCAAAATGGCCGGTGCCCCAACAGAGGCACCGGCCATCGCATGTAGCGGTGCGGGGGTCAAGCCGCCCAGGTCGCGGCAGCGCCTTCGTCGGGGTTGGGGATACCGGCGGCGGTCGTCGCTGCGGGGTGTCGCATCGCGGTGACCGGGACGGCGCCGAGCTCGGTGCGGGGACTGGGGAAGAGGCAGTGTTCCAAGCATGCAGTATTCGAGGTGAAGCAACGCGTGGGCGCCCGGGGCAAGTAGCTAGCGGCAAGACCCATCGAGGTACGGAGCTGCTAGGGCCAAGACGGGCCTTGTTCGTGGTTCAGATCCGGGCCGACATCATTGGCGTCGCCACCCGCATGTCGGGCCAGGGTCGCGGTGGCTACCAGGCGGTCTTGGCGGTGCTGTAGGAGGTGCGGCAGGCGGCGTCGGAGGCCGTAGCGGAAAGCTGGGTCATGGCCTCGGTCCTGACCATCTTTTCCAGGCCCCGGACCGCCGCCGGGGTGTTCGGAGAGAACTTCCTGAAGGTTCCCACCGTGGCGACGGTGAACTTGTTGCACACCGGCAGGGCGGCGTTGCGGTAGCGGTTGTCGAGTTCGCCTGTCACGGCGGAGCTGTTGGCGGTGGCCCAGTTGTTCCACGCCGCACAGGCAGGCCGGGTGAGTTCGGCCCGCTAGGTTTCGGTCAGATTGCCCAGAGCGGCGACAGTGGCGTTCCGGAATTCGTCCGGGATGGCGTAGCGGGTGGTGGCGAACTGCTCCCCGGTCTTGAAGATCGCTTCCTGGCAGGCGAACGGCAGCGAAGCCGCTTGCGTAAGGGCGGCGGCCAGGAGCGGAGGGGACTTCACACTCCGGGCGGCCGGGGTCTCCTCCTGAGGGATGACAGTCAACGCCACCGCCAGGACGCCGGCGGCCCCGGCCACGGCCAGGGCGGAGCGCTTGAGGATGCGGGAGGTGTTCATGAGTGCGGACCTCCTGTACTTGAAGGGCTGAGCAGCCAGCCCGGTGCAGACCAGGGTCGGGGACTGGAAACGGAACAGCGGCCACCGCGCCAGTCCCCAACCCTGCTCAGTGCTGACGGTCGGCTGCTGATGTGGCCAGTTCGGCGAGCCGCGTGGAGTCCGGCAGGCCAGTGAGTGCGGCGCGTGCTTGTTCGGCGCAGGAGGATGCCATCTGGGCCGCCTTGGTGAGAGCTCCGGTGCGTGTCAGCGCGGCGAGGATGTCCCGGTGTGCGGTGACGGGGTCGGTGTCGCTACGGAATGCAGTGGTCAGGCGGTCGCGGTCGGCTGTGTCGGCCACTTCGTAGGCGAGCAGGACAGGCAGGGTGGGCTGCAGGTTGGCGACGTCGCTGATGGCGCTCTTGCCGGTGATCTGGTCCTCGGCGGTGTAGGGGAGCAGGTCGTCCCGGATCTGGAAGGCCATGCCGAGCTGTTCTCCGTACTGGTGCAAAGCCTGGGTCTGCCCGGGGGTTGCTCCGGCAAGGATGGCGCCAGCCTGGCAGGCGGCGCCGGTCAGCGCGGCGGTCTTGTCGTGGATGACGTTCAGGACGGTCGGTACTGCGCAGGTCAGGTCGCCGCGGATTTCGGTTTCGCGCATGATGCCCTGGCACATGTGACGCAGGGCCTCGACCGTGACCCGTGCTGCGTGCAGTACGCGCTCTGCAGGACCGCCGCTGAGCATGGCCGCAATTCCGGCCATCGACAGTCCGTCGCCTGCTACCAGGGCCTCGGCGAGACCGTACTGCTCGGCGGTGGAGGCCCGCCCGCGGCGTACCGGGTCCTGATCGACGATGTCGTCGTGGATGAGGCTCGCGACGTGCAGGCATTCGATGCCTGCCGCGAACGCCAGCACCTGCTCAGCGGTGCCGCCGACGGCTTTCGCCGACTCCATACACAGGATGGGGCGAAGGAGCTTGCCCGGGGGGAACAGGGCGTCCAGGCAGGCCACCTCCAGCAGGCTGTCGCCGCTGCCCACCCAGCGCAGCAGCTCAGCCTCAAGGAGCGGAATGTGTGTGCCCCCGACTGGGGTCACGGCGATGGACATGACACGTCCTTTCGATGGTCAGCAGGGGATGACGGCGCGCATGTGGGGACGCCACGTGTTGAGGAAGGCGCCCATGGGTGGTTGGACCGGCTGGTGGAGCAGGTCCTGGCCTGCGGCCAGCACGCCGGCCAGGAGCAGCCTGTGATGCTCGCTAAATGCGTGGATGACGGGGCCGACCGGGGTGTGTTCCAGTTCCGCGGCCAGGGCGGGCAACCGGTCCGTGGCGCGCGCGGCCTCGAACGCGATGACGTCGGCCATGGCCGGTGTCCACCGTTTGGCCTTGACGTCCTCGGGGTGGACCCCGAACTGGTGGAGGTCTTCGAGAGGGAGGTAGAGGCGGCCCTCGTCGAGGTCCTCCGACAGGTCACACAGCACGTCGGTCAACTGGCCAAGTTCGGCGAACTCACGCACCAGCGGCTGCGCTTCCGTGAGTTCGGTGCCGGCCACGGCACACATGAACCCGTAGAGCGGGTAGCCAGAGACCTGCGCGGCCCACTGGCACAGTTCCGCGTAGGTGGCGAAGTCGCGGAAGTCGACGTCGCGCTGCATCCCGGTGAACATGTTCTCGATCAGTGACAGCGGCATGCCGAAAGTCCGGTAGGTGTGCACCGTGGCATGCAGGACGGCGTCGCGGGAGCCGCCGGCGGCGAATGCCGCCCAGGTGGCCTCCGCGAATTCGGCGAGCCGACGCTGCCGGCTCTCTACCGGCCCGCTGTCCGCACAGGCATCGGCACGGCACCCGTGTGCCACCAGCGCCGCAGTGTGAGGCCGTGCCGCTGCGGGCGCGATGCGCAGCGCCCCCCAGCGGCCGCGCCCTCCCTCAACGAGACCGGATACCTCGCTCGCGCACACCGTGTAGCAGTGCCGAAGCACGGGATCGGTGATACCCGCCGCGTCCAGCCAGCGCCTTACCAGCATCTGTGAACCCTTCCTGCTCAACCGGCTCCCTTCCGGGGCCAGGACGTCGCTCTGCGATGAGGGCGCGCCACGTCCCTCGTAGGGGCCTTGTGGGCCGTCGCACGGGGTGCCGCTCAGCGGGGCGTCGACGTGGCCCGGGCCGGGTGCGCAGGTTGTCGGCGCGCGGGCAGCCACGGCAGACGGAAGGACGGCTTTGCGGTCAGGGCGTCTTTGGTGCGGCGGTGGAAGGCGAGCAGGCCCAGGAACGCGGCGCCGGCGAACCACAAGAACTGAACGGCCAGATCACCGGGCAGCCACTCGCGGGTGAAACCCGCGGCCGAGGCAGCCTGCATGGTGCCGTAGGTAGGCAGGAACCGCACGACCTGGCTTCCGGCGCCGCCGCCGGCCAGCGGATTTTGCAAGCCGACATCCACGAGGCTGGTCATGACCAGGGCGAACATGCCCTCCACCTCCCGGCGCAGCAGCGAGCCGAACACGACGCCGAGCGCCCCGTAGGTCATCGCTCCGCAGAACAAGGCAGCGGCGAGCAGCAGGGGCTGGCGCGGGCTCCAGGCCAGGCAGAGCACCGCGGTGGCATAGGCGGCGATGGCGCCGGAGGCCAGGGTCAGCGAGGTGGTCTTGGCCAGGACGAGATGGATGCGGGGGTAGCCGGCCATGGCCAGGCGGCGGTCGAAGCGCCCGCCGTTGAACGTGACGGCGAACATCATGAACCCGGTGATCAGGGTGACGGCGTTGATGGCGCCGGTGATCTGCGTGATCTGGTTTCCGGCCGGTGCCAGGAGCTGGCCGGTCGCCCGCAGGCGGAAGGTCAGGTGCCTGCTGGGGATGACGGCGTACGCCAGGCTGATCCAGCAGGGGATGAACAAGGCAACCAGGACCATGGCGAGCCTGTTCCGGGCGTGTTCGACCAGGTCGAAGCGGACTGCTGTGACGAACAGGTTCAGGTGCCGCCTCACACAGTCACCCCCTCAGCGGGGCGCAGCACGCCACCCTGAAGGCGCCACAACTCGTCCAGGCGCTCAGCGTCATAGGCCAGGTGCGAGACGACAAGCACCGAGCGGCCCGCATCGCGTAATCGGGCTGCCAAGTCCCAGAAACGGTGGTAGGTCTCCCAGTCGAAACCCTGGTAAGGCTCGTCCAGCAGCACCACCTGCGGGTCATGCATCAGCGCCAGGGTCAGGTTCAGCTTCTGACGGGTTCCGCCGCTGAGCAGTCCGGCACGTTCATCGACGTACTCCGACAACCGCAACGCGTCCATCACCTGCCCGGCGTGCTGCAGATCCGACAGCCCGCGCGCGACTCGGAAGAACTCCAGATGCTGGCGCACGGTCAGCGCCTCGTTGACCACCACGTCCTGCGGGCAGTAGCCGAAACGGCCCTCATGACGGACCGTGCCACCCAGCGGGCGCAGCTCACCGGACAAGATCTTCAACAGCGTTGACTTGCCCGCACCGTTCTCCCCGACAATCCCGGCCAGCACTCCAGGCCGTAGATCAAGGTCGAGGCCCCGCAAGACCTCACGGCGACCGTATGCGTGACGCACATCCCGAACTTCCACTACACCCCCGCGCCCGAAGACGGTGGCACGCTCCTGCTGCTGACCACTCGCCAGCACAACAAGGCTAGGCACCACGTACGGCCAAAACCGGGGCAAGATCGTTTATTAGCCCGCACGAGTGAAGACCGCGAAGTAATCGGCGCTCGGTTCCGGGGCATCGCCTGCGTTGCCGAACCGGCATGCGAGGCGATCGCACGGCGACGCGCGACCGTGACGCTTCAGCCCCCTTCAAGCTCCCTCCGGCGGACCCGCTTCGTCGTTCGTGCAGGCAGCGAGGTAGTCCGTCCAGCTGTCTTGGGCGAACCGAGCCCACCTGTGGGCGCTGCTTGCGCTGACGCCCGGGCGGTCTCCTGCTCGGGGTTTGCGGTGCGAGGGCCGGCGGGCGTCTTGAGGACGCGCGGCAGATGGACGTGCAGGTGCTCTATTACGACCTCGCGGCCGCGGTCCCGGAGTTCTCGGGCCAGGAGTTCGGTAAGACCGCTGGCACTTTTCCGGACTAAGACCCCAGCAGCGTCCCCGGAGTACAGCACGGCCGCCGAAAGCCAGCCGGGAGGCGTAGATCTTGATCCTGGCCTGCCATAATCAGGCGGTTTCCCCAGGGGGTGGGGTTCTTCAGCATGGGAGGCGACGTGGCTCTCTTCAGACGCCGCAGACACGAGGGTCCTGATTGGGTCACGGACCTGCCGAGTGCAAGTCGGACATCGCGAAGGTTCTACCAAGCCCTGATCCAGCAGTACCTGAACGTGATCAAGATGCACCCGCCGACCGGGTCCTTGGTCAAGGCAGGCACGTGGGATGGCGTGAGGCAGCTGGCCCAACTCCACGACACCAGGGTGAAGCAAGCTGCCTTCGACGTCCGTGGGGTCGACATGTTGAGCCCGGAGGTACAGGCCGCGATCGGGATCGGGCTCAATCAATTCGCCGAGTACTACGGCGTACGAGGCAGCCTCGTCAGAGCCTGGGGTGTTACCGAGATCCTCAACAAGCGCTTCGAGGCCGCGTGGCAGCCGTCAGAACGGAACCGCTTCCAGTGGCAGTGGTGGACAGAGCAGACCATCGCCTTCGCATGCATCCTGCACCCCGCGAATGAGGGTGAGCCCGTCATCGACGGGATGCTCCTCTTCGATCACGTCACATACGAGTTCACGCCTGACTCCGAGTTTCAGGAGCAGGTGCACTGGGACCGACGCCAGGTCCGCGACGTGGACGAGCCAGCCAATGGTGCGACGGTTCTCCACCTAGCCCCAGCAACCGGCTACTCGCATGCCGACATCGCCAGCACGACACTAATAGTGCGCGAGACCGCAGATGGGCCAGTCTTCACTGACCCCAACCAGCCTCTGCGACGTTCCAAGCCACGGCCCAACTGGGGTTCAGTGGGCTGAGCCTCAAGGCCGCGCCGTCCGCGTATGTCAGGGACGTGAGGTATCGGTGAACACGGGCATGCCGAGGTCGACGAGTTGCGGTCGGCCGTCGGCAGGGGCGCGTTTAAGGCTGTTGAGCTTTGCCACGGCGGCGTCGAGGCTGACCTGGAGTCCTTCGACTTCTCCGAGCCAGCCGTTGGCGTGCGCTTCGCGGACGCGTTCACGGAGGTTCTGGATGATCTCGATCAGCCGGGATCGCTGCCGTGGGTCGATCTGGAGGACGGGGCAGCGGATGCAGGCGTGTTCGTGCTTGCAGGGGGTTCCGTAGGGGCGCCCGCAGGTGCCCAGGGAGACCTTGCGCAGCTCGAAGTGCTGCTGGAAGTCGCGCCACTCCTGCTCGGTGGGCTCCCGGTACTCTTCAACGGGCCGTTCGGCCCGTCGGCGGTCGAGGAAACCGCGGTAGGTGCGGATCAGGTCGTCCTGGAAGACCGCGAGGTATGCCTGAGTGGTCGTCAGGGTCTTGTGTCCGAGGATGCGGGCGGCGATGTGGACGGGCAGTCCGCCGGTCACGGCCTCGGTCGCGAACATTCTCCGGAAGTCGTGGGGCGTGTAGCGCATCGGGTTGCCGGCCTGGTCGCGCAGCCCCACCCGTTCCAGGGTCTTGCGGAGCAGGCGGGCGACCGTGTTCTGGCCCATGACCTGCGCCTGCCAGTAGTGGCGGCGCTGGAAGAGGTGCGGCAGCAGTGGCCCGGTGACGCGTTCGTGGTCGTCGTAGCGG
This sequence comes from Streptomyces sp. NPDC001709, assembly GCF_053596375.1. Classification (NCBI taxonomy): domain Bacteria; kingdom Bacillati; phylum Actinomycetota; class Actinomycetes; order Kitasatosporales; family Streptomycetaceae; genus Streptomyces; species Streptomyces sp. NPDC001709. The sequence goes on along the minus strand of NZ_JBSFGB010000047.1, from coordinate 24,928 downwards.
GCGACGAGCGGGATCTTGCCGCCGTTGGCGTCCCGGAGGCGTTTGATGATCGTGGCCAGGACGCTGGCCAGTTCCGGGCTGACCAGCAGCAGCCGTTCCTCGTTGCTCTTGGACGGCACGATCTGGAGCAGCGGGACGATCTCGCCGGTGTCGGGGAGCTTGTAGGAGACCAACGCGAGGTGCGTGATCTCGGTGAGTTCCTCAACGCGTACTCCGGTGTGCCGCAGGGTCTCGATGACGGCCCAGGCCCAGAACGCCTCATCCTCGGCCATGCTCTGGTTGATCCGCTTCGTGCTGCCCTCGGCCTGGATGTAGACATGCGGGGTGACGTGGTCAGGGCGGCTGGTGACCTTGTGGGCTGCGGGCAGGACCCGCAAGTAGCGGGCGCCCTCGTGGTCGAAGTACGTGTCGAACTCGGTAGCCTTCGCGGCAGCCAGCAGCGCGGCGGTCTCGTCCCGTTCGCGCTCGGCGGCTTCGACCAGGTGCCCGAGGTGGGGGAGCCGCTCGCGGACTCGCTGGTGCATGCGGGCCTGGGTCTGGGCCACGGCCTTGAAGTTGCCCGCACCGTCACCGCGGCGGATCGGGCTGGGGCAGGCCCACTGGGCCCAGAACGGATCCTCGTGCGCCCATTCCTGGATGTCGAGGTAGAAGCCGCGGATGCGCATCATGACGTCGTAGCGGGAGCGGCGTTCCACCACCTCACCGCTCTTGTTGACGTAGGTGAGCAGCCGCTGCTTCCAGCCGTCGACCACTTCCTCGGGCAGGCGGAGGGTGTCGATGCCGGGGTGGTGGGCCTCGATGTCGGCCCAGAACACGCCGGCCAGCTCACGGGCCAGGCCGACGAAGGTGCCGTAGTCGACGCCGGGACGGCGTTCTTCGAGGTAGCGGACCAGCAAGTTGCGCACGGGTGTGCTCTGGAGGTTGTAGTAGTCGACCAGTTCGGCGGTGGGGCGCTGGCCGTGCCGTAGCGCGTCCTTGAGGGTGTCCTTGGAGTGGATCACCCCGGCGCCGCGGAGCAAGTCCCAGGCGCTGTGGGTGCCGTCATAGGAGTAGCCGATGGCCCGCCGTCCCCAGGCCCGCGCCTCGAAGACGTCTTCGGCGGTGAGCTGGTCGAGGTCCCGGCCGGTGTGCAGGATCATCTTGGAGATCACGCGCAGGCCCTCGTCGACGTGGCGGCCAGTCATGCCCAGCTCGCTGCCATGGCGGCGCATCTGCTCCAGCGTCCCGGGCGGGAACATGCGCTGGACGTCCTTGAGCAGCGCCATGGCCTTGTAGTTGCGCATGAACTCGTAGTCGGGCAGCACAATGCGGCTGATGAACATGCTGTTCAGGCCGCTCAGCAGCGTTGACCGGCGCCCCTGATAGCTGTGGCCGTTGTCGGTCCGGGCGAGTACCTGCTCGATCCACTCCTTGCCGCGGTCGGCGTCGGCCGCCCTCCAGCGGGCCTGCCAGCCGTCCCCGGGGTGAGTCAGGAGCCAGTCGAGGACCTGCCCAGCCCCGATCAGACGGTTCCGGCTCAGTGTCCGGCCGTTGGTGTAGTCCTGCGCCGGCCAGACCGGGGAGAGCGGCAGCAGGGTCAGGACATCGTCGCGTCCCAGACACTCGTGGGGGCCGACACGCTTCTCGTACGCCTTCACGTCATGTGCGACGAACAGACGCCGCTCGGGGGTGGGACCGGTGCCCGCGAGCATCACACGGTTAGCGCGGCGGCTCATACCTGACCACCCCCGAACAACACGTCCAGGTCGCTGGCTTCGTAACCGCCCGCCACTGCCGGCGGCGGGACTTTCACCCGGTCCTTCAACTCGGCCAGATGCTCCTGAACACGACGGATGACCTGGGCTTCCTCCTCCACCAGGTAGACGTCCGCCGTGGTGGACAGGTGGGCGTGACCGAGGATCGTCTGCACGTCCCGCAGCGACAGGCTCTCGTCACGGGCCATGCGCAGGGCGGCCGTATGACGCAGGTCGTGCATCGACCAGTTCGTGCCCAGCAGCGCGTTGACCCGGCGGAACACCGCCCGAAGCGCCTCATAGTTCATGACCTGGTAGGCCAGCCCCTCGCCATGGTCACGGCGGCGCAGGGTCCACCACAACGGGGCCTGCGGGGCCAACGGCGGGCCTTCGGCCAGGTAGAGCCGAATCCAGACGAACGCCTCCGGACTGGCGGGCAGCCACTGCTCGGCGAGCGTGCCCTTGCGCACGACACGCACGAGCTGGTCGCCCCAGTCGAGATCGACCCCGCGCACTCCCAGCAGTTCCGAGGCGCGGGCGCCATTGCTGACGGCCAGGGCCAGGATCGCCCGGTCCCGGTTCGAGCGCAGGGCCGCGAACAGCTCGTTCCACCGTTCATCGGGCATCTGCCGCGGGCGCCGCCTAGGGACCTTGGGGTTGTAGCGCAGCCGCCCCTCGCCCCGGTAGGGCTCCAGCGGATTGTGGTGGGCGTGCGGCCGGCGCCGGTCGGACCGCGCCAGCGGCACCGGGTTGACCAGCGGGCCGCCGCCGGTCTCGATCCAGAAGTCGTAGAAGCTGCGCAGCACCGCGTTGCTGTGCCGGATCGTCCGTGGCTTGTAGCGGTCGTCCAGGTACGTTTTCTTCGTGATCGGATTCGTGGTGCCCGCGATCGCTGCGGAATGTGTCCGCGCCGACCTGCGCGGCTTCCTCGCGGCCCGGAGCCACAGGACGAAGTCCCGTACCTCAACCGAGGTCGCGCGGTGCCACTCGACATCGACCACCCGCAGCCACCGCCACCAGCGCAGCAGGTCATAGGCGTAACTGCGTACGCTGCCGTTCCGGTTATCCCGGGCGATGAAGTCGATGAGGAACCTGCGGACCGGCTGCACGACCTTCCCCTCCTCATCGAAGACCAGCCAGGGCACGACACCTGGGTCCGTAGCCACCCGCCCCCACTGCGGGAGCTGGATGGCGCGGACGTCACGGGATTGCTCATTCAATTCCGTTGCGCTCCTTCGTCGTCGGGATGCGCAACGTCTACCGACTAGGCCAGGCGGGGGATGCGCTCCCGCTCGGCGTGTCCTGCGGTAGTCCGGTCAACGTCTCGGTGCCGGCCTCCCGCACAACCGATGGCGATGCGGCTGGGGCCGGCGGGCAGGTCGGCGTAGTCGGCGAGGTTGACGAGCAGCTCGCGGGCGCCGGGGGTGTTCAGGACGACGTCCTGGACGCGGGGGTTGAGGCCGTCGAGGTCGAGGATGTCGCGGGCGGCGGCCGGGTCGCGGAGCCGGTCGCGGACGTCCTCGATCCGGTCGGCGGCGGGCGGGACCGGGGAGCCGTCCGGCCCGGTGGGCAGGTGCAGGTAGCCGAACGAGGTCAAACGGATCGGGTGCAAGGGTGCCTCCTGCTCGGGTAGTGAAGGGCGGGAACGTGCGAAGCGCCGCGCCCGGCCGGGAAGGGAGGGGCGCGGCGCTCCGGGGCGGTGCTACTGGGTGGTGGTGTCGGCGACTACGAGGAACTGGTCGGTGCGCAGGTCCATGACGGCCTGTGCGTTGGTGCCCTGGGCGCGCTGGGCGGCGGCGTACTCTTCGGCCGGCCAGGAGCCGCGGGGGCCTCCGGCGGGGAACCGCTCCAGGACCGTGCGGGCCTGCGTGCTGGTGGTGGCCATCAGGCGTCACCGCCGTTCACGCGCTCGTGGATGTCGATGAGGGTGGCGATGGCGTCGGGGTTGTCCGCCAGGCCGACCCACTGCCCGAGCGCGGTGAAGACGGGGACCTGGTCGCGGTCGGCGTCGAAGATGACGCAGTAGCCGCCGTACCGGTCCATCACCATGTCCCGCAGAACCGGGATGAGTCCGGTGTCCAGGACCTCCAGGGCGTCGACGGTGAGCCGGGCGGGCTCGCCGGGTGCCGGCGGCTGGACCAGGGTGCCGGTGACGCGCAGTAGGTCGCCGGGCTGTGTGCCGTTCAGCAGCTCGTGGGTGATCCGGGGGTCGCCGCTGGTGCAGGTGACGACCGTGTCGGGGGCGTCGTCGGGGAGCGCGTCGATGTCGGCGGGTCGGACGATCAGGTCGAAGGTGGCGGTCCCGCGCGGGCCGGGGGCGGGTATCGCGTCGACCCAGCCGTCGACGGTGCAGTGCTTGGTGTCCATCAGTTGGCCTCCGCCAGGGTCTCGGTGGGGCGAGGGGAGCGGGGTCGGGTGGTGCGCTGTGCGATGTCCAGCAGCTCGCGGTTGCGTCGCTGCTGTGCGGGCGTGAGCGGGCGGGCCTTTGCGCCGTGGCGGTGCCAGAGCGGGGAGGCCGGTGGCTCGGGGTAGGCGAGGGCGTGGTCGACGTCGCGGTCGGTGCTGCTCATGGAGGTCCTCCAGGTGGAGGTCAGGCGTGGTCGCCTTGGCCCTTGGACTTGGGCTTCGGCGCGAGGTCGGAGGCGAACCGCCCGAGGCGGGCCTCCACGGGGTTGGCGGTGATCCAGTCCTCAGCGCATGCCTTGTGCACGGGCTCGCCGGAGTGGGAGCGCATGGGTGTGGGCTGGCCGCACAGCGTGCAGGGGAGGTCCTGCCAGCGGTCGAAGTGCTGGCCGTCGCGCCAGACGAGAAGCTCGCCGGGAGCCGGGATCAGGCCCGGCTCGAACGGCGGCTTCTGCTTCGTGCGTCCCTGGCGGGTCACGGTCGGAAGGCGGGCAGCTGCTGGAACACGCGGTCCAGCAGGTCCTCGGTTGGCTTCCAGGGCCCGAGCTGCCCGGCGGCGGGGACCGATAGCGGCAGCTCCTGGACGTCCTGGAGGACCAGGTGCCAGCTGCCGGCCTGCGCCCACGGGGTGCAGGGCTCGGAGCCCTCGGGGTCCTGGTGGCAGTCGACCAGGCGTGCGATGCCGATCACGGCTCCGGTGGTCAGCTCGCGGCCGCGGATCGTGCGGGCGATCAGCGGGACGCGCAGGGCGGGCCGGTCGATCCGCTGGCCCGCGTGCAGGAGCATCCAGCCGCGCCAGCTCCAGGGCTTGGGTCGGTTCTCGATGCCCTTGGCGCCGGTCAGGATGCAGGTGGCGTGCGGCTGCTGGACGCTGATGCCGCGGATCCAGTCGCCCTGCGGGAGGGTCGCGGTGCTCATGCTGCCCGCCCCCAAACCGCCGTTCCCGGACGTCCGGCACGGCGGCCGTTGACGGACGGCACCGTGGTGTGCGCGGGCGAGGCGACAGCGGCGCGGCCCGAGTGCTTGCCGTCGTACAGGGCCGCGTCGGCGGCCCGCTGCAGCACGGTCAGGTCGCGGGAGCCGACCGTGCGCGGGGTCGCGGCACCGACCGAGGCGGCCACGTCGACAGTGCGGCCGTCCTCGAGGACGACCGGGGTGTGCAGCATGCGGACCAGCTGCGCGAGGCGCTGTTCCAGGCGTGCGGCGGGCAGAACCAGGACGGCGGCGAACTCATCGCCTCCGAGGCGGCCGGCGCAGGCGCGCGGGCCCGCCCACGCGGTGAGCCGCGCGGCGGTCGCGGTCAGGACGGCGTCCCCGGCCGGGTGCCCGAAGTCGTCGTTCACGGCCTTGAAGTGGTCCTGGTCGACGATGACCACGGCCGTGTCGTCGCGGTGGCGGGCCAGAAGCCGGCGGGCGCGGGCGGTGTAGGAGTCGCGGCGCAGCAGGCCGGTCAGCGGATCCTTCCGGGTGGCGGCGAGCTGCTTGTGCAGGGCGACGGCGTGCACAGCCCAGCCGGTCAACGGCAGGGCTGCAGTGGTCAGTAAGAGTGCGCGCTGCCCGATTCGGGCCTGCACGCGCAGGACGGAGTCCATACTGGGGATCTCCCTCTCTCGTCTAGTACGGGGTGGGTAGGCCCGGGGCAGGCGGCTGGTTGGACGCCGTGGCGCCTGTCCCGGGGCGGAGCTACAGCTCGAAGTCGCTGCGGCTGGTCCAGCTGACGGGGTTGTGCCAGAGGTCGGCCCTCGCGGCGGGCCACTCCATCTGCCAGCCGGGCCGGAGCCCGCGCGCTCCCCAGCTGTCCGGCTGCTTGCCGGGGATCTCCAGTCCGGCCGTGTGCGCGGCGAGCGCGGCGTCGTACACCTCGTGCGCGCGGCGCAGGGCCGCGGCCGGGGAGTCGGCGACGCCGGTGAAGACGTGCAGTCCGCGCCGGTCGGGGTGGTTGGTGTCGTGTATGGGGACGTCGACCTCGTAGATCCGCAGGCGCATGACGTCCATCTCCTTCCTGGCTGTCCGGGGTTGAGGGGCCACTGCGACCGCCCCGGCCTCGAGGTGCGGGGCCGGGGCGGCACAGAGTGCGCTCAACTTGCGGTTCAGCTGGCAGTGGCGATGGCGTCGTGCAGGTGGGTGCGTGCCCGGGCCAGGAGCGAGGGCTGGTCTGCGGGCGAGTTGGTCAGCGCGTCGGTGAGGTAGGTGACGGCGGAGTCGAGGTCTTCGCTGGCGTCCTGCCAGTTGCCGAGGCTGGACGCGCTGAGGACGTCGCGGACTTGTTCGACCAGCTCGATGAACGCAAACGCAATCGGCTTGGTCGAATGCGGCGGCTGCTCTCCGATGAGAGCGGCGAGGTCTGCGGCGAAGCAGTCGCGGAGCGCGGCGAAGGTGTCAGCCTTGGTCTGGGTGGTCACGGGGCCTCCTGGTCAGTGGTCGAGCCGGATCGTGATGGGCCGCCGGGGGTCACCGGCGTGGACGGTGCGGCGATGCGCGGCACGGCCCGCGGCCCCGCCCTGGATCGGCAGCTGGCAGTCCTCGCAGCCGTGCCACCACTCATCCCCGGCCGGGAGTTCGGCCGGGGTGAGCGGGTGCGGGTGCGGGCCGTCGGCAGCGCGGCTCACGCGACCGCGTCGGCGTACGGCGCTTCCAGGTCCGTGCGGCCCTCTGGGTCGTCGTCCTGGTCGTCGTCGACGCCGTCGCCGTGGACGGTGCAGATAATGTCCGGGTCGTTGTCCATGGCGCCGGTCAGCGCCTTGTGCAGGTCGGTGACCGAGTAGACCGGCGCCCACGCCTGCCCGGCGCACTCCGGGTCGACGGGGCAGGGCAGCAGGACGTCGAAGCCGAAGTCGCCCTCGCCGTCGACGTCGTTGCGGAACGCCAGGGTGAGGTACTGCTGCCCGAGGCGGATCTCCGCGACGCGGTCCCGGCCGGTCACCAGGTCCGAGCCCGGCCGCCACCGCCACAGCGGCAGGATCTCCGGGCCGAAGAAACGGCGGACCAGGAGCAGGTCGCCCAGGCCCTCGCTGCCGTCGCGCCCGAGGTCGGCCTCCCGGGCCTGCGAGAGCCGCTTCAGGAACGGCTCCAAGCGGTACAGGGAGTCGGCGAACAGGACCTCGTTGAAGCCCTCCGCCTGCAGCGACTGGTGGGAGTGGACCATCGCCCTGTGCTGCGCGCGGACGGTGTCCTCCGGGACGGTGCGGTTGGCCGGGCGCGGTCCCTGCCGTGCGACACAAACGTCGACCGGGGTGGTCACGAGGACCGCGATGGCAGGCATGTTGTGCCGTTTGGCGGCGGCGACCAGCGGCTGCCTGGATTCGCGGGAGACGTTCGTGGCGTCGACGACCGTGAACAGCCGCCGGGCCATCCGGCGCTCCAGGATCAGGTGCAGGACGTCCACCGCGTCGCCCGTTGCCTCTTGGCAACCGGCGTGGTCTTCCCTGTTGCATCGGCGTGTTGAAGCGGATCGAGCAGGGGTGAATGAGTCGTACGTTCTGGGTGTCGGCAGCTCGCCGGGTGGTGGGAGATCGGGTGCCGGTTCTGGCTGGGTGGGAGGACCTGGCCGTACGTGAGGATCGCGTTGGGATTCATCCCACGCCCGGCTGAATCTCGCCCCAGAGGCAGTGCCCGGCCCTCGTGCCACGGCCGCTCTCTCGACGAAACCAAAGACAACGGCAGAGCGTGTCTGATGGAGTGATGTGCTGAAGACATTGGTGTGGTGCGTGGCCCCAGTTCGGGACTGATCTCTCAGGGGGAAGGGCGAGGATGCTGTCGGAGGCAATGACCGCGCTGGCCGCGGCGGGAGGCACTGCGGTGGTGCAGGCCGCAGGCACGGACGCGTGGGCAGGGATACGCCAGCAGGTGGCCCGTTGGTTCGGTCGGGGGAATCCGCAGCGCGAGCAGGTCGAGATGGAGCGCCTCGATCAGACCGCGGCCGAGCTGGAGGCGGCTCGGCCAGCCGAGGCGGAGCAGGTGCGCATCCGTCAGGAGGCGGTGTGGCAAGGCCGGATCGAGGCCCTGCTGGAAAGTCTGGAGGACATCGAGCGGGCCCGGGTCGTGGATGAGCTGCGCACCCTGCAGGCCCAACAGACCTCCCACAGGACTGTGTTGGCCGGCCAGAGTGGGCTGGCCGTCGGCGGAGACGTGAACGTCCAGGCCGACAACGGGTCCGCCGCCGCTGTGACCATGGGGGACGTGACACTGGGAAACCCTTCCCAGCCGGGTCCGCACCAGGACTGAGCGCACCCGGTACCGCCTCGGCCGCGCCGACTTACGACATCGGCCGCGTCTTCGCCGACCACGGCAGCGTTGCCGTCGGCTATGCCGGGCAAGTCCACCATCACGCCTCCTCGTCCCGTACCCGGGCCGCCTGGCCGCACCTGGTCGGCGGGATCCCGTCTCGCGACTCGTTCTTCCAGCACCGGGACGAGCTCGACCAGTTGCAGGCGGCGTCCGGCAGCGGGGGCACGGCAGCGCTCGGCCAGGTACTGGTGGGGACCGGCGGAGTGGGCAAGACCCAGCTGGCCGCCGAATACGCCCGCACCGCCCTGAAGAGGGGCGAGGTCGACGTGCTGGTGTGGATCAGCGCGAGCAGCCGCCAGGCCATCATCGCCGGATACGCGCAGGCCGGCATCGAGGTGCTCGCGGAGGACCCCAGCGCCCCCGAGCAGACCGCGCGGGCCTTCCTGTCCTGGCTGGAGCCCAAGGCCGGACAGCAGCCGTGCCGGTGGCTGGTCGTACTGGACGACGTCGCAGATCCTGCCGATCTGCGTGGCGATCGTCCTGATAAGCCCGGCTGGTGGCCTCCCGCCAGCCCGCACGGCCGTGTCCTGGTCACCACGCGCCGCCGCGAGACCGCCTTGACCGGAGCAGGCCGACGCCTGATCCCGGTGGGCTTGTTCACCCCGGAGAAAGCCGCCGCGTACCTCACCGACGTACTCGCTAAGCGCCATCGCCACGGGCCAACCGACCAGATCAACGGCCTCGCCACGGACCTGGGACACTTGCCCCTCGCCCTGGCCCAGGCCGCCGCGTACATCATCGACGCCGACATCTCCTGCGCCGACTACCGCCGGCTGCTGGCGGACCGGCGCAGGAAGCTCGCCGACCTGCTGCCCGAGGTGCTGCCCCCCGACCAGGCCACCACGGTCGCGGCCACCTGGTCGCTGTCCATCGAACGCGCCGACCGGCTGCGTACCGCCGGCCTGGCTCGGCCCATGCTCCAGCTCGCCGCGATGCTCGACCCCAACGGCATCCCGGGAACCGTTCTGACCAGCGATGCCGCCCTGGCCCACCTCACGGCCCACCGCACCCCCGGCGAGCGGGAACCCGACCCGGTCACCGCCGAGGACGCCGTCAAAGCCCTGCGGGCCCTGCATCTCCTCAGCCTGATCGACCACACCCCCGGCACTCCCCACCAGACGGTCCGCATCCACCAGCTCATCCAACGCGCCACCCGCGACGACCTCCCTTCCGACCAGCGTGGCCGAGCCGCCCGCGCCGCCGCGAACGCCCTCATCGATGCCTGGCCCGACATCGAACGCGACACCGCCCTCGCCCAGGCGCTCCGCGCCAACACCGACGCCCTCACCCGCCACGCGGAAGACGCCATGTACCAGGGCGGCGGTGCACACCTCGTGCTCTTCCGGAGCGGCCGAAGCCTCGGTCATTCCGGCCAGGCCGCAGCGGCCCGCGACCACTTCCAGCACCTGGCCACCGAGACAAGCAGCCGCCTCGGCCCCCGTCACCTCGCCACTCTGAGCGCACGGGACCACCTTGCTCACTGGCGGGGCGAGGCAGGAGATCCGGCAGGAGCCGCCGACGACTTCGCCGAGTTGCTCGACGATTTCGAACAGGTTCTCGGTCCGAACCACCTTTACACCCTGACCATCCGCGGCAACCTCGCCGCGTCGTGGGGCAAGACGGGTGATCCTGCCCAAGCGGCCACCGCCCTGGCCGAGTTGCTCGACGACTTCGAAAGGGTTGCGGGTCCGGACAACCCGCACACCCTGACCACCCGGGGCCTCCTCGCCCGTTCCTGGGGAGAAGCGGGGGACACGGCCAAAGCCGTCGCCGCGCTCGCCGAACTGGAGGTGGACATCCGGCGGATCCTGGGCCCGTACCATCCAGAGGCCCTGACCGTCCGGAGTAATCTCGCGCACTGGCGAGGAAAGGCGGGGGACGCGGCCGGAGCCGCGACCGCATTCGAAAAACTGCTCGGCGACCGGCTGCAGGTCCTGGGCCCCGACCATCCGGACGTCCTGAATACCCGACAGGACCTCTGCTCGTCGCTGGCGGCGGCAGGAGACGCGACGGGATCCGTAAAGGCATACACCGAACTCCTCATGGAACGGCTCCGGATCCTGGGCCCGGACCCCGCCACCCTCGCCTTGCACGGCAATCTCGCCTCCTGGCTGGGGGAGACGGGGCAGGAGGCCGCGGCCGCAACGGCATTCGCCGCACAGCTGGAGCACACGCTGCGCGTACTGGGCCCGGACCACCCCGAGACCCTCGCCGCACGCGACAATCTCGCCCGATGGCGGGGGCGGGCGGGCGACGTGGACGGAGCCGTGGCGGGATACGCCGAGGTGTTGGAGCATCTGCTGCGCATACTGGGCCCGGACCACCCCCACACCCTCGCCACCCGCGGCAACCTCGCCCAGTGGCGGGGACACGCGGGCGACGCGGCCGGGGCCGCAGCAACATTCGCCGACTTGCTGGAGCACACGCGGCGCGTGCTGGGCCCGGACCATCCCCACACACTCACCGCCCGCGGCAACCTCGCCCACTGGAGGGGGCGGGCGGAGGGCTCAACAAATGGGTCCCAGCGCGGCCTTAACTCAACACGCTGAACTTGACAGAGAAATCGTCGCTGACTGCACACCTCATGGCGTCGAGCGAGAGGACCTGGCTGGCGGGCCAGGTGTCGGCCAGCGTCGACTTGCCCGCCCCGGCGGCGCCGATCAGCACCACCAGGCTGTTCTTGGGCAGGTCCGGGTACAGGGGCGTCAGCGCGGTCATACGGGTTCTCCTTGCTGGTCGAGGGCTCGGGCGGCCCAGATCAGGAGCTGCCCGGCGTTGTCGGTCATGAGGGCGGCGGCCTCGTGCAGCGGGCAGGAGGCGTCGCCGTCGCGGTCGGGCTCGATCCGTTCGGCTCGCTGCGCGGCGGTGGTGAGCAGTTGTGCGACGGAGGCCAGGAACCCGCCGGGCGGGTCGGTGTCCTCACTCAGTTCGCGCAGGATCGCGGCGAGTTCGAGGGCGTCGATGTCGTCGGCGGTGAGGTCGTCCTGGATCTGCTGGAGGGCCAGGGAGGCGATACCGACCGAGGCGCGGACGCGTTCCAGGCGGGTGCAGGCCATCGCGGCCGCCGTCACAGCGCCAGGCCGGCGGCGGCTAGGCGAGCAGGCCCAGAGCAGCCAGGGACAGGTCGACCGCGCGGCGCAGCTGGGTGAACTTGGCGACGGCCAGGACGGCCAGGACCCGAACGCGGGCGGCTCGGGTGTCGCCGTCCATGCAGGCCCGGATCTCGTCTTCGTCCAGGCGTGCCCAATAGGGGAAGGACGCCTTGTCGTCGCCGCGCAGGCGGGGCCTGACGACCAGGAGCAGCAGCACGGCGGCCGCGCCCAGGGCGAGCACGGCGAGCGAGCCGAAGACCTTGGTGGCGGGCGGCAGGTCCTTGTCGGCGACGGACGCGAGGCCGGCGAGGACGGCGCCGTTGAAGGCGAGCAGTAAGGACGCCTTGCCGTCCGTGCGTCCGATCTCGCCTGCGACCGATGCGCAGGCGGCGTCCAGGTTCTTGTCGGTGTCGCAGACCGTGGTAGTCATGGGCGTGTTTCCCTGATCTCTGGAGAGTGAAAGGGGAGTGGGCGGCCGGCCCTTTGCCGATGCGCGGGCCGCCCAGCGATTTCCGCCCCGGCGCGCAGGCCGGGGCGGGAATCGTTCAGAACGGTGGTTCGTCCGGCCAGGGGGCGCGGGTCGGCAGGAGCCGGAGGGTGTGCTGCGGGCGGTCCCAGCACCAGCACATCTCGCCGCCCGGGTAGAGGCCTTCAGACCACCAGCCGCCCTGGCCCTTGCAGTCGGGGCAGTTCTTGCGGGGCCTGGGGGAAAGCCGGATCTCGTGGCGGGAAACGGCCAGTTGCCAGGCGCCAGCCTTGAGGGTCGCGGCGGCCGCCGTGACCGTGAGCGGCACGACGGCCGTGAGCAGCAAGGCAGTTCGGGCCCGCACCGGATCAGCTCCGGTGACCGGGCTCGTGGAGGATGAGCAGCTCCAGGCGCTTGCTGTACTCGCTGCGCTGGGCACGCAGCAGACCGGGCTCGCCGTCGGCCAGGCGCCGCAGCTCGGTCTCGATCCAGGCGTTGGTGCGCTGCAGGCGCAGACGGCCCAAGTCGAAGTCGTGGACGTAGAGGTTGACGTTCTCGTCCCGGCGGCGCATGCCACGTACCCACGTGTGAAGCAGCTCGCGAGCCGCGGCGTCGTCTGGGCGGGCGGGGAGCGGGCGGGGCAGCGCCCGGCAGGTGGAGGCGTGCTCGTTGGCGACGTTCCCCGCATTTTCCAGCGTGTAGTGGGAGGCGTAGGTGCTTCGGCCGTCCCTGTCGGACTGAAAGTGGCAGCCCAGGCAGGCAACCGCGCAGGTGGAGCCGCTCGCGTCGGCGATGTACACGAGGACGACGGCGAGTGCCAGGTTGTGGTACCGCTCGCTGACCGTGACGCCTTCCGGCGCCCACGTCTCCGGCCACGGCTCGAGGTCGGAGGTCGGAGGTCGGCGGTTCGACAGGCATGGGGCGGGTTCGGGAGAACAGGTTGAGAGCCATGGGTGAGTACTCCTTGTAGCTCGTTGGTCAGGCGGCCAAAGAGTGCGTGGGGATGGCCATGTGGGTGTCGGGGCTGGGTTCGAAGCCCTTGTCGCAGGGATCGCAGCAGCCCTGGGTGCGCAGCGGGAGGCAGAAGTAGTAGCGCCGGTGACAGCGCGGGCAGGTCTGCCTTGCGGCCATCGCCCGGTCCAGGGCCTGTTCCTGCGCGAATGTCGGTGTCCGCTTTGGCCGGGCGAGGTCGACGCTGTAGAGCCAGGCCCGGGTGGGGTGGGTGCATGACTGATCGGGGCGGTAGATGCACTGTTTGCAGCGCAGCACCGCGACCGGGTCGTGTCCGCCGGGGCTCAGCCCCAGCTCCCGTAACTGCCGCCGCGTGACGAGGCCTTCGGGAACAGCCCCGCGGTCATGCTCCGGCAGGGTCGCGTCAGTGCGGGGCACGCGCTTGCCCTCTCGGCGCCGCCTCCTGCGCGGCCTGGCCATCACAGGCTCCAGGCGCCGGGCAGCCGGGCGGGAGGCTGCGGGTAGCGGGGACCGGGACGCTGCGGGCGGGGCCGGCCGATGCGGCGGCGCGGGCGGGGGATGAGCACGGGTGATCTCCTCCAGCGGGTTGGGCGGGCAACACCGCGCCCCGCTGACGTCGGTGCGTCGGCGGGGCGCGGAAGATGGTGCGGCGGGTGACCAGGCAGGCGTCAGGTCTCATCGAGCGCTGCGGGTGCGGAACAGCCGTGCGGCCCACTGCCACAGCCGGTCCAGGCGCGTGGGGTACGCGTGCCGCAGGGCGCTGCGGTCGCAGTCGTGCACCGTGGTGAACCTGTGGGAGGCGCCGCAGGTGCACGTCCAGGCGTAGGGCTCGGGGAGGGTGTCGTCGCAGGTGGCGGTGACCTTGGCGGGGCGGGCGTCGTGGCGTCCGTGGTAGGTGCCGACCCAGAACTCGTTTGTCTGCGGATTCATGAGATTCCGTTCGGGTGGGCGCGCCTTTTGCGAGCGCGCCAGCAGGTGGGTGGTGCTGGAACGGGCGGAGCGGCTGGTGGTCAGCGCTGGAGCGGGCGGATGTTGTCGGGTTCGTCGCCGAAGTCGTCTTCGAGGTCGTCACCCGGCGGGGTGGGGGAGGGGAGGGTGGCATGGAGGTGGAGGGCGGGGTTGAACTGGGGCTGGAACTGCGGCGGGTGGTTGTGGACGATGGGCCGCAGGGTCAGGCCGCGGAGGGCGAGGATGCTGGCCAGCGCCCACATGAGGGCGGCCAGCCCGGCGGCGGCAGCGCGGCCTCCGGCCGGGGAGGCGGACCAGACCATGGCGAGGCTGCCGATGCCGAACAGCACCCAGGTGATGCGGGCTCCGGCGCTGCCGAGGAAGCCGCCGATGAGTCCGAGCAGTCCGGCCAGCTGCCAGAACGCGTACAGGGCGGCCGGAGCGACGGCAAGGTGGGCGGCCTGGCCGGCGAGGAACACCCGGACGGGGTGGTCGACCGTGCCCCACAGTCCGCTGCCGTCACCGGCGCCGGTGGCCGGGACTGAGGACAGGCCCTTGAGGGTGGCGCTGGCGACGTCACCGGCGGTGTCCACCATCATGACGATGAGGCTGACCCCGGCAATCAGTGCGGCCGCCTTGATCCAGTTGGCGATCTCCTGCCAGCTGGCGTGCCGGGCCTGGAAGACCTCTTCCCACCGCTGGTAGAGGAAGCCGCCTTCCTCCCAGGACTTCTTCCACGCGGCGCGCAGCCTGGCGAGCCGCGCCTTGTCCTTGCGGAGCGGTGGCAGTTCGAGCTGGTCGAGGATGCTGTTCGGGCGGGGCTGGCCGTTCATCTGCCTGTCGTTGCTGGACATGGTGAAGCTGCTCCTTCGGTGGAAGTCAGTGGTGAGCGGTGGCGGGCTGGCCGGAGCCGGTCAGCGGATCTCGTTGCGGGTGCGGGCGAAGAACGCCCCGCCCGTGGTGCTGTTGTTGTGGATCTCGGTGTGATGGGTGACCGGACCCTCGAAGACATTCCTGGTGACGGCGGAACGCGCCCTGCTGATCGCGCCGCCGATGGCGATGGCGGCCATGGCCAGACCCGCGAACGGCAGGGTGACCATCAGGACGCCGTTCAACGTGACCGAGGACAGGCCCTGGAGTACGAGCCAGGCACCGCAGCCGATGCCGGTGATCCCGGCGCCCACGCCGATGGAGGCCACCGCGATCCCGGCCGCCCAGGCCGGGACGATCCGGTAGTCCTCCTGCCGCACGGGCGGGGCGGTGCCGAAGGCCGGCGGCTGGGTGTCGTCGCGGAACGAGGTGGGGTGGTGGCGTACGGGCTTGCTCGCCCACTCGTCGAGCAGGCGGCGGGCTTCGGCCGCGGCCTCGGACTCGGCCATGTCGTGCTGGGTGTGCAGGGGGTCCATCGGCTTTCTCCGATCACGCGGAAGGGGAGCGCCCTCCTGGCCGTGGTGGCCGGGAGGGCGCGTGGGGGAGGGGATGCGCGCGACGGCGAAGGGCGCCGCCGGAGTTCGGTGTCCGGCGGCGCCCTTCGGCGTTGCGTAGCAGGGGAGTTGGGAGCTGGCGGTGGGTAGTCACCGCACACGCGTCCCGGGCATCCTCGGACCAAACAGGCGCGAGGAAGGGGATGGGGGTGGAGTTCGTCTTCGAATGCGGGTGGTGTGGTGGGGACAACTACTTCGTCGGCAAGCAGGTCGGCTTCTGGGTCGACAAGTGGGAGGTGCCCGCGGAGTGGGACTGCCGCTTCTGCGACGGACTCAACTACACCCCCGACCCGCCGTGGACGGAGGCCTAGTCAGAAGCTGGAGATCAGTCCGGCGAGCGAGGCGAGGCCGCTGTTGATGGCCGGGGCCAGGTTGGTCGCGGCGAGAGTGAAGCCGAACAGCGTGCAGGCCAGGGCGGAGCTGAAGCGGACGTATCCGTCCTTCAGCAGGACAAGGACGATGACGCCCAGTAGCAGGACGGCGGAGATGGAAACGGCCACGGCGGGTGTGTCCTCCTTCGCGGGGTCGGGTGGGGGCCGGCTGTGCTCGGGCAGACCGGCCCCCGGTGATGAGTGGATGACAGCGGTCAGGCGTTGTTGAGCCTCTTGATGGCCTCCAGTGCCTGACGGGGTGAGGTGACCGCGTCGTGGCGTGGCGCGGGTGTCTTGCCGCTGCGGCGTTTGCCGCCGTCTTTCTTGGGCGTGTCGTCGTCGCCGTCCTCGCCGGGTTCGGGGCCGAACTCGCCGGGGCGGGGCGGTTCGGTCCAGTCGAACCACAAGCCCCGCGCTTCCAGTTCGCGGATCTCGTGGTCGGTCAGGGTGGCGACGGTGTCGGGGAAGTAGTCGTCGATGCCGGCTTTGAAGTCCATGTAGAGGGTGCGCAGGACGTCGGGCTGCTTGGCTTCGACGATCCAGCCGGCGCCGCCGGTGTTGGAGTCGGCGGGCGGCTCGGGCTCGCCGCGCATGACCCGGTCGATGCGGCCTGCCTCGGCAGGGGAGAAGGAGCGGGGGAGGGGCTCGGGGACGTGCTCGGACGGAATGCCGAGGGCCTTGAACATTTCGCCGACCTTCTTCGGGGCGACCTTCAGCACGACCGGGATGCAGTTCTCGCGGAGGTTCTCGCACAGCAGTTGTGTGAAACCGTCCTGCACGTAGATGGACTGGCCGGCGACCTTGATGCCGATGGCGTACTTGCGGCCCTTGACCGACACCCGCTCGGCGAGGTCCATGATCTCCGGGCCGTAGTCGCCGTTGCGGGCGGCGGAGAGGAACTCATCCAGGTAGGCGGACAGCATCCGGTAGGGGCAGCCCGGCAGTTTGGGGTCCCAGTCGTGGACCTGACCGTCCTCCCACGGCATCTGGCCACGGATCTCCATTAGCGCGTCCAGGACCCTGAGGAGCCGGATCATGTAGAGCGCGCCGACGCCGTAGCGAGCGGTGTGGCGGCCCAGCGCGGCGGTCTTCTCATCCGGCGCCTCCGTGGCCAGCATGACCACGGCCCCGAACAGGGCGTCGGCCGCGACATGCAAGCCCATCAGCTGGGTCTTGCCGCCGCCGGAGGGGGCGACGAACAGGCCGTGGGCGGCGCCCCGGTCGGTGTAGACCCGGTTGCGGGCGGGCTGGCCGTTGCCGAGGTAGCCGGTCACCCACCGCCCGTCCGCGTCCGGGGTCAGCAACTCCCGGGTGGCGGGGAAGATCTGCGCGAGCGGGCTGTTGTCCCACAGCGAGACCAGGACCTGGCTGCCGTCGACGGTGACGAACATCCGGCCCTCGTCGTATTTGGTCTTCAGCGCGGCCGCCAGCGTGTGCAAGTTCACGCGCGGCTCGCCCAGCTCATCGGGGACCTGGGCGACGTAGTGGGTGACCTTGCGCTCGGTGTCGCGGACCTTCCTGAGGAACGCGCTGCCGGGGATGGGGCCGCGCTCGGTGCCGATCCGGTCCGCCCACCACTCCTTGTCGGTGGGGCTCTTGCTGCGCCGCTCCGACAGGTCGGGGGTGACGTGCACCTCCTTCCAGCCCGGCCCGCCCTCGCGCCCGTACTGCCGTGGCACGGCCTCGATGTGCACGTCCGTCTCATCGACGCCGAAGGCGGCCGCGATGGCTTCCTTGGTCAGGTCGGTGATCGGCCGCCCAGCCTCGGACGCGCGCAATAGAAGCGACAGGTCGTTCGGCATTCCGGGATGGGGGTTGGCTTTCACCACGATGGTGCGGCCGGGCATGCCGCGGTTCTCCCACAGCTGGCGGACCTGGCGGGTGAACGGGTCGGCGCCGTCGTCCGGCTGCGCCGGGGACACCTCCGGTGTGGGGGCGGGCTGCAGCTGCGGGGCTGGGGTGGCGAGGGCCGGGCGGTGGTGGCGGCGGGCGTGCCGGGAGAACGGCAGCACCAGGCAGCCGGCCGCAGTCCAGCCGGCCGCGAGCAGGGCGTCCAGGCACCACGGGCCCCAACCGGGTGTGTGCTTGGCGGCGATGTCTACTGCGGCCGCCAGGACCAGCGGGGACCAGCGCAGGATCTTGCGTCCGGCGCCGGTCTCCTCACTTCTGGCGGCCAGGACCATGCCGCCGACCCCGGTGGCGCCCGCCAGCCCGATGACGGTGTTCACCGGATTGTCGGGGGCGATGTTCGGGGCCGCGGCAAGGACCGGCGCGGCCAGGGTGTACAGGGTGCGCTCCAGTGCGACGCTGCGCGGCAGGGACACCGGGGGTTTCTCCTTGTCGGAAAGGCGGTGGAGGGCGGCCCCGCCGTGTGCGGGGCCGCCCTCCAACCGGGGGATTGTGTGGGTCAGCCGCCCTTGCGGACGAGGAAGCCCGGGCGGGGGGTTTTGTGGGGGCGTGAGGAGCGGACCTCGTCCAGGCCCTGGTACAGGCGGGAGTGCGTGGCCTTGGCCTGCTCGGTGAGGATCCCGACCTCGTTGGCCGTCTCACTCAGCCTGCGCACTTCAACGGCGGCACCGCCTAGGGCGATGGACACCTGGTTCTGCATCGCCACGAACATCGGGTCGAGTTCGGCGTGCGCGATGTCGCGGGCCAGTTCCTCGGACCGGTTCGCGTTGGCCTGCATGCTGCGCTGCAGGACCTGAAGATCGCCCGAGGCCTGGTCCATGGCCGATGTGAGGGTCTTCAGCTTGTGCTGGACGGCCTTGAAGCGGTTGTCGCCGTCGGTCGGCGCGGCAGCCGCGTTGCTGTTGCGGGGGGAGAGCTCGCCGCTCATCAGCGATCAATGTCCCTTCTGCTCAGTCGTGGTGGGTTGCGGCCGAGGCGACCGACAGGCCGGCGTCGTCCATGGCCTTCATGTCCTCGCCGTAGACACGGGCGACGGAGAGGCCCGCGAGCGTGGCGGCCTCGTAGGCGATCCCGCATTCGACGGCGCACCGTTCGGCCTGGAGCTTCATGCGGGTCGCGGCATCAGCGAGGTCCAAGATCAGTGTCGTGACCCGGGGGTCGATGTTGTGGTCGTCGACCAGGTCCGCCGCCATGTCCCGCAAGGCATCGGCGACCTTGCCCACGGCATCGGCCAGTGACTCGGCCTGGTCCTTGTCGACGCCGGTGGCGACCGCGATGTTGGCGACCTCCACCAGGTACTCGTCGAACGTGATGTTCGTCCGGTGCTGGGCGGCCAGGCCGCTCTGCCCTGACGGCCTGCTGACCTCTGTGCTGCTCACGCTGCTCCCTTCGCTGGTGGGTCGGCTGGTGCCGGGCCGCTTCGTGTGCTGCTCCGGCGCGGGCGGCAGGCCCTTGACGCCGGTTGTCACGGCCGCGGGATCGTCGGGGAAGAGGACGATGACCGCGTCCTCGATGTCGTCCTCGCGCTCGCCGTCGGTGCGTGGCGGGCGGGTGGGCCGGTCGAGCCACTCCACCGTCGGGGTGGAATCCTTCGCACCGAACGGGCTGTCCGACTCCCGGCCGCGCCGACCGGCACGCCCAGTACGACCGCGCCCGGTCCGGCCGGTGCGACCGGTGCGGCGGGCGCGTCCGCGCCGTCCGGCCCGGCCCGTGCCTCCGGTGCGCCGGCGCCAAAACCGACGGCGCTTCTTCGCACCGTCAGACGCCCCATCACCTGCCGTGGACTCCGTGCCCGGCGCATCGCCCACCGTGCCGTCCCTCGCGGCGCTGGAGGACCCGTCAGGGCCGTCCTTGGCTGTCTTCCCGCCCTTGCCGTCGGTGCTCTTGTCCTTGTCCTTGGTCAGGGTCACCTTCTCGGTGCCGGCCTTCGCGTCCTTGGCGGCCTTCGTGTCGGCGCGGCGCTTGTCCCAGCGGCGCTGGGCTTCCTCACCTACGGCCTGGCCCAGCGTGGTGCGGCCCGGTGCGGCCGACGCCGCGGCTTCCCGCTTCGCCTTCCGTGCCTCGTCGCGCTCCTGGCGCTTGGCCCGGCGGTCCTCCCACGCCTGCTGCCGCTGCGTGCGGGCCTGGTCGCGGTCCTTGGACCGGTCCGCGACCCCGGCAGCGTGCCCGGCACTGCGCCGTTCCTGCCGCCCGGCCTGCCGGACCCCGGCGCGCTCTTGGCGGCCGCGGGCCCGCTCGGCACGGGCGCTGGACGACGGGCCGCCGCCGTCGCCCCTCAAACTCCCGCCGCTGTTACGGCCGGAGCCGCCAGAGCCTGTCTGAGAGCCTTTCGAGCCCCCGGACGAACCGCTGCGCCCGGAACCGGCTGCACGGCCGCCAGAGGACCGGTCAGAGCCCTTCGCGCCGCCGTTGCCGCCTCCGCCGCCCCCGGTCGTCCCGGAACCCGAACGCCCGCCGGGGCCGCCGGAGTTGGAGCCGCGCGAGCCGCCGGACCGGTTCGGCCCCGAGCTCGAATTGTTGCGGAACGGTCCGCTGCCGCCACCGCCACGTGAGGACCCGCCCCCGCCACCGGCCTTCGAGCGGCCCTTGTCCGCCCCCAGACCGGAGCCGGACGCTCTCGTGCGGTCGGCATCGGCCTTTCCGCGCGCCGCCGCCTTGTCGCCCTTCGCTTTCATCATCGCGGCGTGGAGCTTTCCGTTCTGCTCCATCATCGCGACTTCCTGCGCGGTGCGACCCTCCAGCAGCGCCGCCTTCCGCGCTATTTCAGCCTCACGGAAAGGCGCTTCACTTTCATGGTTGGCCCGCGCCATTTCCAGCCGGAATTCCAGCCAGTCACCAAGACGGTCAGCGAGAGAACGAGGCTGAACATATTCACCTTCGATCTCGATATCAGCTTCATCGTCTGCATCAGGCGGAGAAATACCATCCGAGCGCAGCGCCATTGCCGGGTCCGGTGCGGCCGGAATCGGCGGAAGTTCCATCGTGGTCTCCTCCGGGCTCTCCGGGGGAGCCTCCGGAATGTCTTCCGGCGGTGGAATGGTGTCGATGAAATCCGGGATCGGCGGCAGCGTGTACGTGGAATCACCGCTCCATGGGCCACGGACCAGCGTTCCGCCGCCGGTGTCGTCGGACTCGTCGGACACGGTGCACCTCCCTCCAAGGGGACTTGACAGACAGTGGGGTCTCGTGTGCACGCGCGTGCACGTGCACGTGTGCACGCTTTACGCGCGCGAGGCCCCGCCGGAGCCCGGCGGGGCCTTCGTGGGTGACGCTCAGTTACGCGGGCCGTGCTGCTTCAGGACGGTGTCCGCGTACTGCATGAGGTGGTCGAACAGCCGCGGGTCGCCCGCCTGCCGCTTCTCCAGCACGAGCTTGAAGAGGCGGCAGACCAGCGTGAACGCGGGGATGACATCGCCGCGATCAGCCTTGATTTCCTTGGTGATTTCGGACCGAGTAACGCGGAGCCAGAATTCCATCCGGCCGATCTCGCCGCGACTTTCGATCGCCTTGCGCTCTTCTTCCTGCAGCCAGCCGTTCCGCCCTTGAATCGAGCGTTCGGCACTGCTGAGGGGGCGCGTCACGCCGACTCCCTACCGAGGTCGTAAATCGACGTGGGACCACTGTACCCGGAATTCTGGCTCTGCGCGCCCTGTTGCGGCGGGTTGGGTGCGGCCTGGAGCGTCGGAGGGTTCTTCTTCCGCTGCCTTTCCAGCTCCTTTTCCTTCCTGTCCTTGACCGTATTGACAACAGCCTCGTCGTGGGCGCGGCGCTTATAGGCGCTCTTTTCCAGGCCCGAGGTCAGGTTGTTCAGGTTCCTGAGAACCTGCCCGAGGGCCTTTTCGACAGGCATCGCGCGCAGCCTGGCGTGGTACCAGCGGTCGCCCTCTACGTGGGTGTCGCGCAGGTGCACGCGGGTCTCGATCGCGAGGGTCTCCAGGTTCTTGCCGATGTCCAGCAGGACGCGCCGAACGTCGGCCAGGTACCGGGCGGTTGCCTCCGGGTTCTGCGCAACGTCGCGCAGAGGTGCGTGATTCGGGTCGTTGTTGCTGTTCACGGCGGGGATTCCTCCTGGTGTACTGGTGGGGCTGTCGACTTGCTTCCGGCAGTCGCGGCGAGGGCCAGCCCACTTCCGATGGGCTGGCCCTCACTGGTGTGTGCCGGACGGCGGGGTCAGGTCAGGTACTTGTCCGCGTCCTCCGGCCGCAGCAGGCCGGCCCGCGAGAGCAGCCGGATCGCGCGGGGCTGGTTGACGGAGAGCTCGGTACGGACTCGGCTGATGTTGACGAAGCCGTCGTCCTCGCGGGGCAGCTCCTGTACGAGCGGGAGCAGTTCGGCGTCCGTACGAGCGGGCGTGGCCGTACCGGAACGCCCGGCGGTGGCCGCCGGGGTGGTACGCGGGCGGGCATCCGTCGTACTGGTACGCGCGAGCGGAACGCCGTCGGCCGGGGCCGTACGGGCGGTGACCGTACTAGTACGCGTCCCGCTCTCGTGCGCGGCGGCGCTGGTACGGCCGGAGTGCTCCGTACTAGTACGCACGGCCCCGCTCAAGGTGCCCTGTACGCCGCTGGTACGGCCGCTGTACGCGCTGGTCAGACCCGCATTCGCCCCCGCCGGGGCGGAGTGGTGCGGAGTGCCGTGTACAGGCTCCGTACGAGCGGTGCCCTGGGCCGTACAAGCGGGCACCGTACCGGCTGACGCACCGTACCGGTCCGTACCGGACGGGCTTGTACGGGCAGGCTGTGTACCGGCCGCGCCGTCCGGACGAGCGGCCGTACCAGTACGTCCGTCCGTCGCGGTCGCCGCGTCCGTACCACCATGTCCGTCCATACCGGCGTCGTGCATGAGCGAGTGGACGCGCCAGATGACGGCCACGAAGATCAGCACGACGAACGTCGTCAGCCACCACGGAGCGGAGTGCCCCGCAGGAACGAGATGCGCCTGCTCCGACAAGTGGAAGACGACGTTGGCCGACGCCATCAGCGCAAGCGCCGCCCCAATGTCCTTCTTGGTACGGAACGCCGTGACACAGTAGACGTCGATGCTGACCGGCAGCAGCGGGGCGACGTACGGGTGGATACCGACCATGCAAGCCAGCTCGTACTCGCCGGAAGCGGCGAGGCCTACGCCAGCGGCAAGCGCGATCCACGGCGCCGTCTTCCACGCCTTGCGGCTGAGCTTCTGGTGCCAGCCACGCCAGCGGGAGCTGGCCCGCTTGGCCTCGCGGGCCTCATCCAGCAGCCGACGAGCGCGCGCCTCATCGGCCTGCGCCCGCTCGGTGATGCCCCTGCCCTTACGCTCCGCCTCCGAGGTGATGCGGTCGGCCTCCTTCTGCGCTGCCTCCCGCAGCTGCGCGGCAACGGTCTTGGCCTCCTCCCGCAGCCGCTCGCGCTGCTTGTCACACGCGGCCTTGAGCCCGGCGAGTTCGTCGGCGAGGGCCTTGCGCTTGGTAGCGGCCTCCGCGTCGAACTGGTCGGTGAGCTTGCGCAGCTGCCCGCGCAGCTCGGTGCGAGCCTGCTCCGCCTCGGTGTGCGCGGCGACAACGTAGGCGTCGGCCTCGCGGCGCCGGCCGTCCGCGGCCTTGACCGCGTCCGCGTACAGCCGATCCGCCTCACTGCGCCGGCCGTCGTACTGTTCGGCCGCCGCCTTGGCGAGCTGGGCGAACCGCTCACGGGCCTGCTCAACTTCCCGCTGCGCCGCCGCCACCAGTTCGTCGGCCTGCTCCTGGGCGCGGGCGAGGATCTGCCCGGCCTCGTTGCGGCGCTGGTCGACCAGGACGCTGATCTCGGCGAGGTCGGCCTCCGCCAGGCGCCGCAGCTCGGCAACCGCCTTGCCGGTCGCCTCACGGTCGGTGGCGGCCAGCTCGGTCAGGTCGACGACCTGCGCGCGGGCCTCCTTCACGAGGGTCTCGGCACGGTCGCGGGCTTCCGCCAGGAGCCGGTCGGCCTCGCCGCGCGCCGTCTCCAGGTCGTTCTTCGCCGCCGCGCGCTGCGCGGTGGCCTCCTGGTCGGCGTCGGCGGTGATGCCCGCGGCGCGGCCCTGCGCCTCGGTCATCAGCGCGGTGACCTGCTCGTGAGTGTCGGAGACGGTGCGCGCGGCCGCCGTCTCGGCTTCCGCCTGGAGGGCGGCGCCCTGCTCGCGCGCGGTGTCGATGATGTCGGCGGCCCGGTCCCGGGCGTCCGCGACACGGGCCAGCGCCTCGAGGTCCATCTCCGGCTCCACCGTTCCGGCCGGGGCCGGGGGAGCGTCGGGGGCGGTGGAGGCGGTGGGCTGCGCAGCCGGACGGGATGCCGCCGCCTTCTTGCGGGCGGTGGGCCTCTTTCGGGTTCGAGTGGCGGCCACGCCGCCTCCTTCCAAGTCGGGTGCCGCCCCGGGACAAGGGCAGCGTTCACAGGTGTTCGATCAGGTGCGCTGAGCGGGAGCACGGCGGCAGGGGGCGACGAGGCCGGTACGCCCGGACTCGTCGAGCCAGCGCTGAGCGTGGTCACGGTCATGAGCGCCAGCGATCCGGACCAGGCCGTCATCGGTAGTGGCGTACGCGGACCACGTCGTCCCGTCACCTTCGGTTTCAGCCTGGACGGCTGTGATCTGGCTGGTGAGCCACGCGGGCAGAGCCATAGTGGTCTCCCTCTTGAGCTGCGCATCGGTGTGCCGGAGTCCGGCTGTCCGGCCCCCCGTCACCGCCCGTCCCTGGCCGCCGGGTTCAGCGGTCGGTGCGGGCGGATCAGGCAACCGGCAGCAGTCACGCGAGGCTGAGGCCGCGCTGCTTCGAGGCCTCGTAACGGTTCTGGAGCTGGGCGAACCGCTCGTGGATCGGTGCGCCGACCGCGCACGGCTGGTCGGCCTGGCAGGCATCGCAGCCGTCGAGATGGTCAAGGGAGGCCTCGAAAGCCTGCATGTATCGGACGAACAGGCTGTCCTCGCCGGCGACGTGAGCGTCGGTAGGCCGGTGCGGGGTGACGATCTGCCCGTCGGGGAGCAGCTCGCCGGTGTCCTCGAAGAGCAGGACCGCGTTGCACAGCAGGCTCCAGCCCTGCTCCGGGTGAGCGGCCACGACGTACGCGGCCTCCCGGTCCGGGCTGTCGGCCGTCGGGCACTTCGGGGTGTGCGTGCACAGCGAGTCCGGCAGCGTGGCGCCGGTTGTCGCGGTGTCGAGCTGGGTGCTGCTACGCATGGGCTCTCCGTAAGTTGATTGGCGGCCCGGGAGGGCCGGGTGTGGCTTATGGGCTCTTGCCTTCAGTGGCTTCGTAGGAGTGGCCGCCCGGTT
>NZ_JBSFGB010000046.1:0-59540 GCF_053596375.1 Streptomyces sp. NPDC001709 | reverse complement strand
TCAGCCCCAACGAATACGAACGCCGACACCACGCGGCTAAGCTCACGCTCGCCGCATGATCAACGAAGCGTGTCCACCATCACGGGGGAAGGCCCGAGGCCCGCCTCACACTCGGAGTCGCAGCCGCCCGCATGGGCGAGATCGAAGAGGCCATCGGCATGGGCACCAAAGCCCTGGAAGCCGACCGCAAGTCCCTCCCGTCCCTGCTTTTAGTCGCTGACGAACTGGACAAGGAACTCAGGTCCCGGTACCCCCGCGAAGCCGCTACCCGCGACTTCCACGAGCAAGTCATGACCATCAAACGCGGCGCCGACAGGCCAGAGCTCCCATTCTGACCAGGGTCACGTAGCTGGGTAGGACTCCGCTTCAACAGGCAAGGGTGTCCAAGCCTTGTCATGGCTGGCCGAGGAAGCGGGGCGGGACTGGCCCGAGTTGCACCACATGCGAGTAGCGCGGCGGGAGACCGCCATTCATCGTGGAGTTCAGTCAGCATCACGGTCGGGTGCTGGCCGGCGCCCTGGTTGTGAGGAGAGTGCACCGCGCTGCAATGACAGGACACGATCTCGGTCACCCACCCCGAAGTCGTTGTGTTGTGGTCCACCCACCAAACCGTCGTTGACTCCAACGATTCAGCGGCCCCGGGGCAGCGAAGACGCGGCGATCCGTGCTCATGAGTGAGGTTGAAACCACTCTGAAGGACCACCTACAGATGAGCGAGCGAGGCCCTCACGGAGTGGTGCATGGCCTGCCAGGCACCCAAGGTGCGCCGTACCTCCGCTTACCGTCTGCGTTCACTCCTGCTGGTCTGAGTCGGAAGGCGTCGGCACGACGGCCCCCGTAACGGCGTCCAGCGTGATCACGCTGCTGGTGGGGGCGGCCGTGGACTGCGCGGGGGGACGGAGTTGCCGTGTTCCGGGGGCGCCTGATTGAAGCTTCCAGAGTGCCGCGTACAGGCCTCCGCGCCGTACCAGGCCGTTGTGGGTGCCCTGTTCTGCGACGCGGCCTGCTCGGTCGAGGACGTAGATGCGGTCGGCGTCACGGACGGAGGAGAGACGATGGGCGATGACGATCAGGGTGTGGTTGCGGCCGAACGCCTGGAGGGCCTGCTGGATGGCCGCCTCGGTCTCGTTGTCGACCGCGGAGGTGGCCTCGTCGAGGATGACGACCGGAGGATCGCGCAGGACGGTGCGGGCCAGGGCGATGCGCTGGCGCTGCCCGCCGGACAGGGCGGCGCCGCGTTCACCCACCAAGGTGGCGTAGCCGTCGGGCAGGGCGTTGATGAAGCAGTCCGCGCCGGCGGTGCGGGCGGCGGCGACGAGCTGGTCGTGCGTGGCGTCGAACGTGCCGTAGCGGATGTTTTCGGCGATCGTGGCGTCGAACAGGAACGGTTCCTGGGAAACGTACCCGATGGCGTGGCGCAGGCCGGGCAGGGAGAGCTCGCGGACGTCAGCGCCGTCGAGCAAGACCCGTCCCTCCTCCGCGTGGCGGAAACGCATCAGCAGTTTCGCGATGGTGGTCTTGCCCGCACCGGTCGGGCCGACGATCGCGGTGACCTGCTTCTCCGGGATCCGCAAGGACAGGTCACACAGCACGGGCGGACGCCCGGGGTAGGCGAAGCTCACCTTCTCCAGTGCGATCGTCCCGGTGACCTGGCCAGGGATCAGCGATGCGCCTGTCGTGGCGGATTCAGCGGCCAGGGCGTGGAGGCGCTCAACGCGCTCGAACGCCGAGAGGGTTCGCCGGTACTGGTCGGTGACGGGGCCCAGCCTCGACAACCGCGACAGTGTCATCCCCGGCATCTCGATCAACGGGCTGAGTACCGTGGCCGACATCTCGCCCCGGAGTACGGCGCGGCCGCCGATCAGCAGGGTGGCCGGCAACGCGGACATCACGCTGGCGCGCACGATCTGCGTCTGGACCACGGAACTGCGAGCGGTGCGGCGGTTGGCGTCGCAGTAGGCCTGGCTGAGCTCGGTCATCTGGTCGGCTTCGTGGTCTTCGGTGCACGAGGCCTTGACGGTGGTATTCGCTTGCAGGGTGTTGGTGACGTGGCTGCTCATCTGTGTTCGGCGCTCGCCGGAGAGAGCATGGCTGGTGACCGCGCGGTCTTGGTAGCGGAAGGAGAGCCAGGCCATCAACGGGATCAGCGCGAACGCCACCCACGCGACCTGTGGAGCCAGCAGCAGCAAGGCGGGCACCAGGAGAGCGACGCTGGTGGCCAGCTGCGCCGCCTCGTGGGGCGCGGTCTCGATGAAAGCTCCGATCTGGTTGATGTCTTCTGTCAGCACGGAGGTGACGCGGCTGGTGCGTTCTCCTTCCAATTCGGCCGGTGCGAGACGTTGGACGCGCGCATACGTGCGGGTACGCCAGTCGTGCTCAACCGTCTGTCCGAGGCTCTGCCATGCGGTCATGGCTCCGCAGGTCAATGCCGCAGCAGCCCCAGCAGCCAGTGCAGTGCCAGCGGCGAGGAACAGCAGCTGGGGGCCGACACCGATGATTCCCAGGCCGGCCAGGGCGGTCGACTCACCGCGGATGAGCAGCAGCAGGGCCGAGGAAAGGAGCACGAAAAACGACGTCTCAACAATCTGGGCAGACACCGACAATGACGCTGCCAGTGACGCTTTCCGCTTGTGTGGGCCCAGGAGGCGCGTCAGAGGGTGCCTGCGGTCTGCATCGGCAGCGGGACGTTGCGCGTCTGGCGAGCGGTGCCATGCCTTTCTGACGATGGCCACGGTAGCCGCAGTGGCCAGGCCGAGACCGGCCAGGGGACGCGTCACCAGGTTCACGCAGAACTTCCCGCACCCGACGAACAGCGTCGTCGCGGCAGCCGTGACGAGCATCGTGGCGCGCCGCTTACGCGGAGCACCGAGGTTCGTGCGGTGGCGGGCACCACCGCTGTTGCCGCTTGCTGGCCGAGGCACCGCTGGACGAGCCGGTGTGAGGGCCGACCGGTCCTCGGGTCCTTCCTGCGTGCCGTCGGTTGGCTGTGCGAGCGCGACGGCAACGTAGGCCGCGGCCCGACGGATCGTTAGTGCGACCTGGGCCGGCGCCAGGCCCGGCTCGTGGAGGACGAGCACGCGGCCGGTGACGGGGTTGGCACGTGCGTGCTCCACGCCTTCAGCCGCCCGCAGAGTGCTCTCGAGGCGCCGGGCCAGGACGGGGTTCCCGTACAGGCCTGGTACCTGCCAACGTTGCCGACCCGGCAGGACTGACGTGGCGCGCAGGGACGCGCCGGTGGGACGGCGCCGCCTCCTTGTCTCGGTGGCGGGCGGAGCCAATAGCATTGACATCGGGAAGATCACCGGATTTCAGGGCCGTGCCCAGACCCCTGCTCCTCCCACTGGGAGCGGTCATGCGGAAGTCTGCAGGCGTCTTGAGTGATGGATTGAGACCGGGAAGCCAACAGGCTGGGCGGGGCCCTGTGGAACCCGCGGAGACGATCGCGGAAGGCTAGGACGGAACAGGCGCCGAGGGGCGAGCGGCGAGTCCTCGTGGCCCGGGCAGGACGAGCGCCCCGTCCGTGACGAGCATGAAGAGCTCCAGTCCTGGCACGAAGACGTTGAGCACGGCCAAGTGCTCGCTGACGTACCGCTCCCGTGCCC
This sequence comes from Streptomyces sp. NPDC001709, assembly GCF_053596375.1. Lineage (NCBI taxonomy): Bacteria > Bacillati > Actinomycetota > Actinomycetes > Kitasatosporales > Streptomycetaceae > Streptomyces > Streptomyces sp. NPDC001709. The sequence goes on along the minus strand of NZ_JBSFGB010000046.1, from coordinate 55,938 downwards.
ACGCGGTGAAACCGTGGGCGGCCAGACGGTCCAGCAGCAAGGCCAGGTGCCCGTCCGGGGTATCGGGGGCCTCCGTGTCGGCGAACGGCCGCAGGTCGACGTCGTCACCGCGCGCCGAGAAGTCGGCCAGGTGACAGCGGTGCAGCCGGGGATGTGCGCTCGTGTGGTCCTGGCGTGGCACCACCAGATCGGGAGCGCCCTCGGCGATCGCGTGGATCTGGATCAGCTCGCTCAGGGCCCGCTCGACGGCGTACCGGGCGGACAGCGAGGCACCGCAACCGCGGACGCGGCACGGGGTTCCGGGCTCGGATGGGATGTAGGCCCAGTAGGCGGGAACACCCAGGTCCGTGGTCATCTCCAGCAGCCACACCGGCCGCCCGGTCCGCTCCTGGGCCGCGGCGTGCAGGGCGGCCAGGTCGGGGGGCAGGGTCGTGGGATCGATGACTGGCAGCGGAGCCGGCGTGTCGGTGAGGAGCTGGGAGACCAGCAGCAGGGACATGGCGTCCCGTTCGATGATCTCGTTGATGGCGTGGACCGCCGCTTCCGTGGGGGTCGTGCCAGCGGCCCAGCCGTTGTTGCAGGAGTAGCGGCATACAGTGCGGTAGTTGTAGGTGTCACCACACGCGGCGCGCACGGCGGCGTGTTCGTCCCCGACGTAGTCGGGCATCGACATGAAGACCGGCAGGGGTCGTTCGGTGCCGTCCGTCAGGGAGCGGTAGGGGAAGCAGGCCAGGGGCGCGTCCGGGCCCTCGGCGAGGAGAGCCAGTGCGGCGTCCCGCGAGACGTCCGCGACGATGACGGCATGACTGGAGCACAGCACGAGGGACTCGGGCTCGGGAACGCCGCTGCTGAGGTGGTGCTCCAGGGCTTCGAACAGAGCGCCGACCTTCGCAGCGGGCTCCGGCCCTTTCCCCGAGCCGGTCCCTCCGGGCACGGGCGCGCCGCCGCGGAACAGCGTGCATCGCCACGGTCCGGCGGCGTCAGAAACCGGCTCCATCTCGAAGCTCAGGCCGAGCTGTTCGGCAGCGGTCAGACCATGCTGCCAGGCCCGGACCAGGGGGATGCTCCGCTCACCGAGCTGAGGAACTTGGGAATCACCGGAGAACACTGATGTGAGCCTTTCTGCAGAGGGAGGACAAGGGGGCGGTGCTGTCGGCCAGAAGGACCGACAGCACCGACTTGGTGAAGGAGAAGGGCGGTCCCTACCGCGTTTCCGCCTCTTCCTCCACCTCCTCGAGCACCTCCTGCTCGTGTGCGGTCAGCACCGGCTCTTCCTGAGCGCGAAAGTTATAGTCGTGAGCACCCATGGCTTTTCTCCTCGCTGTTATGCGCGCAGAAGCAGGAGCGCATGCTGCCCACATCCGCGCGAGGGGGGACGCCCGGCACTGGCTCCGACACACGCCGGCGCCCCGGGCACGAACAAGCGTGCCCACCAAGCAACCGCCCCGCCCACCAACACCAGCGAAGATCACCTCCACGGAGGAGAGGCTCAGGACCAAAGGGCCCCGACGAGCATGGCACTCGCCCAGGCCGCGCCGAGGCCGTACGCAACGCTCGCCGGCGAGTCCGGAGCCGCGCCGCTTCCGCGCGGAGGAAGGTCCCACCCGCCCGCTGGCCCGTCACGCAGAAGGTCGGCGCTTGCCCCGCCGTGCCAGATCCGTGCCAGACAGGAAGGGGTGATCATGGTCACCAGCGAACGCTCATGGTCGACCAACGAAACGGCCCACGGTCTGCGTTTCAGCAGGCCATGGGCCGTTTACTTCCGTGTGGCGGCGGCAGGGCTCGAACCTGTGTAGGCATACGCCGACAGATTTCAAGATTGCTCAAGCGGGCTGACTCGACTGCTGAGACCACTGCCACACGGCCACTCGGCCTGACCGACCGGAGAGGTGGCGGCCAGGGATCGCCACCGAGCTAAGACGTTTTGCAGCTGCCCGACGCCGAAGGCAGCGCAGGGGCGCCGGGTGCCAGATCCGGTGAATACCGACCTGCCTCAGAGAGCATCTTTCGACGGCGTGATCGGAGTGCCAGACTTACGGCATGGAGGCAACACAGACCACGGGAAGTTGATCCACTCGTCGGTGCGCTTCCAGACGTACTCGCACTTCACGAGGGAGTGGGACTTCTCATAGATCACCGCGGAGCGCACCTCGGCGACGGTGTCGAGGCAGAAGTCGCGCACGAGCTTCAGCGTCTTGCCGGTGTCCGCGACGTCGTCGGTGATCAGCACCTTCTTGTCGGAGAAGTCGATGACGTTGGGGACGGGCGCCAGCATGACCGGCATCTCCAGGGTCGTCCCCACGCCCGTGTAGAACTCGACGTTCACCAGGTGGATGTTCTTGCAGTCGAGGGCGTACGCGAGCCCGCCCGCGACGAACACTCCACCCCGGGCGATGCTGAGCACGATGTCGGGCTCGTACCCGTCGTCGGCGACGGTCTGCGCCAGCTCACGAATGGCGGCGCCGAAGCGCTCGTAGGTCAGGTTCTCCCGTACGTCACTCATGCTGCTGCCGCCCTCACACCTGGGTCCGATGGAAATTGACGTAGGAACGCGAGGCGGTCGGCCCGCGCTGCCCCTGGTAGCGGGAGCCGTAGCGCTCGCTGCCGTAGGGGGACTCGGCGGGCGAGGTCAGCCGGAACATGCACAGCTGCCCGATCTTCATCCCCGGCCAGAGCTTGATGGGAAGCGTGGCGAGATTGGACAGCTCCAGGGTGACGTGCCCACTGAAGCCCGGGTCGATGAACCCGGCGGTGGAGTGGGTGACGAGCCCCAGCCGCCCGAGCGAGGACTTCCCCTCGAGCCGCGAGGCGAGGTCGTCGGGAAGCGTGATCACCTCGTACGTGGAGGCCAGCACGAACTCCCCGGGGTGCAGGATGAACGGCTCGTCGCCTTCCGGCTCGACCAGCCGGGTCAGGTCGGGCTGCTCGACCGAGGGGTCGATGTGCGGGTACCGGTGGTTCTCGAACACCCGGAAGTACCGGTCCAGCCGCACGTCGATGCTCGACGGCTGCACCATGAATTCGTCATAGGGATCGATCCGTACCCGCCCGGCGTCGATCTCGGCCCGGATGTCCTTGTCTGAGAGAAGCACGTAGCGAGGATACGCAAGGCGCGCGGAGCCGTAACAATCGTGATGACTCCGCGCGCCCGGTAACTGATCGTGTCGTTTGTGCTACTGCGTCTTCCGCGCGCGTCTTCCGCGACCGCTTCCTCTACTGCCGCTGCCGCCGCTGCTAGCGCTTCTCCAGGGCGACCGGCACCACACTGCGGAGCCGGGCGCACCGGGGACACCTCATGAGCCGGCCGGGGCCGAGCCGGTCGGCCTGCTGCATCGGGAACGAAGCGGCGCTGAAGACGTGCCCGTCCGCACAGCGGACGACGGTGCGTTCCATCAAGTCCCTTAAGTCCCTTCCCCAAGAGCCTCGTCGGGCGTACCACCCTGACGACAAAAGCCACATTACGGGATCAAAGAGACGACCCTCCAGGCGGCACTCCGGCCTCCCCCGACCCCTCCGCCAGGCCTCCACGGTACGCCCCAACTCACCCCAGCCGCAGCCGGATCCCGCCCCTGAAACAGACTCAGACCCCAGGGCCTGAGCACCAGGGGTCTGCGATGATGTACAGTGAGCAAGCGTACGGACGAGGACTCCGCGAGGATCATGTCCGACTTACGCGGGTGTAGTTTAATGGTAGAACATCAGCTTCCCAAGCTGAGAGCGCGAGTTCGATTCTCGTCACCCGCTCCATGAGAAACCCCAGGTCGGTGGCCTGGGGTTTATTGCTTGTCTAGACCACTTTCGGGGTGCCGTACACCGGAAGGGGCACCGAAGGGTGATCCCTGATGGCGCGTCCAGCCAATCATCTCGAATAGTGAGACGCATTTTCTGTGACCTGCGTCCCTTAAAGGCATCGAGGTGGTGAAGTCGCATACACAAAACGCCAGTTCGCGCCGCGTCGGCGACGCCCTGCGGTGCCGATCACTTGCACACCTGGTGCCCTCTCCTGCGTGGCAGCGGTCTTCTTGGCAGGCGGCAGAGCATCGGTCATGGCGTCGCGGCTCTGTTCCTCACACCTTCTCGGCCAGTACGCGGGGATGCCCGGCTGTGAGCAGACCGATGTCCTCGGCGTCGGACGTCAGGATCGTCACCCGGCCGGGATGCTGCAGGGCGGTCGCGCACAGCATGGCGTCGATGGCGTACTTGTGACCGTGCAGCCCCGCAGCCCGCAGCAGGGCAGCGGCGGACTGCGCAACCGTCTGGGTCACCGGCTCTACGCGCAGCCGGGACAAGGTCCACTTCAGCGCGGCGTCGTTGATCTTCGGGTGGATGACCTCGACGAGGACTGCGGCCGACGTGATGACCGGTAGATCAGCGCCACGGGCAGCTGTCAGCCACTCGTGCACCTCACGGTCCCGCTGCACCGCCTTCGCCAGGCCCTCGCTGTCCAGGACCAGGGCACCGCTCATGCGGCCGCCCCGGCATCCGAGGTCCCGCCGGTGAGCCGGGCTCGCTTGGCTGCCACCGCCTCCGGGTCGGCCGGTCCGTGCACCTCGTCGAAGTCGGCGATCAACTCGTCAAGGTTGTCCCGCTCGATCTGCCGCTGCGCCGCCGCCTCCAGGTACGCCGAGACGCCCCGCTTACCGACCCGCTCACGGATCGCCTGCAGGGTGCCGGCGGTCAGGGTGACGGAGATACCACTGGTGGGCCCGTCACCGGGCAGGAAGTCCACGTCGTCAGCCATGACACCAAGTATGCCATTGAAAATGCTATTGCGAGCGATGTGATCTCCGACGGGTGGGTTGTGCTCAGGCGGGCCGGGTCGGGGCTCGTAGTTCGACCTTGTAGCCGCCCTGTGGGGTGGGTTCGGCGGTGAAGGTGCCGTCGAGCAGTTCGGCGCGTTCTTTCAGGCCGATCAGGCCGTGCCGGGCGCTGGGCAGGGCGACGGACGGGCGGGTGGGGGCGGTGTTGGCGACGGTGACGCCGAAGTGCTGCGCGTCGTGCCACAGACGCACCTCGGCGCGGGCGCCGGGGGCGTGCTTGCGTACGTTGGTGAGGGCTTCCTGGACCGTGCGGTAGACGGTGCGTTGGGCGGTCGTGCTGATGCCGGGCGGGAGCCCGCCGGTCAGGGTGGTCTTGATGCCGCTGTTGGCGATCAGTCGCTGGAGGTCGGCGAGGGTGGGCTGGGGGGTGAGTTCGCTTTCCTTGCCGCCGGAGGCGCGCAGCAGGGTGACCATGTGGCGGAGTTCGTCGAGAGTGTTCACGCTCAGGGTGCGGATGGTGCGTGCGGCGTCACGGGCGTCGGGGTCCTTGGCGGCGACCTGCAGGGCTCCGGCCTGTACGGCGATGAGACTGACCTGGTGGGAGACGACGTCGTGCATCTCGCGGGCCAGTTGGGCGCGTTCCCGGGCGAGGACGGTCTGGGCGTACAGGGCGCGTTCGTGTTCGCGGGCCTCTTCGACCTCGACGAGCTGGCGGGCCACGTCGTGTCTGGCCTGGACGAGCTGGCCGAACAGGATCGGGGCGAAGGCCGTGGCCAGCGTGTAGACGAACTGGACGAGCGTCCAGGTCTGGTCGCCGCCGGAGAACGTGTCGGACAGGGGCCAGGCGAGGGTTCCCGCCGCCGCGTTCAGCAGGGCGCAGCCGGCCAGCAGCGGGCGGTTGCGAGTGCGCGTGGCCAGTGTGTAGAGCGCGGCGATCGGCGCGACTGCCACGTCCATGAACAGGGTCATGGGCAGTGTCAGCAGGAAGACGGTCAGTGGAAGGCGTCTGCGCAGGAACAGTCCGGCGCAGCCGAGGGCGGCGCAGGCCCATATGAACGGTGTCGCCTCACCGTAGAGGTTGATCCAGGTGTCGAGCGCGGCGAGCACGACGAGGCCCGCGTCGACGGCCCAGGGCGGCACCCGCCGCCACAGTGCCTGGCCCGTGCTCATCGCCCGTTGTCCTGTGCCGTGTGGGCGCCGTCGTCGCCGAGCAGCCCCGCCCGCTCCGCGAGGAGCGCCGCCTGCACGCGGCTGGTGACCCTCAGCTTGGTCAGGATCGAGCTGACGTGGTCCTTGACGGTGCCCACGCTCAGATGGATGCGGGTGCCGATGTCGGCGTTGGACAGTCCTTGGGCGATCAGGACGAGGACGTCACGTTCGCGGTCGCTGAGCAGGCCCACGCGCGCCACGTCCGCGTCCTGGGGCGCGGCCGCCCCCGGATGGCTGCGCAGCAGGGCCCGCGAGGCTTTCGGGGACATCACCACCCCGCCCGCGGCCAGCGTGCGGACCAGTTGGGCGAGTTGTTCGGGCTCGGTGTCCTTGAGCAGGAAGCCCGCGGCTCCCGAGCGCAGCGCGGTCAGGATGTACTCGTCGGTGTCGAAGGTGGTCAGCATGGCCACGTGCGGCGGTGTGGGCAGCGTCTGGATCTCCCGCAGGACGGTCAGGCCGTCCACGTCCGGCATCCGGATGTCGAGGAGTACGACGTCCGGGTGCTCGCGCCGGATCACGTCGGCGGCCTGTGCTCCTTCCGCGGTCGCCACGACGTGGATGCCGTCGGAGGCGTTCAGGATCAGTTCGAACCCGGACCGCACCAGCGCCTCGTCGTCCACCACCACTACCCGGATCACCGGCGTTCCGCCTCACACTCGTCCGCTCTGTCCATCTTCTCGGCGACCCGTACGCCCGCATCGGGCATCGGGGCGTCCACGTACTGGTACGGGTTTCACCTGCTGTCGACCGTACGTCCTGCGAGGCACGCGGTGGCGTGGCCGCTGTGGACACCCGCCACCCGGCAGGCCGGTTCCAGCCGTTCGGGGGGGGAGGGTTCCGGCCCGTCGGCGGGTGGGTGGGCGAGGCTCGGCGGATGGCGTCCGTGGTTGCCGTCCGGTGGGATCAGTCCGGCGTCCGCCCGAGTCTGCGGGCGTCAGCCTGTCCCAGCGGTGCGGACGGATGTACCCGTACAGCGCCTTGAGCGTCTCGCGGGCGCGCAGGGACTCGGCACCCGTCGCGCTTGGGGCGGATGCGGTGTTCACAGGCACGGGCGGCCGAGCCGGAGCCTCAGTGGACCAGTGAGGCCGCCCGCGTGGCGAGGATGTGCACCCCTGCTTCGTAGAACTCAGGACGGACGACGAACAGGATGCAGGCGCCCGCCGCCAGCGTCAGGCCGAGAAGTTCCAGCAGCCCGCCCCGGCCAGGTGTGGCGGCACGGCCCGGCACGTCGATGTCGGCCGACGCCCCGAGGGTGGTCTCGTGCTCCTTGTCGCGAACATGCCGTGTCATGCCTCCAGCCTGGACACCCGGCCGCTCTTCGCACATCCGGCGACTGTCGGGTCCGTCCCCGCCGAGTGGCTGGGGAAGACCGGCCTGGGGTGGTAGCCGTCGGGGTCGCGAGGCGGACGCGCCGCAAGCACGGCAGCACCGCAAGACATCGCAGCACCGCATGACACGACAGCACCGCGAGACACGCAGGACCGCCAGGCACAGCAGTTCCGCGTGGTGACGACCCGTGGGTCCGGCTCGTTGGTCTTCAGGGAGCCCGGGCCGCCGGCAGCCGAGGGGGGCGGGCCGGTCACTCGATGAGCTGGAAGTCCGAGGCGTGGGGAGCCGAAGCGCCCCGTCGGCGGACCTGCGCCTGCCGGACGTGGCGGAAGGCGATCCCGCACACGAACGATGCCACGAAGCCGTTGCCGCCCACCACGAAGCCGACCGCGCCGACAGGCTGGAACCCACCGTCTGCGCGCTCACAGGCGGCGGGCCGCGCGCAGCCCTTGTGCGTAGTAGCCGTCACCGTCGAGCCGTGAGGTACCGCCCTTGTCACCCATGGTGGGGCCGCCCGCGTTCTTCCGGCTGGAGATGAAACGCGGGTGGTCGGCGGTGTCCAGGCCGAGGTAGATACCGATGTGGCCGATCCGTCCACCGGGCAGCTCCCGTGTTCCGAAGAAGACCAGGTCGCCGGGCTGGAGCTGCTGGATGACGGCGGGGCGACGGTCGGTGAGGGGGATCACGGGTACGCCGAGCCGCCCGTGGGCGATCGCGTCGGGGGTCCGCTGCAGCCCGCTGCCCGCCGGGCTGTCCCTGCTGTTCAGCGGGAACCCCGAGCGGTATCCGTACACCAGCCGGACATAGCCGGAGCTGTCGACGGAGCGCGCGCGGTCCTTCTCGGGGCGGCGGGTGACCGCGTCGGGGAAGGTCCAGGGGATGCCCAGGTAGTCGTAGAAGTCCGAACCCGTGCGCGGCTTCGACTTCCCTTGCCGAGCACGCCCGGAGTCGCTGGTGGTGCCGGGTGTGTAGCGGGCGGCACCGCTGTAGGTGACTCCCGCAGCGGTCTTCCGGGCAGGGGCACCGGCGATGTAGTCGAAGGCCGTGGCGAGGATGTCGGGGTCGCGGCTGCCGAGCCGGGACCCGAGCCAGGTCTTGAACCAGTCGCTCTGCTCCGCGCCACGGGCCCATGCCTTGGGCAGCACCCGCACCCAGTCCTTGGTGACGACCCGGGCATCCGTCGCACGCGGCTCCGCGAAGGTCCTGCTGGGCCCTGTCAGTACGGCCGTACGGGCGCCGTCGGTGAACGTGGCGATGACGGTGCCGTGCCGGTCGCGGGCGACCGTGCGGGCGGGGTTGCCGATCCGCTCGAAGTGCAGCGGGCCGCTCCTGGCCGGGATTCCGGCACCCGGTGCTGCCTGTGCTGCCGGGGGTGATGCCTCCGGATGGTCGGCGCGGTGCCTGAACTGCACCGTCAGCACGCAGCTCGCCGCGAGCAGGACGGCTGTCACCAGGAACAGGGCCGCGTTCCTGGGCAGGGAGAACCTACGGATTCCGGGCAGGAGGCGTTTCACTGGTCAACTCCGATGGGCGGGAGGGAGAGAGGGCGCCGCATGTCGGGGAGGGGGCGGCTCATGTCGTGGGCAGGGCGCCCAGCAGCAGCCCGGACACCAGAATCACGTAGGTGGCGAACGTGACCGTGCTGGTGGAGAGGACCGTCGCTGTCTTGGGCTGCCTCTCAAGCTGGTAGGCGATGAGACCAGGGACGATGAACCCGAGGGCCTGATGGGCGAACAGCAGGGGGAACTGCTGCTGGAGCAACAGGGAGAGCCCGGCCTGGAGCAGGACACCGGTGAGCACGACGGCGGCGAACAGCCGCTTGCCGTAGAGGATGACGAAGCGCTGCAGCAGCTTGGTCAGCAGGTAGGTCAGGCCTGCCACGCCCGCGACCATGGCGGCGCGCCGCAGATCGTCGACGAGGGTGAGGGCGAGCCAGCCGGGGGTGATCATGCCGCCCGGCGACAGGTTCGTGGTCAGGTAGCACAGGAGGGAGAACACCAGACCGAGTGCGATGCCGATGGCGGCGATCTGCGGGGTGACTACTGCGGGGATCAACGGGGTTCTCCATGGGAGGGGCTGGGGTGGGCGCCGGACGATGTGAGGGCTTCGCTCGGGTCGGCGGGGCCGGCGGCGGCGTCGGGATGGTCGGGCGCGAGTGCCGCGAGCCGCTCGAGGAGGAGTTCGCCCTGGCCATGGATGTTGCCGATGGCGACGAGCGAGGAGTGCTGCCCCAGGTGAGCGAGCAGATCCGTGGTGAGCCGTTCGGGGTCGCGGCGGTCGCCACCGAGATCGACGACGTTCCCGGTCCAGTGGGCGGGTATGGCGTCGGCAGCCGACTTGGTGGGATGGCCGATGAGGAACACCGTCTCCGGGTCGAGCTCGGGGATGAGCGCGCCCATCTGCCCGTTGCGCTCCACACGGTCGGGACGGCAGTTGATGACGACGTGCAACGGACGCTGGATCGCGCCCAGTTCGAGCAACTGCTTGATGTTCATCGCCGTGGACTCGGGGTCGTTGGCGGCGAAGACGTTCGCGAATCGCAGCCGCTTTCCGTCAGGGGTGCGGTACCGCTCGACGGACAGCACACCCGGGTCCGGTGGCGCCTCGTACATTCCCTTCAGCGCGGTCGCGCGGTCGACGCCGAGCAGCCCGGCGACCGCGAGTGCGATGGCGACGTTCTCCTTGAAGGTGAACCAGCTGAAGCCGCGCAGTTCCTCGTCGGTGACGGTCTCCGGGTCGGCGTAGATCAGCTCGCAGTTCCGGGCGTCGGCCTCCTCCTGGAGGACGGGGAAGCGTTCCTTCTCCGCGGTGACACAGACGCCGCCCTCCGGCAGGGACCGGCACAGGGAGCGGGCCACGTCGTCCAGCGTCGGGCCCATCTCGGCGAGATGGTCCTCACGGACGTTGCACAGCACGCCGATGGTGGAGCGGATCAGCTTGGACTGGTTGATCTCCTGGAGCGCGGGCATGACAGCCATGCACTCCATGACCAGCGCGTCCGGCTTGTACGCGGCGGCGCGCCGGACGATGCCGATCTGCTCCACGACGTTGGCGATGCCGAACTTGCGGTAGACCGGCTCCTCGGTGGCATCGGGATGGATGAACCGGGCAGCGGTGCCCGTGGTCTTGGCGACGGTCACCAGGCCGCTGCCGCGCAGCGCGCCCGCGCACAGCCGGGTGATGGAGGACTTGCCGCGAATGCCGTTGACCAGCACTCGGGTGGGTATGGCGGCGAGGTTCGCGTCATGGCGGCGCTGTTCGACAACACCTGCGACGAGCAGGCCGACGCAGCACGCCGCGAGCACGCAGTACAGGAAGAGCACGGCGGGTCAGCTCCTCGGACCGGGGCCGGACGGGGACGTGGAGGGTGTGGGCGGCGCCCCGTCCGGGGAACCGGGCGCGGGCGGTGCGTCGGTGCGAGGGAGTCGCTGTCTGATCAGTTCGAGGCTGCGGGCGAGGGATCCCACCTCGTCGTGGTAGCGCGGGTAGAGCACCGTTGTGCGGTCCCCGGCTGCCAACGCCTCGGCGCGCTGGGAGACTTCACGCAGCGGACGTACGACGACGAGGTACAGCCAGCCGAGGCAGAGGGCGCCCGTGGTCGTCCCCAGCAGACCGACGAGCATGATCCGCCGCTGTGCCTCGTACTCGGGCAGGCCGATCCAGAACACCGGCCTGATCGAGGCGACCTTCCAGCCGAGTGCGCTCGCGACTCCCAGCTTGTCGTCGAACGGCGCCACGGCGGCGACCGCCGGATTCCTCCAGCCGAGCAGCAGCTCGGCGGAGCCCTTGGTCGTGCGGACGGCCTCCAGCTGGGCCCGCAGCCGGCTGTCGGAGACCCGCTCGAAGGCCACGAACCCCTTGTTGGACGCGATGACCCGATGCGCGGAGTCCACCAGCCACACCGAGCCGAGACCGGGTCGGCTGAGGATGCCGACCAGGTACTGGACCTTGAACTCGCCCACGACATAACGGCGTCCGGAACCGACCTGCGCACCCTCGGCCGGCTGAGCGGCCACGGCGGCGAGCACCGGTTCCGTGCCGGAGGTGTTCGTCTGCACGACCCCGGGCCTGATGCGGACTCTCTTCGGGGTGCGGGGTTCACCGCCGGCGCGGACGAGGATCTTGCCGGTGCCGTCGACGACGTACAGGGACTGGTATCGGCCGTGCTGCTCCAGGGATCTGTCGAGGACCTTGCGCGCCTCCTCCGGCCGGGAAGCGTCGATCACGTTGGTGAGATGGGCGAGATCCGCGTATCCGTCGTTGATCCCCCTGCGCACGCGATCCGCCGTCGTCTCGGTGCGGTGCCGCTGGTCATCGGTGATCAGTCGCGGTACGACCGCAGCTGGATGCGGCCACGTGCTGCCGAGCGTCAGCAGCATCGACGCGGGCCAGGCCAACAGAGCGAACGCGCACGCCACAAGGACGGTGCGCAGTCCGAGCCGACGCCGGCCCTTGCCGGTCCCGGGCAGAACACGCCCCTTGGCCGGTACCCGCGCGACCGTCTGCTGCGACGGGCAGCCCTTGCCGCGGAGTTGAAGGCGCAGTGCCTCCAGAGCGGCGCCGACCCGGGCAGGTTCCCCGAAGCGGGGCACGTGGACGGGAGCCGCGAGGTCGCCCGAGCCGAGCCTGTGCGCTTCGCGACGCAACCGCAGCACAGGCCGCTGCACCACCGCGTGGAGGACGGCGGTGACCCCGGCCGCGAGGGCCAGGAGCACGGCCGCGGCAAGGAGGGCGAGACGAAGGTCGCCGGTCCCTGCCCCATGACGCTCGGTTCGCACCGTCGTGACGACCGTCAGTCCGAGTGCACTGCTCGGACTCCCTTTCGTGGCAAGCCCCCGGGCCACTGCGGCGTACCCGACGGCGGTACGGGTGTTGCCGTCCGCTGTCCCGACGAGACTGCCGCTCGGACCGTCGAAGCCGCCGGCGGCGGCGGTGTCCGACGGTCCCTTGCGCCGCGCCTCGCGGGCGGCGGTGCCGGCCAGCGCCTTGGCCCGGTCGGTGCCGGATCCCGGCCCGGCCGAGGTGAGAGTGGCCCCGTCACGGTCCACGATGTCGAGCGTGTGATTCCTGCCGACGGAGATGCCCGGCAGCTTCAGGCTCTGCGAAGCGACGAGCAACTCCTGCCTGCCGCCTTGCGACAGCGTCGCGAAGACCAGCAGCCGGGTGACGCCCGAGTCGTCCCGCACCAGCCGCGGAGGCGGGTTCGCCGGCAGTTCACGAAGGTCCACCTTCCCGAGCGGTACGGCCTCGCCCTGCGAGGCGAGCAGCCGACCGGTGGACAGGTCGACGACGGCGGTACCGCGCCACTTGCGGTAGGCCCGGTCGAGGCGGGTCAGCATTCCGTCCGCCGATAGGGACGTGGAGCCACCGAAGTCCGCGGCCGCTGCCCGCAGATCGGTGACGCTCTGGTCGACGGCGCCCTGCAGCGCCACCGCCCCGTCCTCGGCGACGTGCTGCTGGGAGCTGAGGACGGCCTCGGGAACGCCCCGTTCGGCATCGCTCCCGACGGCGAACACCGTCAGGCCCGCGACGAGCGCCAGCAGAACCGGCAGAGCCGCCAGTGGCGGCCGCACACCTCCCAACACAGCCATGTCCGCCCGACGCCGAGCCGGGCCCCGCGTGGATATCGGGGATCGAGTGGTGGTCAAGAAGCATCCTTCCCGAGCTCTGCCAGAAGTTCTTGACCTGCCTGACGACGGGAATGCTTCGCCGGTTTATCTGGGAGCTGTGACGGTACTCACCCACTGGCGATAAAGCACCGCATCATGCATTGCAGAAGGAGCCGCACCACCCACCTGACCTGCGATTTTGTCAGATTCCCGAAGCAGATCCGATGGCTCAAATACGCGGTTTGCCGCGCTTGTGAAAATGGTGAATTAAAGCTTCACAGAATGCGAACAAATCCCGAAGAGCTGCCTGTGGGCGAGGCGATAATCGCCCGCAAGGATCATGTTGCATTTCTTCTGCCTTGCCCATCCCTCAGTCGGCTGCTGCACCCCCGCCGATCGGCGGGGAAGACTCTGGATCTTCGCGGCAACCTTTTCGGCCTCTCGGACCACTCAGTGGTGTCCGGCCAAGTGGTCCGGTCAGACGCAACGGCTGAAAGAGAGCGCAGACATGCCCCCTGAACGACAGCACAGACATGCCCCCAGCCCACCCACGACATCGATGGCGTCCCGCGGTGGTGGCCCGAAGCATCGTGGCCGTCGGTTGCTGGCGCGTCGGGGTTTCTGGGCGGGCCTCGTCATGGTGGTCGTGGCCGGCTCCGCCGTCGTGGTCAGCCAGGCTTCGGCGCACCAGTCCCTGGATCTGAAGAAGTGGTACGTGCTGGTCAACCGCCACAGCGGCAAGGCGCTGGACGACCGCGGCTTCGCCACGAACGACGGCGCGGCGGTGGTGCAGTGGGCGCGCCACGGCGGGGCCAACCAGCAGTGGCGGTTCATCGACGCGGGTGACGGGTACTACCGGCTGCAGAACCGGAACTCCGGCAAGGTGCTGGACGACCTCGGCTGGTCGAAGACCGCCGGCTCCGCCATCGTGCAGTGGAAAGACCTGAACGGCACCAACCAGCAGTTCAAGCTGGCCAAGTCGTCGGACGACCACGTGCGTTTGATCAATCGCTTCAGTGGCATGGCCGTCGGGGTCCACAACTCCGCCAAGGCCGACGGGGGCGACGTCGTCCAGGACCGCGACCGGGGCGGCGCCGATCAGCAATGGCAACTCGTCCCGGCCGGGAGTGTCGGCACGCAGCCGTCGTCTCCCACGCCCGGTGACGCCGGCTCGACGACACGCTTCATGGGCAGCAGCAGGGTGCTCATCGGCGGCTCGATGTCCGACGCCTCGGCGGCCGCCGCGCCGTTCGACATGCGCTACGCCTACGTGCACAGCCAGCCCGCGCCCTCGTCGGACTACTACTCGGCAGCACGCTGCCACGACGAGTGGTCGGGCTGGTGGGGCTGCTGGAACGGCAGCACCACGGCGCCCGGCACTTACGTGACCTGGCGGGACACCGTGGCGGCCCACGCGACGTACAAGGGCAGCCCGCGCCCGCAGAAGATGCTCTGGACCTGGTACTCCTTGCGCGACCTCGGGGATGCGGCAGGCGAGGGCGACGGTCCGGGCGAGGTCAAGGCCATCAACCGGCTCGACCTGCTCACCCGGTACCTGAACGACTACCGTTTCTTCCTCCAGAAGATCGGCACGTCGCACGACGCGATCGACCTCGAACCCGACTTCTGGGGCTACGTCCGGTCGCTCGGCGATCCGCACAAGGTTCCCGCACAGGTCTCGGGCGCCAACCCGACCGATTGCGGATCGCAGGAGAACAGCGCCGCCGGACTCTCCCGCTGCCTGATCTCGATGGCGCACAAGTACGCGCCGAACACCGCCGTGGGGATGCACCTTTCCTGCTTCGACTGGCAGACCAACACACAGGCATGCGTCAAGGACTACGCGAACCTCGGGGCACAGAACGCCGACTTCCTGGTCACCGATGTGTCGGACCGCGACGCAGGCTGGTACGCACAGCCGGCCCACGGCGGCAGTGACCACTTCTGGACCGACCAGAAGGCCGCCGCCGCGCTGCAGTTCTACAAGACGATGGCCGAGTCCGTGGGCAAGCCGGTGGTCCTGTGGCAGATCCCCGTGGGCAACATGGCGCAGAACAACACCCTCAACCATTACAAGGACGACAAGGTGGACTGGTTCTTCGCACACATGGACCAGGTGGCGAACGCCCATGTCGCCGGCCTGTTCTTCGGTCCAGGGCAGCAGGAACAGACATCGGTCGAGTCCGACGGCGGAAACCTGATCCGCAAGACGATCGCCTATGACAACTCGGGCGGTACAGCGCTCAAGTAGGCGAAGGTACGGATGCGCCCCCCTCGCTCTTCGAGGGGGGCGCATCCGTCTTCTTCGTCGGGGTGGGTCAGCGCTGCAGGGTGAGGACAGCCGGCCGCCACGGCAGTTGGTCGTAGGGGCCGCTCGCTGTCGGGGACTTGCCCTGGTAGAGGAACTGCAGGTGGCAGGGGTCGATGGTCATGGTCTGGTCGGGGTTGTTGCGGACCAGGTCGCCGTGGCTGATGTCGTTGGTCCAGCCGGCACCGCTGTTGGCCTTGCCGGCGAAGGGGTTGCTCTCGCCGGCGGCCTGCGGGGTCCACGAACCGTTCAGGCTGGAGGCCGTGAACGAGCGGAAGTAGCGCTGCTCGTTCGCACCCCGCGCCTCGACGATCATGAGGTACCGGTTCTGGCCCTGGACCTTGTAGACCTGCGGCGCCTCGAACAGGTTCTTCACGGTGTCGCTCATGACCGTCGTGTAGGACGAGCCGAAGCTGCCCGGGAAGTTCCCGATCGGCATGCTCGCCCGGTAGATCTTGCCGTTGTCACCGGCGAAGAACAGGTACATGTTCTGGTCGTCGGCGATCAGGGTCTGGTCGATCGGTCCGGTGGAGGATTCGGTGCGAGGGATGCTGCCGGTGAACAGCGGCTGCGGCGCGGACCAGCCGTCGGGGTTGGTGGGGTCGCTCGACGTGCGGTAGACGAAGGGCCATGCACCCCACTGGTACGCCAGCACCCAGATCTTCTTGGGCGCGAAGTAGAACAGGGTGGGCGCAACCGCCTTCTGGCTCATCCCGGTCTGGCCGGCCGAGGCCATGTCCGACCAGTTCGTGAAGGGCCTGAACATCATCGAGCCGTACGACGATCCCGTCACGTTCGAGGCGTAGACCAGGTGCTTGCCGTTGTACGTCACGGTGGTGAAGTCCTTCAGCGCGCCCCAGCCGTTCGCCGGCTGCGCCAGCGCACCCGTCGACGTCCACCGGTATGTCGACGGCAGAGCACACGTGCCGCCCGCCGGCGCAGGCGCCGGGGTCCTGAAGTTCCAGTGCTGGTTGGCACCGCCGCCGTTGGAGTCCCAGATCTGGACGGGGGTGCCGTTGGCGGTCTTGCCTCCGGGGGTCTCCAGGGCTCGACCGCTGGCGACGTTGGTCAGCGTGTAGGAGCCGTCGCTGTTCCGGCCGGCCCGCCAGTGCTGGTTGGCGCCTCCGTTGGAGTCCCAGACCTGCGTCCTCGTCCCGTTGCCGGTCTGGTCGCCCGGCTCGTCCAGTACCCGTCCGCTGGCGACGTTGGTCAGCGTGTAGGAGCCGTCGCTGTTCCGGCCGGCCCGCCACTGCTGGTTGGAGGCACCGCTGGCGTCCCACACCTGGAGCGGGGTGCCATTGCCGTTGTATCCCGCGGGCTCGTCGAGAACGCGTCCGGCGGCCACATCGGAGAGCGTGTAGACGGTGCCGGAGGTGATGTCCCCGCCCGGGGTGCCGCCGCCGCTGCTGTCGCCCAGGGCGGTGAGCACCGCGTTGTAGGCGGGCTTCTTGTTGCCGCCCGCGTCGAACAGCAGCGGGTTCTCACCGGTGCGCCAGGAGTCGCTGTCGCGGATGCCCCACACCGTGATGCCCGTGCAGCGAGCGACGTTCATGCACGCCTGGACGGCGCTTGCGTACGCCGTCGGCGACGCCTGGGCGATGTCCAGCTCGGTGATCTGGACGTCCACGCCGAGCGCGGCGAACTTGGACAGAGTGGCCTGGTAGTTGGTCGGCGGGCCGCCTGCGCCGAAGTGGCTCTGGAAGCCGACACAGTCGATCGGTACACCGCGCGACTTGAAGTCCTTCACCATCGCGTAGACGCCCTGAGTCTTGGCGTCGGACCAGTTCTCGATGTTGTAGTCGTTGTAGCAGAGCTTGGCCGAGGGGTCGGCTTTCCGGGCCGTGCGGAACGCCTCCTCGATGAAGCCGTTGCCCAGCACGTCCTGGAAGACCGAGCTGCGGTGCTGACCGCTGCCGCCGTCGGCGAACGCCTCGTTGACCACGTCCCAGGCGTAGATCTTGCCCTTGGAGTGGGTCATCTCGGTGGTGATGTGGTTGTCCATCACACTGCGCAGAGTGTTGGCGTCGGTGATGGACTTGACCCAGCCGGGCAGTTGGGAGTGCCACACCAGGGTGTGCCCGCGCATCCGCTGGCCGTGCGCGGCGGCGTGGCCCACGATCGAGTCGGCCGGGCCGAAGTTGAAGGTGCCGCGGGAGGGTTCGACGGTGTCCCACTTCATCTCGTTCTCCGGGGTGATCATGTTGAACTCCCGGTCGAGAATCGTGGAGTACGCCGAGTCACCGAGCCTGCCCGAGGACACCGCCGTACCGAAGTAGCGGCCGCTGCCGGCCGCCGCACCGGCCAGGGTCGGCGTGCGGGCATTCGGCGTGTGTGCGGCCAGGGCGACCAGCGGCACGGCAGCACCCGCGCCGGCGAGAACCACGGCGGCGGCGAGCACGCGACGGGTAGCCGGACGGCGGCGATGAGAGCGGTTCTGTTCTGACGACGGCATCTGATCTGACAACGGCATGTCCTTCTGGCGCAACGGGCCGTGATCCGGCCCTGGTTACCCGCCAGTTGCCGCCCCGCGCACAAAGGTTGCCGCGATCGGGGGAAGAATTTTCACGGCCGCCGTCACCGTGTGCCGCGAGCCGGTGGCCGACCCCGCAACGCCTCGCCGCACACGGCGTTCACCGGGTCGGGACGAACCCTCCCCGGACCGACGCGGAGCCGTCCGAATCCTTCGCGTCGACGCGGTAGCCGTCGCCCGCGGCACTGCGCACGCCGGTGGCGTGGTTGAACTGGGCGGCGAACTCATGGCTTCCGGCCGGCACGGTCAGGCCCGGCTTGAGGACCCAGCGGTAGACCAGGGTGCCGTCGGCCTCCTGGGCGGTGACGGTGAAGTCAGCACTCGGCAGGGTCTGCCAGGTACCGGTGTTCTTCACCCCGCCGGTCTGCACGATCCGCATCTCGATCGTGAGCGAGGTGAGCGGCCGGGTCGTCTTGAGGACGAGGTTGCTCTGCGTCCAGTAGACGGTGCTGTGCGGGTCCACCGAGCCGGCCGACGACAGCGCCCCGTTCTGGCTCTCGCCGGCGGCCGGCGATGGACTGGTGGTCGGCGGACTCGGACGCGAGCTGCCCGGGGTGGTGACCGGAGCCGGCACGACAGGAGTGGGGCGGGCCGATGTCGGTGGCGGGGAGCTGACGGCCGGGGACGGGGTGGCAGGCTCGGTCACGTGGGCCGACGGCGACGAGTGCGCGACGATGGCGGCGACGGCGAGGCCGCCGGTCGCCAGGATGCCGACGGCGGCGAGCCCGGCGAGCGCGACCCTGATCCCAGACCTCGCGAACGGCCGCGCGCGGTGACGGACGGCGGGGCCGGCCATGCCGCGTTGCACCCGGGCCAGCATCCTCGCGCGGTCGGGCCGGTGGGCCTCGGCGGCCTCACGCAGCCGACGGGCGATCTCCTCGTTCACCGGTTCCTCCTCCCTGCCACCAGGTCCCCGGCCGCTCGTGCGCCCAGTATCCTTTCCAGCTCGGCCATTCCCTTCGAGGTCTGGCTCTTCACCGTGCCGACCGAGATGCCCAGCGCCACCGCCGTGTCCTTCTCCGACAGGTCGAAGGCGTGCCGCAGCACCACGCAGGCACGCTTGCGGAACGGCAGCCGGGCGAGCGCCGCGCGGACGTCCAGCACGGCCGCCACGTCCGGCCCCTCCACCTTCTCGGGGCTGCGGGACCAGAACAGCGTGATCCGGAGTCGCTCGCGCACCGCGCTGCGGATCCGTCCCCGCGCCAGGTTGGCCACCACACCGCGGGCGTAGGCGAGCGGGTGGTCGGCCTGCCGCAACCGGTCCCAGCGCTGCCACAGGGCGACCAGGGCATCCGCCGCGAGGTCGTCCGCCGCGTCGGTCTCGCCGGTCAGGAGGTGTGCCAGACGGGCGAGTTCGGCATAGTGGCGTTCGAAGAATTCGTGGAACTCCGCGGACGCGTCATCGAGGAGCATCCCCCGCCCTCTCCTGGCAATGATGTGCGCGTTAGTTGCGCGTTTAACAATGGGGGCGCAGCCTAACAGTGCCCGGCCCGGGATTCGAACGGCGGTCGCACTCGGTTGCGGGCCGGTGAAGGCTGACCGGCGGGCTGGTCAATGCCGGGCGAACTGGACGCCGGTCGGCTGCGCGAGGTCCGGCTTCACGGCGATGACAGGAAGTAGTTGATCGGGAGCCGGCCCACCGACAGGTCGGCGAGCTTGGCGAACGCCTGTCGGCTGAGGTCGAGTTGCCCCGGCGCGCAGGGCGACGGGCATTCGTTGACGATCCGTACGGTGACGGTGGCTCCGCCGGCCGCGCGGACCAGCACGTAGACGCCGCACGCCTTGGCCGACTCGTAGTCGGTGACGTTCATCGCCGCGATCATCAGGTCGTCGGACACTCCAGCCGACCCACGACACCAAGGAGGCCGGGCACAATGAGGGGCGGAGAGCCGTGGCTTCCCCTCTCCCCGCGACGCCGTGCCCACAGCGTGCTCGTAAGAGCGGACAACACCGGTCAACAGCGGTGCATCCGACCCCGCACGATCAGCCAAGCGGAGGCATATCTCCGGCATGGCGACGCGCCGCCGGCTCATCCAGCGGCGGAGGTCGCCGATCGCGCTGAGGGCGACTTGCCGTCCGAATTCACGCGCAGCTCCCTCGGCAGCACGGGGCTCACGTCCCCGGAACCAGCACCGTGACGCCGAGTACGGCGCCGTGGTCGGAGAGCAGTCGCCGCTGGACGCGCCGGGCGAGATTCCAGGTACGGTCCGGGTGCTCCCGGCGCACACGGGGAGGGACGACGATCCCGGATACGACGAAGAGTGGCGGTGGTCTCCGCGATCAGCAGCGAGAACCCCGGTCGTCGTGCGTCGGCCGCGAGACGCCGCAGGAAGGCGCCGCGCCCCTGGTTCCACGCCCATGGGCCGTCACCGGACACCTTCGCGTACAGGTCGCCCAGCTCTTGCAGGCGATCCGGTGGCTTCCAGCGGCGACTGCTCTCCACCGTACTCCCAGGCATACTCCCGGCCGGACGCCCGGTCGGGCGGGGTACGCACGGCCGCCCTTGCCCGGCATACCCTTCAGAAGAGGGGTGCCGTGGAAAAACCCCGCAGCCCCGTCATCGTCGCTCGGCGGCTCGGGCAACGACCGCGTTCTGGTGTGTACCCGTCGCCCGCCAGGAGGTCCGTATGGAGCACAATCCCTCGCCCTCCGAGAGTCACGCCGAGGTCCGCATCGTGGCCGCGACCCCGGAGGCCGCCCGGCGCGTGGCCGACGTCCTCCGCCGCTGCTTCGCCTCGACCGAGCAGCGCAGCTACCCCGCCGACCGCGAAGGAGGGACCCGGCTCCATCTCACCCTCGACACCGCGAACGCCGCGGAACCCGCACGGTCCTGGCTCTCGACCAGTACATCGACGGAGCACGCGCAAGCACACGCCGACGAGGTGTGACCCGGGTCCCTGAGGCAGGGGGATCCACCGTCGCGTCCTTGCCCACGCGGCCGTCAACACCTCGGAGAACGACAGCCATGACGAAACTCCGCGAACGCAAGAACAACCGGAAGGCGGTCCTGGAATCCCTGTACCGGGCCGTCGAGCACAACCGCCCCGAGGTCAACGGATCGGTGCTCCGTGCCGAGCTGGACCTGCCCGACGAGGACCTCTCCGCCGCGTGCGTCTACCTGGCGGACGAGGGCCTGATCAACGTGGAGTGGACCTCGCACCGGACCCCGGCCGCCGTCTCGCTGACACACGTCGGCGTCCGCCTGATGGAAGAACTGGAGGAGGAGCAGGAGGAGGAGCGGGAGAGGGCAGAACGGTCGCAGTCGGGCGACTGACCCGCCCGCCTCTCGCCGGCCAGAGAGTAGCCTTGACCGTACCGAGAGCTCCTCGCGCAGCGCTTCCGGCGGTGCCGTTCCCGGCGAGTGACCAGACGGGCAGTCGCTCCACGGCTCCCGGGACGGGACCGCACGATGGAACCGAGCAGTACGCCGGCCGGAGGCGCGCCCGCGGCCGGCCCGCACACGTATCGCATGCCCCTGCCCCGCCTGGCCCTCACCCCGGACGTCTGCCACGGCCCGCTGGACGGGGCCTGGTGGCCGCGCTGCGGCGCGCTGGAACTCGAACTGCCCTCGTTGGTCGGCTCGTTGGAGCCGGACCCGGACACCACGGTGCGGGTCACCGTGGATCCCGCCGAATGGCCCGACGCGCCGCACACGGTCATGTCACCCGGCCGGGAGATCGCCGTGGAGCCGGCCGGCCCCGGAAGCGCCGCGCACGTCATCACCCTGGACTGCGGCACCGCGGGGCGCTGGGTGCTGCTGGTCGTCCCGCCGGAGGCCACCGAACGAGCCGCCGTATCGCTCATGTCCGCAGCCGGGCTGACACCGGAGCAGCGCGACTTCGCGAGCTGAGTACGCCGGCCGGAGAGGGGATATCTGCCACGGCGAGACCACATGTCCGTGCCCGCCGGAGTTAGGGTTGTCGCACGAGGCAGATGGCGCGAAGGCGGATGGCGCCGAATCCTTCGCGGCACGGGTGCCACGCGCACCCGGGTCCCCGCCGTGCCCCCGAAACGAAGGTGCCATGCCCGCTGAGAACACCCCTGTCGCCGGCAACCTCGACGACGACAACTATCCCGCCTACACCATGGGGCGGGCCGCCGATGTTCTCGGCACCACCCCCGCCTTCCTCCGGGCCGTCGGCGAAGCCGGGCTGATCACCCCGCTGCGTTCGGAAGGCGGCCACCGCCGGTACTCCCGCCGCCAGTTGCGCATCGCCGCCCGCGCCCGGGAACTGGTCGACCAGGGCACCCCCGTCGAGGCCGCGTGCCGCATCATCACCCTGGAGGACCAGCTCGACGACGCCCTCCGGCTGAACCGGGAAATGCGCCGGAAGCTGGACGAGCCCGGTGCGGATACCTAGTCCCGCCGATAGAGAAATGCGTACTCCAGCGGGATGGTAATCACCGGACCGGTCCGAAAACTCATGACTGCTGCCACCCTCCCTGTGTTAACGTGATAGCCGTTGCGGTTTTGGTTGCCAGAGATTTTTTCTTTGCAGAGCTTTCCGGGATCTTTCCGGAGGTGTGATCATCGCGGCGACTCGGCTCCGCAAAGTGCGGAGTTCGGCACTGCCCCTCCAAGGGAGATTCAATATGGCATCTGGCACCGTGAAGTGGTTCAACGCGGAAAAGGGCTTCGGCTTCATCGAGCAGGAGGGTGGCGGCGCTGACGTGTTCGCCCACTACTCGAACATCATCAGCAACGGTGGCTTCCGCGAGCTTCAGGAAGGCCAGAAGGTTAGCTTCGACGTCACGCAGGGCCAGAAGGGCCCGCAGGCCGAGAACATCGTTCCCGCCTGACGCTGACGCGAACCGTCGCGAGCCACTGGTTCGCGCATCATGTGGCTGGGGCCCGCGCTCTCGGGGTGCGGGCCCCCGCCCATTTTTTCTGATCCCGCAAGGCCGTAAGGAACGTAAGGAACGTCAACCCAAGGTCTTCGGATTTCACTCGGCTCAGTCCTGTGATTCCCCCTCGAGGAATTCCTCGATACGTGCCGCATCGAGGAAGGCCCCGTCGTGGACCGCACCCGTTCCGCTCGTTCCCGTCGAAATTCCGGTCCGGGCCCCCGGCACAAGAACGGTCAACGAGCACGCTCCACCGCACGCCGCCAGGAGTTCGCCCTGCCGGTCACCCTCACCGAGCCGCTCCCCGCGGTCGAGACGTTCGCCGAACTGGACATGCCCGCACGGCTGCTGGCCGCACTCCGCACCGAGGGCGTGAGCGTTCCCTTCCCGATCCAGGCGGCCACCCTGCCGAACGCGCTGGCGGGCCGGGACGTCCTGGGCCGGGGTCGGACGGGCTCGGGCAAGACGCTCGCCTTCGGCCTGCCGGTACTGGCCCGCCTCGACGGGCAGCGGGCCGAGCCCAAACAGCCGCTCGCCCTCGTCCTCGTCCCCACCCGGGAACTGGCCCAGCAGGTCACCGACGCGCTCACCCCGTACGCCCGTGCCCTGCGCCTGCGGCTCGCCACCGTGGTGGGCGGCATGTCGATCGGCCGGCAGGCGAGTGCGCTGCGCGGCGGCGCCGAGGTCGTCGTCGCCACGCCCGGCCGCCTCAAGGACCTCATCGAGCGAGGAGCCTGCCGGCTGGACCAGGTCGCCGTCACCGTTCTGGACGAGGCCGACCAGATGGCCGACATGGGCTTCATGCCGCAGGTGACCGCGCTGCTCGGCCAAATCCCCGCCCGTGGCCAGCGGTTGCTGTTCTCGGCCACCCTGGACCGCAACATCGACCTCCTGGTGCGCCGCTACCTCCACGACCCCGTCGTGCACTCGGTCGACCCGTCCGCGGGAGCCGTCACCACCATGGAGCACCATCTGCTGCACGTGCGCGACGCCGACAAGGACACCGCCGCGACCGAGATCGCCGCCCGCGACGGACGCGTGATCATGTTTCTGGACACCAAGCACGCGGTGGACCGGCTCGCCGCGCACCTGCTGTCCGTAGGGGTGCGCGCCTCCGCCCTGCACGGCGGCAAGTCCCAGCAGCAGCGCAACCGGACGCTCGCCCAGTTCAAGGACGGCCACGTCACGGCCCTGGTGGCCACCAACGTCGCCGCCCGCGGCATCCACGTCGCGGGCCTCGACCTCGTCGTGAACGTCGACCCTCCCAGCGACCACAAGGACTACCTGCACCGCGGCGGCCGTACCGCCCGCGCCGGCGAGTCCGGCACCGTCGTCACCCTCGTCCTGCCGCACCAGCGCCGCGCCGTGGACCGTCTGATGGCCGACGCCGGCATCACTCCGGGCACCGCCCGGGTCCGTCCCGGCGAGGCCGAACTACAGCGCATCACCGGCGCCCGGACCCCCTCCGGCACGCCCGTCCTCATCGCCCCGGGCGACGGACGAACCGAGGGCAGACGCGAGGGCAACGGATCCGCCGGCCGCAATCGCAGGGGGCGGGCCGCCGGCCACGGCGGGAGCGGCCGGGCCGCCGCCCGCGCCCGTCGCTCCGCCCCGAGGAACACCCCGTAACCCCCGTACGGGGGATGCACTCCCAGCAGTCAGGCAGATCCGTCGCCCGTCCCGCCCGCCCCGACGAAGAGGAGAAGCCCTTGACGCGGCATCCGTCCCGAACACAGCAGGCCGCCGGCGCCGACGGCATCGGTCTGACCGCCCGCGATGCCATGCACGCTCCCGGGCCCCAGGTCGACGACCACATGACGGTCGACGTCGCCCTGTCCGTGCTCATCGGTGCCCGTGTCCCGCACCTGCTCCTCCAGGACGAGGACGGGCGGTGCGCGGGACTGGTCACCCGGGCCCAGCTCGCCGCGCACCGCGGCGGCTCGTGGTACAGCGACCGGACCCGGCTGCGGGACATCCCGCTCGACCGCGGACCGTTCACCTCGTCCGTCGCCGCACTCGGCGAGGCGGAGGCCGCCATGCGGGACCGGACCCTGGACGTGTCCCCCGTGATCGACGAACACGGCTACGCCCTGGGCATCCTCGCCCTCACGTCCTGAGCCATCACCCCCTGACCGCCCCGTGGAGGCATCCATGCGCTGTGTCATCGCCCGGTTCCCCTTCGACCTGACCAAGTTCGAGGTCGAACAGTCGATGAGCGGCATCACGCCCGAACCCGCCACCGGCGTGTGCGTGACCATCGGCCGCCGTGTCTACCCCGTGATGCAGGTCGGGGAAGTGATCACCAGACAGAACCGCCGCGACTTCACCTCGGTCGAGATGCACCGGGCACTGACTCGCCTCGGCTTCACCTGCCACGACGCGCGCCCGGTCACGCCGGACTGGGACGCGCGAGCCGACGAGCGTGCGCTCGATTGGTGACGTCGTCCAGTTCGACGGCGGGTGAGACGCGGTGTGCGGGGCGGAGCTCCGGAAGCGATTGCGTTCTATCGGGAGCGACCGTGAGGAGTGGTGCGTGCACGGTGCGCCCGCCGGCGTCGGCTGGGATCCTGCCCTCGTGGATGATGGCGTATGACGAAGGGCTGGCCGAGCGCATCCGGGAACGGCTGTGCACGGACCCCGACATCGCCGAGAAGCGGATGTTCGGTGGCATCGCCTTCCTCCACCGCGGCAACATGGCCGTCGGCGTGACCGGCGACGACCTCATGGTCCGGGTCGGCCCCGACGCCACCGGGCAGGCTCTGACCCGGCCGGGCACGAGGATCTTCGACATGACCGGCCGCCCGATGCGCGGCTGGATCGTGGTCGTGGGCTCCGCCGTCGCGGAGGACGAGGTGCTGGGCGAGTGGATCGACGAGGGTCACGCCTTCGCCGCGAGCCTGCCGCCCAAGTAAGAACCCCGCCGGCGCGCGAAACCCTCTGCCGTCGCCGGAGCCCGCAGGGGCATCAGGCGCCGGGGCACCGGTTCACATCGCCGTCCGGCTGCTGAGTGACTGCAAGGCAGCGGTCACGGTCGCGCGCAGCGATCCCGCGTCGGCGCCCGCGCGGGAGCGCAGGTTCACGCCGTAGGCGAGCAGTGCCAGCAGCTCGGCAGCCGCACCCGGATCGGTGCCGGCAGCCAGTTGCCCTTGCGCCTCGGCCGTGACGAGTGCCGCGTGCATGGCGTCCCGCAGTTCCTGGTGGTGCTGGTCGAGGAGGGCGCGGACCTCGGGGTAGCCGTTCTCCGCGCCGGCGTGCGCGTTGACGACCAGGCACCCCCAGCGGGCGTGCTCGCCGGCGCACCGCGCCTCGACGAGCCCGTCGAAGAACTCGGAGACGGCCCGCAGCCCTCGCTGATCCTGGGCGAGAGAGCGGAACGCGGGCCGGGACCACTGGTCGATGTAGCGGCGCAGCGCGGCCCCGTACAGCTCCTGCTTGCCGCCGAAGGTTGCGTACAGGCTGGAGCGATTGAGGCCGGTCGCGGTCACGACGTCCTGGATCCCGGTCGCGGCCACGCCCTGGCGCCAGAACAGCCGCACCACGGTCTCCAGGACCGCGTCCGGATCGAAGTGCTTGATGTCCGGCATGTTCCGCCCCTCCATCTTGGACCGACGATTTCAAGATATCCCCGTCCACCCCCGGCGAGTCTTGCCGGATCCCTTGGTGCGAGATCACGCCGACGCTATCTTGAAACGGTCATTCCAAGTTAGTCGGAACGTCGATCGGGAGGAACGGACACCGTGACCACACTCAACGCCGAGCTGCGTGCCTTCTACGAAGCCCGCCGGCAGCAGATCCCCGCCGAGGTACGGGAGACCATGCGGCGAGCCGGTCAGGAACTCGCCGACTCCGGGCAGGCCGACCGCGCCCTCGGCGCCGGCGATCCCGCGCCCCGCTTCCGGCTGCCCTCGGCGACCGGTCGGACGGTGGCCCTGGACGACCTGCTCGCACTGAGCCCGGTCGTGCTGACCTTCTACCGCGGTGCGTGGTGCCCGTACTGCAACATCGCCCTGCGCGCCCTCCAGCAGCACCACACCGACATCACCGCGCGCGGCGCACGCCTGGTGGCCGTCTCCCCGCAGGTCCCCGACGAGTCCCTCACCCTCACCGAGAAGCACGGCCTGGCTTTCGACGTCCTGAGCGACATCGGCTCCGACACGGCCAAGCAGTACGGCCTCGCCTTCGACCTGCCCGACGACCTCGCCGCCGTCTACGACAGGCTGGGCTTCGACCTGCAGCGCGTCAACGACGGCCACCCGCGCACCCTGCCGCTGCCCGCCACCTACGTCATCGACCGCGCCGGCACCATCCGATGGGCCTTCGTCGACCCCGACTACACCACCCGAGCCGAACCCGCCGACATCCTCGCGGCTCTCGAGGCGCTGGACTGACGACCCAGCACCGTGCCCCGGCCGCTGGTGTCCCTAGCGGTGTTCGGGGTTCTCGTAGTCGCGGCGGCAGCCGGCGTCCCAGGCGGTGCGCTGGTTGCCGTAGGCGGGGATGCCACCGAGGTCCTTCAGGGCCCGGGCGAGGTGGAGCAGGTTCCAGGTCATGAAGGTGGTGTTGCGGTTGGTGAAGTCGTTCTCCGGCCCGCCGGAGCCAGGATCGAGGTAGGAGGGGCCGGGGCCTGCCTCGCCGATCCATCCGGCGTCCGCCTGGGGAGGGATGGTGTAGCCCAGGTGCTGGAGGCTGTAGAGGACGTTCATGGCGCAGTGCTTGACGCCGTCCTCGTTGCCGGTGATCAGGCAGCCGCCGACGCGGCCGTAGTAGGCGTACTGGCCTGCTTCGTTGAGCAGGCTGGAGCAGGCGTAGAGGCGCTCGATCACCTGCTTCATCACCGAGCTGTTGTCGCCGAGCCAGATGGGTCCTGCCAGGACGAGGATGTCGGCCGCCAGGACCTGCTGGTAGAGGTCCGGCCAGGCGTCCGTCTTCCAGCCGTGCTCCCTCATGTCGGGCCACACCCCGGTGGCGATGTCGTGGTCCACGGCCCGCACGACATCGACGTGCACTCCCTGTGCGTCCAGGATGGCGGTGCTCCGGTCGATCAGCCCCTGGGTGTTGCTCGTCTCCGGCGAGCGCTTCAGCGTGCAGTTGATCACCAGGGCGCGCAGGTCGTCGTACCGGGCCGGCGGTGCGTCGGTGGCGGGCGACGAAGCGGTCACACGGTCCTCCCAGAGCCCTCTGCGCAGCACGATGCTCGGCGGCGCACGTCCACATCCGGCTCCAGCGTGCGGGCAGGCCCCAGCCGCCGCCACCAAAGCGCCGCCGAACGGCCCCGCATGCCTGAGGCATCGGCATCCGCACGGCCGCCTCGGTCGGCGGCGGACGAGTGGCGATGGGTGCCGGGATCCTGACGACACTCCGCGTCGCACATCAATAGAGATATACTTCATGGCGGACTTTATATCCAAGGAGGTATAGCCGATGAGCCGAACTGTGATCGACCTCGACGATCAGCTGGTCGCGGACGTGGCCAAGGCCCTCGGCACCAGCACCAAGAAGGAGACGGTGAACACCGCACTGCGCGAGGTGCTGGAGAACCGGCGGCGTGCTCTGGCGCTTACCCGCCTGCGGGCGGCAGCCGAGGAGGGCGCTTTCGACCTGGACCTCTTCGAGGACAAGGGGAACTACCGCCGGTGAACGCCGCGCAATTCCTGATCGACACCAGCGCACTCGCCCGCATGCTGCGCGGCGACGCCGAGCAGTACGGATGGGACCGGGCGGCAGCCGCCGGCCTCATCGCCACCTGCCCTGTCACCGAGCTGGAGTTCTTCTACAGTGCGCGCTCTGCAGCCGATCGCGCGCAAGGGATCGAGGACATGCGCCTGCTCTTCGGCTGGGTGCCGGTTGACGACCGGGCCTACAACCGCGCCTGGCAGGTCCAGGAGATACTCACCCAGCGCGGACAGCACCGCAGTGCCGGGGCCGTCGACCTCGTGGTGGCCGCCACGGCCGAGTTGCAAGGACTGACGCTGCTACACCGCGACCGGGATTTCGGGTGCATCGCCGCGGTCACCGGCCAGGCTCTCCAGTGGTACGGCCCCGAATCCGGGAAATGAGGCGTGCGCCTCGCACCGTGCTGTGGACGTCAGGCGACGGCCGGCCGGCGCTGGGCGTCGTGGCGGCTGACGATGCCGAGCAGACCGCCGAAGAACACCGCTGGTGGGGATTGTCGGAGTGCCCGGTCGGGCGGCCTCGGTCGAGGGCGGTCCGGCCGTTGCGGGAGGCCTACCGCGTCATGGGTGAGCGTCTGTCATGAGAGGCGCCGTGCGGACCGCAGTAGGTAGACGCCGGCGGCGGCAGGGAGCGCCGGGACGGCCAGGAGGACGGGGGTGAATGCTCCGATGCCGAAGTTCAGCGTGCCCGCGGGGAGCACCCACAACGCCACCGCGAACAGCAGCGGCACGAGGGCGGCCACCGTAGCGATCGCCTTGTCGTGGTTGCGCCACTGCGGCGCGGTCCACAGCCACCAGAGCGCGCCGATCAGGGCCGGGACGCCCAGCACGGGTCCGAAGACCGTCAAGGGGCCGGTCGCCGCCAGCAGGGCCAGCAGGGGGAGGGTGCGCCCTCGGCTCACCGGTGGAGCGGGGGGCTCGTCGCCGAGTGCGGTTGCCGCTATGGTGCGCGGGTCGCCGAGGCGGGTGAGCACGGTGCGGATCCCGTCGTCGCCGGATGCGGACGCTTCCGCGAGGGAAACGGCAATGTGCTCCTCCAGGTCGGCGAGCAGCTCGCCTCGGCGTTCCGGGCTGAGGCCGGCCGTTTCACGCGCCACGGTGGCCAGGTAACTCTTCACCAGCGGGTGCTCGGTGATCGTCACGGTGGTCTCCTGTCAGTCGGTGATGAAGTGGTCGACCGCGTCACGGAAGTGCGGCCAGATGGCGGTGAACTCCTTCAGCGCCGCATGTCCCGACGGCGTCAGCTCGTAGTAGCGCCGCGGGGGCCCGCTGGGGGACTCCTGCCAGCGGGTCTCCACCAGTCCGTCACGGCGCAGCCGCGACAGCAAGGGGTAGATGGTCCCCTGGCTCGTGACCATGACGTTCACCGCGCCGAGGGTTTCGAGCAGCTCCACGCCGTAGCGCGGGCCCTCCCGCAGGATCGCAAGCACGCAGTACTCCAGCACCCCCTTGCGGAGCTGGCTCTCCGCCTTGCCCGCGACGGGCTTACCTGCGATGTCAGGTTCCATGCATTGCACAGTACCTGGTTATCTCCAGTAAGCCAAAGGTGTCCTTGGCGCGGGTTGGAACCCCGCAGGATGTGGCACCCGGTCGGTGGCGGGCCGGACGCGTGAACCGCGTCCCGCAGGCCACGACGGTTCGGCAATGAGCCGCGAGGCCGCACGAGGCCGGTACGGCCCGCCGGCCCGGTTGTCGTCGCGGGGCTGCCCGGCGGCAACCGGTGCGGCCGGTCCGAGCCCTCCCGCCGTGAGCACTGCCCCGACCGGAGTTCTTACGGCGAGGGCTTCCGTCCCCCTTGGACCAGCCCCCACGCGTGGGCGAACAGCTCGGGCAGGGTGCGGGTGGGGAGAGGGAGCGGGTTCTCCAGTCTGCCGTTGTACGAGCGTTCCACCCCGAGCAGTTCCGCCTTCCACGCCTCCATGGGCTGGTAGGGCTTGCCCGCGTGGATCCACTCGCCCGGCAGGAAGAGCTGACGGCCCGCTCGGGCACGTTTGTCCTCGACGACCAGGCCGCGCTCGACGAGCACGGCGCCGGCCTTCTGGTGCCGGGCGGCCTTCCAGCCGTTCCACATGCGGATGTTCCGGTCGCTCGGCGCGCGCAGGGTCAGCAACTGCAGATAGAGCGCTGCCGCGTCCTCGTCGATGCCGAGCTCGCCGATGACCTGGCCCAGCACGTCGGGCGCGGAGAGTACCGGATTCGTCTCGTACGACCCCGCGGGAAGCGAGGCGCCCTCGATCCTCTCGACGATGCGCGCGCAGGCCGGGCCGCGCAGCCACTCGACCAGCTCGAGCTCGGGGTCGTAGCGGGAGTCCGCCCGGGCCGCCAGCAGCGTTCGGGAGCGCTCGTCGTCGCCGTAGAACGCCGGGCGGAAGTACAGCTTGGGCTGGGACCGCACGCCTCTGCGGTCGACGACGCCGTCCACGACCACGGTCAGCCCGTCGTCGACGCTCGCGACGTCCAGCGGCTCCGGGCCGGCGTAGGAGAGCGAGCCGAACCGGTCGTGCACATCGGCGACCGTGTGCCCCACCGCGCCGCTGAGACTGCCGGCGTCCAGCAGCAGGCCCGGGTGGTTCAACCGCTCCCGCAGCGCCCGTACGAGGCCGGGCGCTCCGGCGCGGACCCGGTCACCGGCGGGAAGCTCCGCGTAGACCCGGAAGAGGTTCGGGACGACGCTGCGCAGGGTGTCTTCGAAATCGACGAGATCCCAGCCCTGGGCGGTCGGGAAGGGGCGGAAGTCGCTGTTCCGGATCCAGGTGTCGAGGTTCGAGCCGAGACCGCGTATCGCGGCGTGGTCGGTGAACGCCGCGCAGAAGCGGCCCGCGGACAGCCGGGACAGGTGCAGGTCGATGACCGCGTCGAAGGTGCGCTCCGGGACCACGGTCCGCCGGCCGTACCGCTCCCGCCAGGCCTGCGCGATCCGCTCCGCCACCGCGCGCATGCCCTGCGGCTCCCACAGCTCGGCGGGGTCCTCGGGCAGCACGTCCGCCACCAGCTCGAGGCGGTCCAGCGAGCCCATCCGCCCCGGCTCGCGGACGCCGTCCTCGATCTCGGCCACCTTGAGCCGGTGAATCCTCCGCTCCTTGTCGTCGAGGCGCGGGAGGTACCCGACCGCGAGCATCCCCGCCAGCGCGAAGGACGCCGCCGCCCGGCCCATCCCCGTACCGTCCCTCAGCGCGGCCACCGCGTCGAGGTCCCACGGCACCGGCCCGCGCTCCCGGACCAGGTCCAGCAGCCGGCGCACCTGCTCGGCACTGCCCCATCCCCCGCGCGGGACGTCGGTCACCTCCTCGATCGCCCCCAGGCTCGGCGGATCCGCCTCCCCCGTCCGCAGGTCGACGAACTTCCGCCGCCCGCCGGCGGCCCAGCCGACCGCGACGGCCGCCCCTCGCTCGTCCCGGACGGCCGCAGGGGCTCCCTCGGCCACCCGCACCAGACCGGTGCGCAGCCGGGCCCGCGGATCGGCGAAGGGGCTGTCCGCCCAGACCTCCAGCAGCGCGAGCAGACGCCGGCGCCGCTCATCGCGCGTGGGCTCCACGGCAGCACGCAGGGCCAGGGCACCGATACGCCCGATGAACCGTGCCCAGGACCCCTCCCCGGCGTTTCCCGGACCCTCGTCCGGCGCGGTCGGCTCCCACGTCCCGGCCAGATAACGCCCCGTCCGCTCGATACCGGCCAGCGCGCCCTCGCCCATCCACATACCCGAGCCGTCCACGAGCCCGTCCAGCGCGACCGCCAGGCGGTGATCGTCCAAGGCCGCGACCTCGGCCCGCGCCGTCAACAGCTCGCCTGCCACCATCCCGTCCCCCCGCACCGCGCCCGAACGCTCCATGGGGAGATCATGGCGCACGGGTCTGACAACGGACGGTGGTGCCTGACCGGCCGTCACATAGGGCCGCGCTTGGTCCTCAGCTGAAAATTTCGGATTGTTTCCTAGGTCTTATGCCGCGCGTGGCAGCCGGAGAACGGTCTCAGCGCTCTCGTGGCAGGCTGGCAGCTTCAGAAAGTCGACCGAAACACCCGACGCCTGGATGAGGTACACATGCCCAAGGCCGCCCGCGTCACCATCGCCGAGATCGCGCGTGAGGCCGGTGTGTCCACGCCGACCGTCTCCAAGGTGCTCAACGGCCACAGCCAGGTGGCGCCGGAGACCCGGGCCCGCATCGAGGAGCTGCTGCAGCGGCACAACTACCTGCGCCGCCGTGCCCGGCCGAAGGAGACCGTCGGGCTGGTCGACCTGGCCATCCGCGAGGTGGACAGCCTCTGGGCGGGCGAGGTGATGCAGGGAGTCCAGCACGAGGCGGCCGAGTACGGTGCCGGAGTGGTGACGACGGCCACGCACGGGACCTCCGCCGATACCCAGCGCTGGCTGGACAACCTGTCGAAACGCGGCTCCGACGGCATCATCCTGGCGGTCACCGATCTCACCCCGGCGCAGCGCCGGCAGGTCAAGTCCCTGGGTGTCCCGCTGGCCGTGGTCGACCCGGTCGGCAGTCCCGGCGCCGACGTGCCGTCGGTCGGCGCGACGAACTGGCAGGGCGGCATGGCCGCGACCCAGCATCTGATCGACCTGGGGCACCGCAGGATCGGCATCCTGCAGGGCCCGGCGGGCACCCTGTGCGCGCGAGCACGCCTGGACGGGTACCGCTCCGCACTGGAGACGGCCGGCATCGCGGTCGACCCGGCGCTCCAACAGCGCGGCGACTTCTACTACACGACCGGCTTCTCCGGCATGAGCAACCTGCTCGCGCTCCCGGAGCCACCCACCGCCGTCTTCGCGAGCAGCGACCTGATGGCCCTCGGGGCATACGAGGCGATCCGGCAGGCCGGGCTGCGGGTCGGCCGGGACGTGAGCGTCGTCGGGTTCGACGACGTTCCCCATGCCGCCTGGGCGTCGCCGCCGCTGACCACGGTGCGTCAGCCGTTGCGCGAGATGGCGGCCCTGGCCGCCCGCATCGTGCTACGGGGACCGGACGCGGTGGTCCCCAGCGGCACGTTGCGGATGGAGCTGGCCACGCACCTGGTCGTCCGGGAGAGCACCTTTCAACCTCCGTCCTCCTAAAGAAAGTTTCCAAGGACTTTCGGGATGGCTGCGGGGACCATAGCCCTGCACCGAACCCCCGTCAATGCATCAACCAGCGGCATCTGGCTGCCTTTTGGGCCATCACGAGGTGCCGACGGGACTCCTGCCGGATCCATTGACGAGTACCACCCGGCGCCCTACGGTCGGCGGTCAGCGCGACAAGTTTCCGATAGTTTTCGCGCATCGCGGGAGCGCTCCCACGCACTGTCCGAGGCTCATTGAAAGGACAACCATGAAGAGTTCCCTCATGCGGTCGCGGCACAGAGCCGGAGCGTTGACGGCCCTGCTGGCCACACTGCTGCTGTGCGCGTTGTCCCTGGTGGCGGCGCCGTCCGCGGCGGCCGGCACCACCATGTGCGACAAGCTCGGCACCATGAAGGTGTCGGGCGGGAAGTACGTCGTCCAGAACAACGAGTGGGGCGACTCGATCCCGCAGTGCATCGACGTCTCCGACGACGGTTTCACCGTCACGTCGGGCTACCACAACCTGCCGAACAACGGTGCGCCGGCGGCCTATCCGTCGATCTACGCGGGCTGCCACTACGGCACCTGCTCCAGCGGCAACGACCTGCCACAGCAGGTGTCGTCCTTCACCGACCCGCAGTCCAGCGTGCACTTCACCACCCCCGGCAACGGCCAGTGGGACGCCTCCTACGACATCTGGTTCGACACCAACCCCAGCCCCTCCGGCCAGAACAACGGCGAGGAGATGATGATCTGGGCCAACCACTCCGGGCCTCCGACGCCGTACGGCAGGCAGGTCGGCACCGTCTGGCTGGAGGGCGCCAAGTGGGAGGTGTGGTACGGCCGCCAGGGCAGCGCCCCCGCGTGGAACACCGTCTCCTACGTCCGCGAGCAGCCCACCAACGCGATCACGGTGAACATCAAGGACTTCACCGACGACTCCATCGGACGCGGCTACCTGCAGCCCGCCTGGTACATGACGAGCGTGCAGTTCGGCTTCGAACCGTGGGTCGGCGGCCCCGGCCTGGCCGTGGACTCGTTCTCCTACACCTCCAACGGCGGTGGCGGCGGCGGTACATCGGGCCAGCTCGTGGGGCAGGGCAGCGGGCGCTGCCTGGACATCGACGGCTTCGGCACGGCGGACGGCACGCCCGTCCAGCTGTGGGACTGCTACGGCACCTGGAACCAGAAATGGACCGCCGCCAACGGCACCCTCGTCAACCCGTCCTCGGGCAAGTGCCTTGACGTGGCCGGCGGCGGCACCGCGAACGGCACCCAGGTGCGCCTGTGGTCGTGCAACGGCACCGGCGCCCAGCGGTGGCAGTTCAACGCCAACGGCACGGTCACCAACCCGCAGTCGGGCAAGTGCCTGGACGCCGCCGGGTCCGCCGACGCGACACCGCTGCAGATCTGGGACTGCTACGGCGGCGGAACCCAGTCCAACCAGGTCTGGTCGCTGAAGTAGCACGGGTTCCACGGGGTCGCGGATCACACGAAGGCTCCGGGCGCACCGCGGCCGGAGCCTTCGTCATTCCCTGGCCGGGCGCCTGACGGTCATGAGTTTCGGATGGTCGGTGTCGGGAAGCCAGTCGCGCCGCGGTGTGTACTCCAGCCAGCGCCGGGTACGGCCGGCTTCGGTGAAGCCGCGCAGCAAGGTGTCGAGCAGAGGATGGCGGGACGACTCCCGCCAGGCCAGCGACCACGCGTACAGCGGTGTCGGCTCGACGAGCGGGATACAGCGCAGGCCCAGGTGGTCCGGCAGCGGAGCGTCGGCGGGGAAGACGGTGAAGCCCTCGGGGTCGCCCCGGAGGTGCTGGAGGAGGTGGTCCAGGCCGAGATTGGGGCCGTCGTGCCGCCGCGTGATCCGGAATTCGTCGGCGAAGCGGCGCAAGAAGTCCAGGCGGTCCAGTTCGGCCGGGCACCATAGGACGCTGCCCCGCAGGTCGGCCGGGCGCAGTGCGTCGGCGCCGGCCGACGGATGAGACGGGCCGACCACCACGTCGACGGGTTCCAGCCGCACCAGACGCTGGGTGAGTCCCGCATCCCGGCCGTCGGGCAGCGGGTGCACCCGGCCGAATCCCAGGTCCGTGTCGCCGCGCAGCAGCGCCCCCGCGACCGACGGCCAGTCACGCCCCGGGCCCGGCTCCCACCGCACCGCGCCGAGCGCCTGTACGGCCTCGGCGACCGTGCGCATCGGCGCGTACAGATGACCCCAGGTGTCGATCCGTACGACCGGTCCGGCGCCCGTCACCGCCGCGATCGCCCGCTCGCCCGCCGCAAGCGCCTCGCGCGCGGCCGGCAGGAACCGCTCCCCCGCCTCGCTCAGCCGGGTGCCGCCCTGGCGCTCGAAGAGCCGCAGACCCAGCAACTCCTCCAGCCGCGCGATGCGTTTGGACAGGGCCTGCTGACTGGTGTTCAGCTCCTCGGCGGCCCGCCCGAAGTGCAGTGTCCCGGCGGTCGCGACAAAGGCGCGGACCAGGGCGAGGTCGAGGTCCATGCCGCTGACCTTATGCGACAACCGCGCGTTGTCGGCCGGACGGTTCGGTTGTTGGCCGGGTCGCCGCACCGCGCGGTCGGATGGTCCCCGCAAGCCGCACCACCGCAGGCCCCACCAAGGGATGGCCCGAGGCCATCGAGGAGATGACCACGATGAAAGGCTTCGTACCGACCGGAGATCCCGCCGAGCCGGTCGTGCTCGCCGATGTCGCCGAGCCGACGCCGCGCCCCTGCGAGGCGCTGGTGAAGGTCGAGGCGTTCTCGGTCAACCGGGGCGAGACGTTCAAGCTGGAGAAGCCCGTCCCCGGCGAGCGCCCTGGCAAGGACATCGCGGGTCTGGTGGTGCAGCCGGCCGCCGACGGCAGCGGACCGTCCGGAATCACGAGGGTCGTCGGCCACCCCATGTCGGGCGGCTGGGCGGAGTACGTGGCGGTGCCGACCGACGCGCTCACCGAGCTGCCGGACAGCGTGTCCGTGCTCCAGGGCGCGGCGCTGCCGCTGGCCGGTCTCACCGCGCTGCGGCTGCTGCGCGCGGCCGGACCCGTACTGGGGCGGCGGGTACTGCTGACCGGTGCCTCCGGAGGCGTGGGCCACTTCGTCACCGAACTCGCGGCCGCCGCCGGGGCCGAGGTCACCGCCGTGACCAGGGACGCCGCACGCGGCGCCCGGCTTGCCGGACTCGGCGCCGCCGAGATCGTCCACGACGTCGCCGACGCCCGGGGCCCGTACGACATCGTGCTGGAGTCGACCGGCGGCCAGGCCCTCCCCCTCGCGCTCGCGCGGCTCGCCAGGCGCGGCACGCTCATCTGGTTCGGGCAGGCCAGCCGCACACCGGCGACGCTGGACTTCTTCGGCTTCTTCGACGGGCCCGAATCGGCTGTCATCCGCCACTTCCACTACCTGGACGCCGACACCCGCCTCGACGACGACCTGGCGGCGCTCGTCCGGCTGACCGCCCAAGGCCGCCTGCACCCCGAGATCGGCCGGGTCACGGACTGGGCCGACACCGCGACCACCCTCACCGACCTGCGCGACCGCCGCATCCGCGGCAAGGCCGTCCTCACCCTCTCCTAGGAGCACGATCATGACCAGTAACACCGACCCCAGGGCCGTCGTCATCCGCTACGTCGAGGCCGTACGCGACGGCGCCGCCGACGTCATCCACGACAGCTTCGCCGCGGACGCGACCTGGCACTACCCGGGCAGCCTGCCCGTCTCCAAGGTGTGGCGCGGCCGCGACGAGATCGTCGACGAGTTCCTCGGCACCATGGGAACGGTCTTCGTCCCCGGCACCGTGGAGATCGAACTGGTCAGCACCATCGCCGAGGGCGACCGCGTGGTGGCCGAATGGACCTCCAGGGCCAGGACCGTGTACGGCGGCACCTACGACAACCGCTGCCTCGGCATCTACACGGTGCGCGACGGCAGGATCACCTCGGTCGTCGAATACGCCGACACCCAGCACGTGGCCGCGACTCTCTTCCCCGGCCATGACGCCCACCGGGACGCCGGCACCGAGTAAGTCCGAAGTCGCTACGGCGGTATCCCGGGAGCGTGGGGTCCGTGTGGCTGTTGTGGCGGTACGGTGTGCGGCAGTCGATCGCCCGTTCTGCGATCGCTGAACCACAAGGGGGTTTCATGAAACACCGCCGCCCGCGCCACCGTCGCAGAGTGATCGCCAGAGCGGTCGGTACGGCGGGTGCTCTGGCCGTCGCCCTGGGTGCGGGGATGACGCCGGCGATGGCCGCCGGGAAGACCACCGACAAGCCCGCGGCCACCGGGTTCTCGCCCGACCAGCCCGACCAGCCGAACCAGAACACGCCCTGGGCGCCCGAGAACGACGAGGCGCCGCTGCAGCACCACAAGCCCGTACACCCCGAGAGCCTCACGGGCGGCCGCACGAACCCGTCCGCCCAGCAGCTCACCATGCCCGCGCCGAGCGGGCCGTACAGCGTGGGCATGGTCGGGCTGCACCTCGTCGACAAGTCCCGTACGGATCCGTACGTGTTCGGCAGCACTTCCCGCGAAGTGATGGTGTCGCTCTTCTACCCGGCCACCGCCACGTCCGGGCACTACCAGGCGCCGTGGATGCCGTCGATATCCGGCGGCCACTTCCTCGCCTCGCGCGGGCTGTCGCCGGAGCAGGTGACCCTGCCGAGGACCGCGGGCCATGTCCTGGCCCCGGTGAACACCAAGCTCGGCAAGCTGCCCGTGCTGCTGTACTCGACCGGGCTGCACTCGGACCGCGCGATGGGCACCGCCCACGCCCAGGATCTCGCCAGCCGCGGCTACCTCGTCGTCATGGTCGACCACACCCACGACGCCAACGAGGTGCAGTTCCCGGGCAACCGGCTGGAGGTGAACACGATGCCGGCGGGCGCCCACTCCTCCGACACGCTCAAGGTGCGCGCGGCCGACATCCGGTTCGTCATCAACCAGCTCGGCACGATCAGCAAGGGCGGCAACCCGGACCCCGGGCACCCCACGCTCCCCTCCGGTCTGTCGCAGTCGGTGGACATGTCCCGGATCGGGATGTTCGGCTGGTCGCTGGGCGGCGGGGCGGTCGACACCGCCATGCAGCTCGACCACCGCATCGCCGCCGGTGCCGACCTGGACGGCCAGTTCTTCGGGACGGCGCCGAGCAAGGACCTGGACCGCCCCTTCATGCTCTTCAGCTCCGGCACCCACAACCGCAACAACGACGGTTCGTGGCGCACGCTGTGGTCGCATCTGAAGGGATACCGGGTCGACATCCAGCTCCACGGCTCGGCGCACCTGTCGTTCAGCGACAACGAGTGGATGGTGCCGCAGGAGGCGGGCCTGCTCGGGCTCTCCCAGTACCAGCTGCAGCAGATGTTCGGCACGATCGACCCGGACCGGGCGGTCAAGGTCCAGTGCGACTATCTCGCGGCCTTCTTCGACCAGGAGCTGCGTCACAAGCACAGCACCCTGCTCGACGGCCCCAACAAGAGCTACCCGGAGATCTCTTTCGTCCGCTGACCGGACAGCCGGCCGGACATCCGAAGGGCGGGTCCTGTTCGCGGGTCCGCCCTTCGGCGTGTCGCTGTCCGCTCGTACGACACAGGGACGAAAGTGTGATGGTTATGTGATCGTATGAGACTAGAGTGTTCGCCCTATCGAACGTTAAGGCGCTCGGCGCCAATTGAGGAAGGATCCGCTGCCCTGCCCTCCGCACCCCGGGCGCCGCGCCGACACCGCATCCGCCGCCGCGCCGATATGCCGATGCTCGGCGGGGTGCGCCCGCCGATCGCCGCACTCGTCATACTCCTGCTGGTCGTCGCCGCCCTGACGGTGATCGGCCTCGACGGCATACACACCGAGCAGGTACCGCAGGCCGTGCTGAACGGCGAGCAGCAGATAGCCGCGGACACCGCGCTGTCGGTGCGCACCACGGTCGACGCCGAGGCGAGCACCGTACGCCGTACGGCGGGCGCGTACCCGGCGACGAGCACATCGACCCCCGCGACCGCGCTCAAGTCGCTGACCTCTGCCAGGAAGGCGGTCCTCGGCAGTGCGCTGCTCGACCCGCACACCGGCAAACTGCTGGCGGCCGGCGGCAAGCCGGTGCCGCTGGCCGGGGTGGACGTCGCCAAGACAGCGTCCGGGCACGGGGCGATCCGGCCCCGGCTGGTGACGTCGGGCGGCGCGCGGCAACTGCTGTACTTCGCCAAGGTCACGCTGCCCGCGCAGCAGGAGGACGCCAACCAGGACCAGAACCAGGCCCCGGGCCGGGACCGGCAGTGGCTGCTGGTGGTCTCCGAGGCGCTCCCCGCCCTCACGACGTACGGCGACGGACGCACCGCCGCAGTGCTGGACGCAAGCGGCACGGCGCTCGCCACCACCACCCACGGCACGGCGTCGCAGGCCACCGCCGACAGCGGCCTGCCCGCGGCGGCTGCCCACGCGGCGAACGGGTCGGGCAGTGACACCGACGCCTCGGGAAGCCTCCTGGGCGGCGCCACGGGCAGCCGGCGCACGGTGGCCGGCTGGGCCCAGGTCGCCTCGGCGACCGGTCCGGGCGACACCGACGACCTCGGTCTGGTGGTGCTCACCTCCCGCGCGGTGCCCACCACGACCACCGCCGCCGACTACTCGCGCTTCGCGCTCGAGGCCGCGGGGGCGCTGGCCGGGCTCGCGCTGCTGCTCGGGCTGGCGCTGCACTTCTTGGTGCAGCGGCCACTGCTGCGGCTGTACCTGTCCGCCGGCCGCCTGGCCCGGGGCGCGACCGAGCAGGCCGCGCTGGAGGAGCTGTACCGGCCGGTTCCGGTGCACGGCTTCGGGGAACTGGCCCGGATCGGGCGGGCACTGGAGTCACTGCGCAGGCAACTGCTCGGCGAGAGCGGCCCGCAGGAGTTCCCGGCCCGGCGCGCACCGGGCTACCGGGCGCTGGCCGTGGCCGGCGTGCTGGTGGTGGCCTGCTGGGCGGTGCCGATGATCTTCGTGCTGAACCGGGCGGACACCGCGACCGCGGTTCCGGGTCCGGTCCTCGCCGACCAGCAGACGCGCACCGAGATCGCGACGAACCGGATCCGGCAGTCCCTCGACCAGTCGTACAACGACCTGAGCGACGCCGCCGCACGGCTGCCGGGCGGGAACCGGGCCGCCCAGACCGAGGTTCTGAAGCACGTCCTGGCGGACCACAAGCAGTACCGCTCGCTGTATCTCCTGGACCGCTCGGGCGACATCACGCTGAGGGTGGGCGACACACCGCTGCGCACCCTCGTCCACGTCCCCGAGGGCGGCGGGATCACCACCGTCAACACCTCGGGCCGGATCCCGGCGATCGCCGCCTACGCGCAGGTCCGGGCCGTCAAGGGCAAGGCCCCGGCGGCCGGGGTGGTCCTGTTCGGCGAGATCGACGTGAAGGCGCTCAACTCCATTCTGGCCAGGCCCAAGCTGGGCAGCGTCTGGGTGACGGACGGCGACAACAAGGTACTGGCGGCGAGCGTGGGCTACCGCGCCTTCCAATCGCTGCCCGAATCCGGCATGACCCGTCTCGCCCGCGCCACCCAGGGCGCCCCGGGGACCGCGGGCACCGCGACCTCGGCGGTGCTCCGCACGTCCTCCGGCCCCTCGGTCGACGCCGCCGCGCCGCTGGCGCAGAGCGGCCCGACGGCCCGCCTCGGCTGGCACGTGGTGACCGCGGAGCCCGCGGCAGCGCTCCAGATCCCCGCGGTGCAGGCCGAGCAGCGCACCATGCTCGCCGGGATCCTGGGCCTCGCCCTGGGCGCGGCCTGCCTGGGCTGGCTGCACGTCGTGGTGATCCGGCCGCTGCGCGCGGTCGCCGTGCTCGTCGAGCGGCTCGCCGGCGGAGACCGCCGTACCGTGCTGCACCCGGTCAACCACGACGAGATCGGCTCGGTCACCCGCAGCCTGGAGCTGATGCGCCAGGCGCTGGCCGAACGCGACCGGGCGGAACGCGAACGGGCGGCCAGATCCGGCCACGCCGCCGGACCCTCCCGGTCCCTGCGTGAGAACACCCTCCAGCGGTAGAAGGACGGAATCGGCGTGCTCTTCCTCTATGTCATCGTCCTGCTGTCCTGCGCCGGGCTGTGGATCGCCGGAATCCTGGAGCAGCAGCGGCACTTCGCCTCGCTGGAGCAGATACCGACGCGGGTGCTGGTCAACGGCATCCGCGGCAAGAGCTCGATCACCCGGCTGTGCGCGGGCGCGCTGCGCGGCGGCGGCCTGGTCACGGTGGCCAAGACCACCGGCACGGCGGCCCGGTTCATCCATCCGGACGCCACCGAGGAGCCGATCTACCGCAAGTTCGGCATCTCCAACATCGTCGAGCAGATCGGCATCGTACGGCGGGCGGCGACCTACCAGCCGGACGCGCTGGTGATCGAGTGCATGGCGGTGATGCCCGCGCTGCAGGAGACCAACCAGGAGAAGCTGATCCGTTCCACGATCGGCGTGCTGTGCAATGTCCGCGAGGACCATCTGGAGGAGATGGGGCCGACGCTGGACGACGTCGCCCGCTCGCTCTCCCGCTCGATGCCGGTGGGCGGGGTGTGCGTGACGGCCGAGAAGGACCGGCTGCACATCCTCCAGGAGGAGGCCGACAAGCGGAACTGCCGTCTGATCGCGGTCGATCCGGAGTCGGTGACCGACGACGAACTGCGCGGCTTCAGCTGGTTCACCTTCAAGGAGAACGTGGCGATCGCGCTCGCCGTCGCCGAACTGCTCGGTATCGAACGGCAGACCGCGATGCAGGGCATGTGGGACGCGCCGCCCGACCCGGGCGTGCTGTCGGTGGAGCGCTACGTCACCCCCGAGGGCAAGAAGCTGCGGTTCGCCAACGTCTTCGCGGCCAACGACCCCGAGTCGACGCTGATGAACGTCAAGCAGCTGGAGGATCTGGGCGCGATCAGACGGCCGCTCAACGTGGTCATCAACTGCCGCCCGGACCGGGTGGAGCGCAACGGCCAGATGGGCGCGATCGTCCCCGACCTCGCCGCCGAGACGGTGTTCCTGATCGGCCACCCGACCAAGAGCGCCCGCGACGCGATTCCGGCCGACTTCACCGGGCGGGTGGTGGACCTCGGCGGCGACCGCCGGGACCCCCAGGAGCTGACCGCGGCGATGCTCGCGGAACTCGGCCCGGCCTCCTCGCTGGTGGCGATCGGCAACATCCACGGCCAGGGCGAGCTGTTCCTGGAATGCCTCGCCGAGCTGCCGCTGGACGACTCCGAGGACCCGCTCGACGCCGTACCCGACGGCGACGGCCTGGACCAGGAGACCATGCAGATCGCCGTACCCCGGCAGCGGATCGCGGTGGCCCGGCCGCCCGAGCCGGAGCCGTACAGCTGGGTGGGGCCGCTGGAGACACCGGCGTACGGCTTCCACATCCCGGAGCAGCGCGAGCTCGACCGCCGGTCCGCCGCCCGCCAGGGCCGGCCCGACGGCGAGAGCACAGCAGCCGAACCGCACCACTCCTACGATCCGTCCCAGTCCACGAGGAACCCGTGATCCCCGCCAACCTCACCGCACAGACCGCCGCGCTCGGGATCGCCCTCGGGCTGATCTTCTCGCTCATCTGCTATCTGACCACCAACCTCTCCCCAGGGGGGATGATCACCCCGGGCTGGATCGCCCTCACGCTCGTCACCGACGTACAGCTGGCCGGGCTGATGGTCGGTGTGGCGGCGCTCACGTTCTTCGCGACGAAGCTGGTGCAGCGCACGGTGATCCTCTACGGCAAGCGGCTGTTCGCCGCCGTGGTGCTGTGCGCGGTGCTGATGCAGACCACCGTGATGCTCGCCCTCAGCCACGAGTTTCCGCTGCTGTACACGTCACAGACCCTTGGCTTCATCGTCCCCGGCCTGGTCTCCTACCAGATGGTCCGCCAGCCGATGGCGGCCACACTGATCTCGACCACGGCGGTGACGCTGGCGACGTACGTGGTGCTGGTCTCCGGTCTGCTGATCGGCGTCCTGCCCACCGGCTGACCTGCCCACCGCCCTCTCACCTCGCACTCCCAGGAGGATCGGCCATGCACTCCGAACCCGTCGGCGGACGCAGCCGCCCGACTCGCCGCGCCGTGCTCGGGACGATCGCGGGCGTGGCGGCCGCCGGGGTGGCGGGCGGGTACGCCTGGGCCCACCACGGGCACGGCAGCGGCGGCGACGACCTCGGCGGTACGGCCGACGGCACGGGCACCGGCCCGGGCGCCCGGCCCACCGGGGCCCACACCTTCGAGCGGCTGTCCGCCCCCGACCGCACCGTGGCCCGCGCAGCCGACGGCGGCACGCTCGCCACGTTCACCGACGGCGCCCGTACGGCCGTACTCACCGGGCCCACCCGCACCTTCAGCGAGCCGCGGACCACCGAGGCCAAGGTGACCACGGACGCCTGGGTGCGGGTGCTGCCGCACGAGTGGCAGCGGGGCATGGAGAAGTCCGCCTGGTTCAAGGGCTGGTTCCGCAAGGCGCTCGCCGACACCAGCCCGGACGTCTTCGCGGTGGCGTTCGAGTACAGCAGCGCCGGGGCGCCCGACAAGCACAACGCCCGCGGCGTGCGCTACGCGGGCACCGCGCACTTCGGCCCGCGCAACTCCAAGGTCAACAACCCGCTGGACTTCGCCTACCACGACGAACAGTCAGACTTCTACGACTATCTGGGCATTGACTGGACCTTCCCGGACGGCACGCGCGTGCAGCCGGAGCAGGCCCGCTACGGCGACGTCGACTGCTCCGGCTTCCAGCGTCTGGTGTGGGGCTACCGCATGGGCATCCCCGTGCACAACACCAACACCCGGGGCATCGGTCTGCCGCGCCGCGCCTTCGCCATCGCCGCCTACGGTCCCGGCCGTCTGGTGATCCCTCACACCGGAAATCAGCAGGCCACCGATCTGGCCGCGCTGCAACCCGGCGATCTGGTCTTCTTCGCCATCATCAAGGACCGGCCGGACTTCATCGACCACTGCGGCATGTACATGGGCCTGGACGACCAGGGCC
The DNA here is from genome assembly GCF_053596375.1 of Streptomyces sp. NPDC001709. Lineage (NCBI taxonomy): Bacteria > Bacillati > Actinomycetota > Actinomycetes > Kitasatosporales > Streptomycetaceae > Streptomyces > Streptomyces sp. NPDC001709. Next base: position 11,656 of record NZ_JBSFGB010000046.1, on the reverse strand, counting down.
GGCACCGCTTCTACTCCAGCCGCTCCGCCGCCAACGGCCCCACCCTGGGCGACCTGTCGGGCCGCTCACTGCTGGACGGCACCGACTTCTACGCCCGCGGCTTCCGGGCGGCCCGCCGCCTGTGAATCCGCCGCCCGTGATCCCGGACGACCGTGATCCCGGCCGACCGTGATCCCGCCGCCTGTGCACCGCCGCTCCACCTGACCTGCTGATCCGAGGACCACTGCCATGACCGCCATCCCCGCCGCCCCGCCCACCGGCGCGCCCCGAGGCCGCCGGGCGGGGAACCGCCGCTCCGGCCCGCTGGAAGACGCCCCGCGCTGGGAGCGCCCGGCGCTCGCCGCGGTGCTGGTCCTCGCCACGGTGCTGTACTCCTGGGGCATCGGGCACGCCGCGCTCCACCCCTTCTACGGCGCGGCGATACGGTCGATGTCCGAGAGCTGGCGTGCCTTCTTCTTCGGCGGGCTCGACGCCAGCGGTTCGATCAGCATCGACAAGCTGCCCGGTGCCTTCTGGCCCGACGCCGTCTCCGTGTGGCTCTTCGGCCCGAGCACCTGGGCGGCCGCGCTGCCGCAGGTCGTCGAGGGCGTGCTCACCGTATGGCTGCTGCACCGGATCGTACGGGCCTGGGCCGGGCCGTTCGCGGCGCTGATCGCCGCGCTGACGCTCACCCTCACGCCGGTCACCGTGGTACTCAACCGTGCCACCATCCCGGACACCGCGCTCACTCTGCTCCTGGTGGCGGCCGCCGGAGCGCTGCAGAAGGCGGTGCGCACCGAGCGGCTGCTGCCGCTGATCACCTGCGGGATCTGGGTCGGGCTCGCCTTCCAGACGAAGATGCTGCAGGCGTGGCTGGTGCTGCCGGTCTTCGGCGCCGTGTACCAACTCGTGGCGCCCGGCGCCCCGTTGAAGCGGGCCCTGCGCGGCCTGCTGGGCGGTGCGGTCGCGCTGGGGGTCTCCTGCTCGTGGGTGCTGATCGCCTGGGTGACACCGGTCGCGGACCGCCCGTACCTCGACGGGACGTCCGACAACAATCCGTTCGCCCTGGTCTTCGGCTACAACGGCCTGAGCCGCTTCAGCAGCGATTCCACCGCGTTCGGCGCCGTCGCGGGCACCGCCGCCAGCCGCACCACCGGCAACACCGGCTGGGACATGCTGATCAACCACACGGTCGGCCCGCAGATCGCCTGGTTCCTGCCCCTCGCCGTGCTCGCCACGGTCCTGGGCGTCGTCTGGCGCGCCGGGCAGCCGCGAACCGACCTGCTGCGCGCGGGATTTGTGCTGTGGGGCGGCTGGCTGGCCGTGCACGCCGTGGTGTTCAGCGCCTCCAACGGCAACCACGCCTACTACACGGCCGTCATCGCCCCGGCGCTCGCCGCGCTGGCCGGCGGCGGGTTCGCGCTCTTCCGGTCGGAGTACGACTGGGCGCGGGAGGCGAGCGAGGCGGTGGGCGGCCGGCGGCACATGGCGTTGCCGGCGGCGATCGTGCTGACGGTGGCCTGGGCCCTGGTGCTCGACTGGCCGACCCGATTCGTCTCCTGGTTGCTGCCGATCGCCGCGATGCTCGCGCTGTGCGCCGCGGTGGGCCTGTGGACCCGCGGCCCGCGCACCGCACCGCGGATGGTCCACGCCGCCCTCGCCGCCGGGATCGCGGCCACCCTGGTCGTACCGGCCGGCTGGGCCCTCTCCAGCCTCAACCCGCTCTACGCGGGCGCCGTCACCTCGCCGATGACCGGTCCGGTCGGCAAGGCCTACGCCGCCCACCACCACCACGCTCCGCACAGGGCAGGGCTCGACCAGCCCAGCGCCCGCGACACCGCCCTGCTCGACTACCTCACCACGCACCGCCACGGCGAGAAGTACCTGCTCGCCACCCAGGCCGCCTACCCCGCCGAGCCCCTGCTGCGCGCGAAGTCCGAGCCCATCCTCGTCATGGGCGGCTTCACCGGCAGCACCCCCTTCCCCACCGCCCAGCAGCTCGGCGGCCTCGTCACCGCCCACCAGCTGCGCTATGCGCTGCTCACCAGCCAGCGCCCCACCACTCCCGCCACCACCTGGGTGAAGTCCCACTGCACCCGCATCCGGCCCACCGCCTACGGCCGCCGCACCGACGGCAGCTTCGCCCTCTACGACTGCAACCCCCAGCACTGAGGCGACGCCCCCGGTGACCGAGGACGGACTCCTCATGGCGCCAGGACGGTCTCCGGCCCGGGTGCCGCGTCCTTCCACACCGTGTGGAAAGCCAGCCGCAGGCACCCCGCGAGCGCCGGGTGTTCGATGAAGAGGGTGGTGGTGGAGTCGGCGCCGGCCACCGGGTCGGGCATGTCGCACAGGACCAGGGTGGCGTCGGCGATGACCAGTTTCAGGGGCAGTTCGGGGGCGAAGCGGGCCTCCTCCCCCGCCGCGGCGAAGCGTTGGACGTGCTCCACCGTCTCGGGGTCGTCCAGGGAGTCGTCGAGGTAGATCGCGCGGACGGTGCCGCCCGCCCGGTGGAGCCGGCGGACCACCGCGAGGCCGTCCGCGTTCTCGGCGGGGGCGACGAACGGCGGTTTGCAGAAGGTGAGCAGCTCGTGCCGCGCCTGCCGCTGGATGTCGGCGAAGCGCTCGGCGATCGCCTTCGGGTCGCGCAGGATCTCGATGTAGTCCAGCGGATCGGTGTGGTCCCGCCCCTGGGACCACAGGGGTTGCAAGACGCCGGCCAGCCCCTGCGAGACCCGCTCCAGCCGGTCGACCGACTCCCGTTGGACAGCCATCAGCCGGGCGAGGGCCAGCTCGGGCGTGACGGCGGAGTACGTGGCCACCCGCCCGGGATGGGTGGTGGCCAGTTGCCGCCGTACGAGCGCGTCCAGCACGTCGTACACGCGTTGCCGCGGCACATCGGCCTCCCGGGCCACCTCGGCGGCCGTGTAAGAACCACGCCTGATCAAGGTCAGGTAGACCCGTGCCTCGTACCGGGCCAGGCCCAGGGACATCAGGTCGTTGATGGTTCCGTCTTCAAGCTCCATGGCTGCACAAGGTACCCGTCGTGGCCGAGGAGTTGAGGCCAAGGTTTTTACCAACTGCCACTGTTCTCTCCGGCAAATTCTCCATAACCTCTTCTGTAGCCACCACTGACCGGGGTGGCAGCATCAGCAGGATGCCCGAAAGTCGACTCCAGTCGGCCACCCCCAACGGAAAGCGGTTGTCATGCACATGGCGGAAGCCATGGTGACACCGCCTCCGGCCGCCGGCGCGGAGCCACCCATCCCCCCACGGAGGGCAGTTCATTGCAGTCTCATCGCAGAAGGAACCCCATACGCCGCGGCGCGCCCGCACTCCTGTCTGCAGCAGCTCTGATCACCGGCGGCCTGGCCATCGCCACACAGTCGGCGGCCTTCGCCACGACGTCCAGCGCCTCGCACACGACGGCCACCACCTCGGCCGCGAGCTCCACGGTGCATACCCGCCAGCTGTGTTCGCAGCCGACCAAGCCCGGCTACATGGCGTGCGAGGCGGTTGTCCGCACCGACCTCACACCGCAGAAGTCCCTCGGCCGCCACGACGCCCCCAAGGGCCTCGGGCCGGCCGACCTCCAGGCCGCCTACAACCTGCCCAAGGACGGCGGCAAGGGCGCCACCATCGCGATCGTCGACGCGAACGACGACCCGAACGCCGAGAAGGACCTGGCGGCCTACCGCTCCCAGTACGGCCTGCCGGAGTGCAGCACGGGCAACGGCTGCTTCAAGAAGATCGACCAGGACGGCGGCACGAACTACCCGGCGCCGGACGCCGGTTGGGCCGGAGAGATCTCGCTCGACGTCGACATGGTCAGCGCGGCCTGCCCGCAGTGCAAGATCCTCCTCGTCGAGGCCAAGTCCGCCAGCATGGACGACCTCGGCGCGGCCGTGAACCAGGCCGTCAAGCAGGGCGCCAAGTACGTCTCCAACAGCTACGGCGGCGGCGAGGAGGCCGCCGACACCCAGGCCGACGACAAGTACTTCAAGCACCCCGGCGTCGCCATCACCGTCAGCTCCGGCGACAGCGGCTACGGCACCGAGTACCCGGCCTCCTCGCAGTACGTGACCGCCGTCGGCGGCACCTCGCTCAAGAAGGACAACAGCACCCGCGGCTGGTCCGAGTCCGTGTGGGGCACCTCCGCCGGCGGCGACGGGGCGGGCTCGGGCTGCTCGCAGTACGACGCCAAGCCGTCCTGGCAGAAGGACACCGGCTGCGGCAAGCGCGCCGTCGCCGACGTCGCCGCGGTCGCCGACCCGGCCACCGGTCTCGCCGTCTACGACACCTACCAGGCGAGCGGCTGGAACGTGTACGGCGGCACCAGCGCCTCCGCGCCGTTCATCGCCGGTGTCTACGCCCTCGCCGGCACCCCGGGCACCGGTGACGTGCCGTCCTCCTACCCCTACGCCCACCCGGACAAGCTGAACGACGTCACCGACGGCGCCAACGGGTCCTGCGGCAACTACCTCTGCAAGGCGGGCAAGGGCTACGACGGCCCGACCGGCCTGGGCACCCCGAACGGGGTCGCGGCCTTCACCAAGTGACGATCAACTCCCGCAGGTAGCGGTTCACTTCGCCCCGTCGGCCATCCGGCGGGGCGAAGTGCTGTGCGGCGACCCTCTTCGGCTGGAGCAGGTGGCCATGATGACGCTCGCGCCACGTCGGCTTGCCCATGCCGAGCACGAGCACCTGCAGGGGTGGGATGGCCCGGGAGGCGTCCCCTGTCGTCACCCAGGCCCGAAGACTGTCTTCCGCAACCAGGCGCACACGCCCAGCGCCGTTCCCCTCGGCCACCGAAGTCAACGGCACTTGTGCCCGTGGCACTTGGTCCCGGGCGCGGGGGCGCCTGGTCCGGGGGTGGCGGTGCCGGGTGTTCGCTTGCCCGGTCTGGTGGCGTGCTTGGCCCGGGGGTGGGTGGGCTTGGGGGAGGGTGAGGGGACGCCGGGCTCGTTGCTGCCGTGGCCCAGGGGCGCCGGGGCGGGGAACGGGAGGTCGGGCAGGCCGGACAGGGCGTCGCGCATGTACGCGGTCCAGATCTCGGTCGGGATGTCTCCGCCGAACACCTTCTGCAGGCCGCCGACGCCCGCCAGGGACTGGAGCTGAGGGTGGGCCGGGTCCTCTTTGAAGAGGACGACCGACGTGGCCAGTTGGCGGGTGTAGCCCACGAACCAGGCCGAGTGGTAGTCGTCGGTGGTTCCCGTCTTGCCCGCGGCCGTCCTGCCGAGGGCCTGGGCCTTGGTGCCGGTGCCCCGGGCTATGACGCCCCGGAGGACGTCGGTGACGTTGTCGGCGATCGCCGCCGGTAGCGCCCGTACGGGGGCGGGGGCGGTGAAGCCCGGCAGTGCCGAGCCGTTGTGGGTCACCTTGGTCACCGAGTAGGGGGTGGCCTGCACACCGGAGGCGGCGAAGGTCGCGTAGGCGCCTGCCATGCGGATGGCGCTCGGTGTCGAGGTGCCGATGTAGAAGCCGGCGCTGGGGGCGGCGAGGCTGTCGGGGCGCAGGCCGAGGGCCCCCGCCGTCCTCGCCACGTTGCCGTAGCCGACGTCCTCCCCCAGTTGCACGTACGGCGTGTTGACCGACTGCTCCATCGCCGTGCGCAGGGTGATGTAGCCCCAGCGGCGGTCGGTGTCGTTGTGCTGGTGGAGCAGGCCGGTGGGGTCCTTGTCGTCGGTGACGTAGGTGCCCTGCTGGTCCTTGATCCCGATGCCGTCGTCGCCGTTGAACTTGCTGGCCGGGGTGATCGGCCGGGCGGGCCCGCCGGGTTGCAGTACGGCTCCGTGCTGGAGCGCGGCGGCGAGGACGACCGGCTTGAACGTGGAGCCCACCGGGACGCCGGAGGTGTCCGCGTTGTCGGAGTAGTGGGCGTGGTCGAAGCCGGGGCCGCCGTAGACGGCGAGGATCCTGCCGGTCCCGGGTTCCACCGAAGCGGCTCCGACCTGGACGTCCCGGTCGGCCGACCGGTGGGCCGGGTCGAGGCGCCCTGCGCGCACCTTGGCGACGGCCCTGGCCAGTTCTGCCGTCTTCCTCCGGTCGAAGGTGGTGTGGATCTGGTAGCCGCCCCGGCTCAGGCTGCTGTCGGTGACGGTGCGGTCGTGGGCCTCGGCGTACGACCTGGCCAGCTGGACCAGGTAACCGGTCTCGCCCGTGAGCCCCGAACCGGGCGTCCACTTCCTGGGTGCCGGGAATCCGGCGGCCGCGTACCGTGCCCGCCGCTCCGGCGTCAGCTTGCCGATCTTCACCATCCGGTCGAGCACCCAGGACCAGCGTGCTTCCGCCTGCTTCCTGGCCACGGGGTCGGAGTCCGCGTGCTGGATGAGGCTCGGCTCGTTGACCGCCGCGGCGAGGAACGCCCCCTGGCTCGCGTCGAGCTTCTCCACCGGGAGACCGTAGTAGACGCGGGCGGCGGCCTGGATGCCGTTGGCCTGGCGGCCGAAGAAGCAGGTGTTCAGGTAGCCCTGGAGGATCTGCTGCTTGCTCATGCTCGCGCCGATCTTGGCGGAGATCAGCAGTTCCTTGAACTTGCGGGACAGCGTCTGCGACTGGTCCAGGTAGGTGTTCTTGACGAACTGCTGGGTGATCGTCGATCCGGACTGGACGGAGCCGCCCTCGGCCATGTGGACGGCGGCGCGGAGGATGCCCTGCGGGTCGATGCCCGGGTCGGTGTAGAAGGACGCGTTCTCCGCGGCGATGAAGTCCCACCGCACGTCGGCGGGCACCTGCGCGAGCGTGATGTTCTGCCGGTTCACGCTGCCGTCGGTCGCCAGGACCGTGCCGTCCGACCAGTAGTAGACGTTGTTCTGCAGCAGCGTCGTGGGGTTGGGGTCGGGGATGGTGACCGTGGCGTAGGCATAGCCGACGGCCGCTGCCGTGCCGCCGAGGAAGAACAGGACGAGTGCCAGCAGCTGGCGCAGCGACGGCAGCCAGCGGCGCGGGCCCGTCCGGCCTCGGCGCGGGTAGTCGATCCAACGTTTCTGCTGGGGTGCCCGCCTCCTGCGCCCGGAACTCTGCGGCGGTCGGCGCCGGTGTCCGCTCATGGACTCGGATCACTGTCCTTTCATGGGGGCCGGAGCCTGGAGGCTGCCGTAGCGCTCCATGCGCTGCCAGCGCAGGCGCGAGCCGGACACGGCGGTGAAGACGGACTGGATCACCACGAGGTACATCAGCTGCCGGTAGACGAACTGCTGCAACGGCAGGCTCCACAGCGGGCCCCGGCGTTCGCCGTCCAGGTGGAAGGCGTACAGGCCCATCAGGAGCTGCAGCAGCAGGAAGGCGAGCCACAGCCCGGTGATCCGGACCGGGTCGAGGAAGGCCAGGCCGTACAGGGCGAAGATGTCCACGACCGGTGCGAGCAGCGGCAGCAGGACCTGGAAGAGGAGGAGATAGACCAGGCCCCGGCGGCCCAGTTTGCCGGCCGCGCCGCGCTGCACCAGCGCGGCGCGGTGCTTCCACATCGCCTGCAGGGTGCCGTAGCACCAGCGGTAGCGCTGCCGCCACAGGGCGTTCAGGGACGCGGGCGCCTCGGTCCAGGCCACCGCGCCCTCCTCGTAGACCACGCGCCAGCCGGCCCGGCACAGCGCCATGGTGAGGTCGGTGTCCTCGGCGAGGGTGACGTCGCTGACGCCGCCGAGGGCCAGCAGCGCCCGGCGGCGGAACGCGCCGACCGCGCCCGGAACGGTCGGCATGCACTCGGCGAGGTCGAACAGGCGGCGGTCGAGGTTGAAGCCGATCACGTACTCGATGTGCTGCCAACGGCCCAGCATGCCACCGCGGTTGACGACCTTGGCGTTGCCGGAGACGGCGCCCACCCGGGGGTCGGCGAAGGGCTGCACGAGGGTGCGGACGGTGCCGGGTTCGAAGACCGTGTCGCCGTCGACCATGACCACCAGCTCGCAGGAGGCCGCGGCAAGCCCGGTGTTGAGCGCGGCCGGTTTGCCCGCGTTCTCCTGCCGGATCACCCGCACCCCCGGCAGCCGGAGCGACTCCACCAGGTCGGCGGTGCCGTCGGTGGAGCCGTCGTCCACGACGATGACCTCCACCGGGTGGTCCGAGGCGAGCAGGGAGCGCACGGCCGCCTCGATCCCGGCGCTCTCGTTGTACGCGGGGACGATGACGCTGACCGGTTCGGTCACCGGCGGCCCCCAGGACCGGCCCCCGCCCCGGCGCCGGGAGCGCAGCCCCCGGTGCCGGCGGGCCGCGATCAGTACGGCCGCCGCGCGCAGCACGCTGAGCGCGCCCGCCGCGTACATCAGCACGCCCAGCAGCCACACGGCCCAGTCGCCGGCCTGCAGCAGCCTGATGAGGGCCATACCCTGCAGCCGGTCGCCGAGTCCGGCGCGCTGGACGGGTCCGGCCATGCCGACCGAGGCGCCGACCGTCGCGAACCGGAAGCCCTGTGCCTTGAGCCGGGGAATCAGGGTGTTCAGCGCGGCGACGGTCTGGGACCGGTCACCGCCGGCGTCGTGCATCAGCAGGATCTGCCCGGCGTGGCCGTGGGGTGTCGCGTTCGCGAGGATGCGGTCCACACCGGGGCGCTGCCAGTCCTCGGCGTCCTGGGTGGAGAGCACCGTGACATAACCCGCCGCGTCGGCCTGCTTCAGGACGGACCAGTCGGCGTCGTCCAGTGCGTCGTTCTCCGCGGAGTACGGCGGCCTGAGCAGTGCGGTGGTGACCCCGGCGGCGCCGGCCACCGCCAGCTGCGTCTCCCGCAGTTCCAGGGAACGCTGCCATGGGGCGAGGCGGGCCAGGTCGGGGTGGGTGAAGGTGTGGATGCCGATCTGGTGGCCGTCGGCGACGATCCGGCCGACCAGCTCGGGGTGGGCCACCACCTGGGTTCCGACGACGAAGAACGTCGCCTGCACATGGTTGCGGCGCAGTACGTCCAGGATGCGCGGGGTCCAGACGGGGTCGGGGCCGTCGTCGAAAGTGAGCGCGATGGTGCGGGCCTTGACCCGGGCGGTGTGCGCGGAGGTGGCGGCACCCGCGATGACGGGGCCGCCGTGGGTCACCCGGCCGGGCACCGCCTCGCTCCGGCCACGGGCACCGGTCACGGCGTCCGAGGTGATCCCGAACATGTGGTGGGTGTAGCCCTGCAGCAGAAGGGCCGTCGACAGGGTCACCGCGAGCGTGGTCAGCAGCAGCCAGTGGGTGCGGGGGGTGATCTGGCGGGTGCGGCTGCGGCGGCGGTGGGGAGCGTCGCGGTGTCGGCGGTCGGTCACGTCAGTGCCTTGGATCACTTCGCTGGTCTGTGGGAGGAGCCGAGGGCGCGGCCCTTGGAGGAGGGAGCGGGGGCCGTGGTCGTGGTGGGCGCGGCCGTGGGCCGGGAGGTGACCGCGGGGGCGGTGGAGGCGGCCGGCCGGGCGGTGGGGCCGGTGGCCCGCCGTGCCGCGAGGCCGGAGTTCTTCCGCGCCGTGGTGCCGGAGCCGTGCCGCGCCGCGGCGGGGCCCGCGCTCTTCGCCGGGTGTCCGGTGCCGGGCGAGGAGTCGGGTGCGGTCGAGCCGGGCAGGTCCGGGTGCGTGGGGCCCGCCTGCGGGACGAACGGGGAGCTGATGGCGGGGCCGCCGAGCAGCGCACTGGTCAGCAGGGCGACATAGCCGACAGCGGGGAGCACCAGCAGCCGGGCGGCGCGGCGCACGCGGCGCTGGCGGCGCCCCGAGGAATCGACGAAGACGGGCCGCGCGGGCTCACGTGTGGGGGTGTACGGCACCTGGCCGTGCACCGCTGCGCGTTCGTCTGTCCCTTGCACGAGTCGTGTCCCCCTATGTCCTGGCCGACCGACATGGTCGCCCGCATGGACAGAGCGAACTCGGCCGAAAGTGTTACACCCGGGCTTCACGGGACGCCCACAGCCACTTCACCACCGCATCACCGCGTTCGGCCGTCTGCGCGTAGAACGCCCGCAACTCCTGGTGCGCCGCGGCGAACGCGCCCCACGTCTCGGCCTCCGCGCTCACTCCGCCGTAGCGCGGCAGCAGTTCGTCGCGGGCGAAGTCCCACAGCGCGTCGAAGTCGGCCGTGATCAGGAACCCGGCCACCCGGCGGGCCTGGGCCGCCGTCAGCACCAGGAGCTGCGGCTTGTGCCGGTCGGGCCGGAACACCGGCCGGCCCCCGAGCACGACCTGGGCCTGGGGCCGGCCCTCGGCACCGTGCGGGAGGGTGCCGGCGTAGATGCGCTCCTGGTCCGGATAGCGCTCGTCCAGCACCTCCTCGCGGTGTCTCTCCACGTCGCCCTCGAACTGTCGTTCCCACCAGGTCGCGCTGTTGCGCAGCGCCGGAGGCGGCACCGCGCGCAGACGGAGGTACGCACTCATGCCACGAGGAGCGCGCGGCGGCGCCGGAGCGTCACGCGGCGGCGGGATCCCGTCGGCAAGGCCCCGTCCCCTCCGTGCCGCTCAAGGGGGGAGTCGGCGGCGGCACGGAGGGGGGTCCGGCGGTGTCGGTATCCGGCGGGTGTCCGCTCTCGGGCCGCCCGGTACCGACCCCGGTACTCAGCCAGCGCACGACCGGCGCGAAACGTCACTCCGGATCCGGCCACGGCGTGAGGGCCACTGGCGCGTTGTGACATTTCCGTGAGGTCCGGCGCTGTACACATGGGGCCGTCGATGCGACCGGAGCGCGGCGGACGACACGGAAATCGCTGTGAACCCGGTGCGATCGAGGACAGTCTTGGGCCAGGTACGGCAACCCCGCCGCGTTCAGGCGTACGACGGGGAGCTGGGCGCTGCGGTCGCGCGGGCCCAGGACGGCGACGAAGCCGCTTTCGCGGTGGCCTACCGGATCGTGCAGCCGGGCCTGCTCGGCTATCTGCGCGGGCTGGTCGGCGAGGACGCGGAGGACGTGGCCTCGGACGCCTGGCTGGAGATAGCCCGCGACCTCGGGCGTTTCAAGGGCGACGGCGCCGGGTTCCGCGGCTGGACCGCGACCATCGCCCGGCACCGCGCCCTGGACCACCTGCGCCGCCAGCGGGCGCGGCCCCGGGCGGGCGGCACCGAACAGGACGTACTGCACCTGCCCGCACCGCACGACACCCATGACCAGGCCCTGGAGTCCCTCTCCACCGCGCAGGCCCTGGGGCTGGTCCAGGGACTGCCGCAGGACCAGGCCGAGGCCGTGCTGCTGCGGGTCGTCGTCGGCCTCGACGGTCCCGCCTCCGCACGCGTCCTCGGCAAGCGTCCGGGAGCGGTGCGCACGGCCGCCCACCGGGGCCTGAAACGCCTCGCCCGGCAACTGGGCGTCGGCGGCGAGGCGGACAAGGGTGTGACGGATGAGGCTTCCCGCGCGCTGGGGGAGTCGAATTGAACAACAAGGGCGACAGTGGACGGCCGGAAGATGCCATTCCCGGCATCTCGAACGAATCGAAACGGTCGGACAGGAACGGAAGCGGACATGGGTGAACGGCTGAACGGCGACGGGGTTCCGGTCCGTCACCGGCATGTACACCCTGGCGGCACCGTGTCCGGCCCCTGGGACGCACCCGGCTCCAGCGCGCTGGAAACGGCGCTGACCGCCACCCTGCGCGCCGACCACCTCGACCCCGAGGCCGAGCGACGGGCCCTGGCCGCCTTCCGGGCCGCCGGCCACGCCGCGGGCGGGTCCAGCTCGCGGGCGTGTTGGCCGGATAGTACTCGGCCCGGGCGCGGCCCGGCGAGTGCCGGGTTCCGCAAGT
>NZ_JBSFGB010000045.1:0-70019 GCF_053596375.1 Streptomyces sp. NPDC001709 | reverse complement strand
CCCGGCACGCGCCGTACCCGCGGCGCGTGCCGGGGTGCGCGGCGCGGACGCCGCCGTACGAGTGGGCCGGGTCGCGCGCAACGCGCTGCCCGGCGCCGGTGGCCACTGGCGGGCCGGTGCCCGTGCCCATCTCGCGCTGCGGCCCGTGGTGCCGGAGCGGGTCCGGCGCGTGGGCGGCACGGCGCAGCTGGCGCGCCGGGTGGCCGAGACGCTGGCCGAGCGGCCCGACGTGCTGGTCGCGTACTGGGACCAGGGGCTCGCGCGGCTGGTGGTGACGGCGACCGGCGAGGAGGCCGCCGACCGGGTCGTCGCGCACGCCGCCGACCTGGCCGAGCGGCACGGACTGGTGCTGTCCGGCGCGGACGTGGACGAGACCACGCATCCCGCGGACCCGGCCGGGGTGCGCGCGGCCGTGGCCACACTCGCCGCCGACGGGGTGGGCATCGGCGCCGCAGTCGCCGCCTACCTGCTGCGGCTGCCGCCATCGCCGCGCCTCGCGACCGCGGTGGTGACGCTGCTGCGGGAGAACCCGCACTTCCGGGCCCGGCTGCGCGCCCGGCTCGGGGACTCCCGCATGGACCTCGTGCTGGCCTGCGCCAACGCCGCCGTCCACGGCGCTGGGCAGACCCCGACCTCCCTCCTGCTGGACGCCGTCCTGCGGGCCTGCCAGGTGGCCGAGACGGTGGCGCGTGCCGCCGCCTTCGACGCGGTGCACGACCGGCTGTGCGCGCCCGGCCGCGTCAGCCTCCCGGCCGACGGCGCCGCCCGCCCGCCGCTGCCGGAGACCCCGGCCCAGAAGTACGCCGACCACGCCGCCGCGGGCAGCGTGCTGGGCGCCGCGGCCACCCTGCTGGTCAAGCACGACGGCGCCGAGGCCGCCGAAGCGGTCCTCGCGGGCTCCCCGAAGGCCGCCCGCTACGGCCCCGCCGCCTTCCACGCGCTGCTGAGCGCCGCCCTCGCCCGCACCGGCGTGCTGGTGCGCGACCCGGACCGGCTGCGCCGGCTGGAGATGGCCGGCACGGTCGTCCTGCACCCGAGCGTGCTGCGCACCGACGAGGGCGAGGCCGACCCCTGGGCCGAGCCGGTGCTGGACGCGGCCCGCCGGGCGGGACTCAGGGTGGTGCTCGTGGACGACCCCGCCCTGGAGGACTTCACCGGCCTCGCCGACCAGGTCGTGGACGCGCGCCGACCGCTGGACGACGTGGTGTACGAGGCGCGCGGGGACGCGGGCGCGGTGCTCGCCGTCGCCCGGGTGCGCGCGGCCGACGAGCACGACGTCCTGGCCGGGCTGTGCGCCGCCGACATCGCCCTCGCCCTGACCGACCGCGAGGGCGCCGTGGTCTGGGGCGCGGACATCCTGGCTCTGCACGGGCTGCCCGATGTGTGGCGGGTGCTGACCGCGATCCCGGCCGCCCGCATGGTCGGCCGGCACGCCCAGACCCTCGCCCGCTCCGGCGCCGCGCTCTCCGGTCTTCTCGTGGCCATCGGCGAGTCCGGCGGCGGCCAAGGGCGCCTCGCCGCCCTGCCGGGGCTGCGGCACGCCCCCGTCGACGCCGGCGCCGCGACCGCCCTGCTGTCCGGGGTACGCGCCGCGCTCGGCGTCGCGACGGCCCGGCCCCCGCACCCGCGTCCGCGCGTGCACTGGCACGAGCTGGACCCCGAGCAGGCCCGGGAGCGGCTGGAGCACGAACCGGCCGACGAGGGCGGCGCGTTCGAGGGACTGACCGCTCGCGTGCGCAAGGCCGCCGCCGGTGTCGCCCGGAACCCGGCCGTCGCGCCCGCGCGCTGGTCCTACCGGCTCGGCCGCGCCGTACGCGGTGAACTCCACGACCCGCTCACCCCGGTCCTCGCGGTCGGCTCGGCGGCGTCGGCGATCCTCGGCTCCGTCGTGGACGCGCTGCTCGTCGTCGGCGCCCTCGATCTGAACGCCTTGGTCGGTGGCGTGCAGCGGTTGCGTGCCGAGCGGGCGCTGTCCGGACTCCTCGCGGAGCAGCAGCGGAAGGCGCGTCTGGTGCCACCGGAGGAGGAGGCACCGGCCGGCGGTACGCGCACCGTGGACGCGGGCAAGCTGCATCCGGGCGATGTGATCCAGCTGAAGGCGGACGACGTGGTGCCCGCCGACGCCCGGCTGCTGTGGCAGGACGGCCTGGAGGTCGACGAGTCGGCGCTGACCGGCGAGTCGCTGCCGGTGGAGAAGCAGACGGACCCGACCCCGCACGCAGTCGTCGCCGACCGGCGCTGCATGGTCTTCGAGGGTACGACCGTGGCGGCCGGCCAGGCCCGGGCCGTGGTGGTCGACACCGGTGAGCGCACGGAGGCCGCCCGCGCCGTCCATCTCGCCGCGCGCACACCCCCGGCCGGCGGCGTACAGGCCCGGCTGCAGGAACTCACCCGCGAGGCACTGCCGTTGACCCTGGTGGGCGGCGCGGCGGTGACCGGGCTGGCGCTGGTTCGGGGCACCCCGATCCGGGAGGCGGTCAGCGGTGGCGTGGCGGTGGCCGTGGCGGCCGTACCGGAGGGGCTGCCGCTGGTGGCCACGGTCGCGCAGCTGGCGGCGGCCCGGCGGCTGAGCCGCGGTGGTGTCCTCGTCCGTACCCCGCGCACCCTGGAGGCGCTGGGCCGCATGGACACCATCTGCTTCGACAAGACCGGCACCCTCACCGAGAACCAGCTGCGGCTGGTGCGCACCTCCGACGCCGACGGCACGGTCCGCGCGGTCGACGACACCGGGTCCGCCGGCACCGTACGGGCCGCCGCCCGCGCCTGCCCGCACCCCGACGGCGGCTCCGAGCAGCCGGTGCACGCCACCGACGAGGCCGTGCTGGCGGCGGCCGGACCCGACCCGGACTGGACGCAGGAGGCCGACCTGCCGTTCGAGGCGGCACGCGGATATGCCGCAGCCGTCGGCCGGAGCGGGGACGGCCCGCTCGTGCTCGTGGTCAAGGGTGCCCCGGAGACGGTGCTGCCCGCCTGCTCCGGACTTCCCGCGGACGTCTCCGAGGCGGCGCAGACACTGGCCGGGGACGGGCTCAGGGTGCTGGCGGTGGCCGAACGGCGGCTCGGCGCGGACGGGCGGGAGGCCGCCGACGTCCTCGAACAGCCGCTGCGGGACCTGGAGTTCACCGGTCTGCTCGCCCTGTCCGACGTACCGCGCGAGACCTCCACGGCGCTGGTGGAGGGGCTGCACAAGGCGGGCGTCCGACCGGTCATGCTCACGGGCGACCATCCGCAGACCGCACGGGCCATCGCCGCCGACCTGGGCTGGCCCGAGGACATCGTCGTGGTCACCGGGGACGAGCTGGCGGCGGCGGACCGGGCGGCCCGGGCCCGGATGCTGCGCGACGCGGGCGTGGTGGCGCGGGTCGCGCCCGAGCAGAAGCTCCAGGTCGTGGAGGCGCTGCGGGACGCGGGCCGGGTCGTCGGCATGGTCGGCGACGGCGCCAATGACGCGGCGGCCATCCGCGCCGCCGACATCGGGGTCGGCATCAGCGCGCGCGGTTCGGCCGCCGCGCGCAACGCCGCCGATGTCGTCCTCACCGACGAGGACCTGACGGTCCTGATCGACGCGGTCGGCGAGGGCCGGGCGCTGTGGCACAGCGTGGCCGACGCCATCGCCATCCTGATCGGCGGCAATGCGGGCGAGGTCGGGTTCGGCATCCTCGGCACGCTGCTGTCCGGCCGGGCGCCGCTGTCCACCCGGCAGATGCTCATGGTGAACCTCTTCACCGACCTGTTCCCGTCGATGGCCGTGGCGGTGACCGAGAAGGACGACGCGCCCGGCACGCTACGCGCCCGCACCGCATCGCCCGAGGACGGCGAGCCCGGCATCGTACGCCTGCGTAGCGGCTCCCCCGAGGACGCCTCCGCCGTTCTCGGCGCGCCCCTGCTCCGGCAGATCCGGCACCGGGCGCTGACCACCTGCCTGGGCGCGGTGACGGCATGGCTGATCGGCCGCTTCACACCCGGCAGCGCGCGCCGCTCCAGCACGATGGCGCTGTGCGCGGTGGTCGGCACCCAGCTGGTGCAGACGCTGCTGGACCGGCGCGAGAGCCGTCTGGTGCAGGTGACCTGCCTGGGTTCCGCCGTGGCGCTGGTCACGGTGGTGCAGACCCCGGGCGTCAGCCACGCCGTCGGGTGCACCCCGCTGGGTCCGGTGGCCTGGGCCGGGGTCCTTGCGGCGGTCGCCCTGGCCCCGGCGGGGCAGCGGGTGCTACCCCGCCTGGAGGAGACGGTCGGCCGACTGCTACCGGGCTGACGGGCGGGGGCGTTTGTGTTGGGTCTGGCTGGGTCGGGTGGGGTCGCTTGTGCTGGGTCCGGTTCGGTCGGGCGGGGTCGTTTGTGCTCGGTCCGGTTCGGTCGGGCGGGGTCGTTTGTGCTCGGTCCGGCTCGGTCGGGCGGGGCGGCTTGTGCTGGATCCGGCTCGGTCGGGCGAGGTCGTTTGTGCTGAATCCGGACCGGCTGGGTGGGCTGCCTGCGCTGGGACCGGTTCGGTAGGGCGGCGCCGCTTGTGCTGGGACCCGTTCGGTAGGGCGGGGCCGCTTGTGCTGGGACCGGCTCGGTCGGACGGGTCGTCTGTGCCGGGACCGGACCGGTCGGGTGGGCGCTTGTGCTCGGTCCGGCTTGGTCGAGTGGGGCCGCTTGCGCTGGGTCCGGACCGGCCGGGCGGGCTGCGTGTGCTCGGTCCGGACCGGCCGGGTGGGCCGCCTGTGCTCGGTCCGGACCGGGCAGGTGGGCCGCCCGCGCTCGGACCGAGCGGCGGGATCACCCGCGCCCGATCCGTCCGGCGAGATCGCCAGCGCTCGGCCGGCCGGCCCGCGGCGCCGTGCACGGACCGGTCGGTGAGGTCGGGCGCTTGTCAGACCGACCGGTGGTACGGGTCCGGGACCCTGACCTCGCCGCCCAGTTCTCGGGCCGCGTGCCGGGCCCAGGACGGGTTGCGCAGCAGCTCGCGGCCTAGCAGGACGGCGTCCGCCTCGCCGTTCGTGACGATCTTCTCGGCCTGCTCGGCCTCGGTGATCAGTCCTACGGCGGCGACGGGCAGCGGCGTCTCGGCCTTGACCCGGGCGGCGAACGGCACCTGGTAGCCGGGCCCGGTCGGGATGGTCACGCCGGAGGCGTTGCCGCCGGTGGAGACGTCGAGGAGGTCGACGCCGTGGGCGTGCAGGTCCCGGGCGAAGCGGAGCGTGTCCTCCGTGGTCCAGCCGCCGTCCCGGAGCCAGTCGGTGGCCGAGACACGGAAGAACACCGGCTTGTCCTCGGGCCACTCCGCCCGTACGGCGTCCACGACCTCCAGGGCGAACCGGGTGCGGTTCTCGTACGAGCCGCCGTAGGCGTCGGTGCGGTGGTTGGAGTGCGGGGACAGGAACTCATTGATCAGGTAGCCGTGGGCGCCGTGGATCTCGGCGATCTCGAAGCCGGCGGCGAGCGCCCGGCGGGCCGCGGCGGCGAACTGACCGACGATCTCGATGATCTGATCGACCGTCAACTCGGTGGGCACGGGGTGGCGTTCGTCGAAGGGCACCGCGCTCGGGGCGACCGGCTGCCAGCCGTGCGCCTCCGGTCCGACCGGCGCGCCGCCCTTCCAGGGCTGGTCGGTGGAGGCCTTGCGGCCGCCGTGCGCCAGCTGGATACCCGGCACCGTGCCCTGGGCGCCGAGGAAGCGGGTGATCCGGCGGAATGCCTCCACCTGTGTGTCGTTCCACAGGCCGAGGTCGTAGGGGGAGATCCGGCCCTCGGGCGCCACCGCGGTGGCCTCGACGATGATCAGGCCGGTGCCGCCCGCGGCGCGCGCCGCGTAGTGCGCGAAGTGCCAGTCGTGCGGGGCGCCCGCGAGCGGACCCTCGGCCTCGGCCGAGTACTGGCACATCGGGGGCATCCACACCCGGTTCGGGATGGTCACTTCGCGCAGGGTGATGGGCTCGAAGAGCGCACTCACGACGGACTCCATTCGTCACGGGACCGCTGGTCGACTCGTACGATAACCCTCGTACTACGAGACATGTCAAACTACGATGTCTCTCGTACAATGGTCGCAGCCGAGGAGATCCGTGACGAAGGGCAGCCGCCGTGACCGAGACCGCCACCGCCGGCCGCGCCCTGCCGCACCCGGAGCGGGAGGAGATCCGGCTGGAGGCCGTGCTGCACGCCCTCTCCGACCCGATGCGGCTGCAGATCGTGCGCGAACTGGCCGCCCAGGAAGCGGAGTTGAGCTGCTCGCAGTTCGAACTGCCGGTGACCAAGTCCACCACCACGCACCACTTCCGGGTGCTGCGCGAGAGCGGGGTCATCCGGCAGATCTACCGGGGCACGGCCAAGATGAACGCGCTGCGCCGGGACGACCTGGAGGGTCTCTTCCCGGGCCTGCTCGACAGCCTCCTCGCCGCCGCCGACCGGCAGTCCCACCGCCTGGGCGACGGCACCTGAAGCAACCGCCTCGGTGGCACGTCTGGCGGCACGAGTCAGACGGCCTCTTCCGGGGCCTGCTCGGCCGTCACCCCTTCACAGCCTTCGGCCACGGCACCCGAACCTGCCTTCCCCGGAAGATGGTTGAACAGCAGGTTCAGTACGATCGCGGACACGCACCCCGCACTGATGCCGCTGTTCATCACCGTCTGGAACCAGTCCGGGAACTTCTCGTAGACCGTCGGCACCCCCACCGGCAGCATGCCGATCGCCACCGAGACGGCCACCACGGTGAGGTTGTTGTTGCCCTTGAAGTCGACCCGGGCCAGCGTCCGCAGCCCGCTCGCCGCGACCGTGCCGAACATGACCAGACCGGCGCCGCCCAGCACCGGCGCCGGGATCGCCGCGACCACCGCGCCCAGCTTGGGCAGCAGACCGAGCAGCACCAGGATCCCGCCGGCCGCCGCGACCACCCAGCGGCTGCGCACCCGCGTCATGCCGACCAGGCCCACGTTCTGCGCGTACGCCGTGTACGGGAAGGTGTTGAACACGCCGCCCAGCACGGTCGACAGACCGTCCGCGCGCAACCCGTCGGCGAGCGAGCGCGGCTCGACCTTCCGCCCGGTGAGCTCGCCGACCGCGATCAGGTCACCGGTCGTCTCCGTCATCGTCACCAGCGCCACCACCAGCATCGACGCGATCGCGGACGCATGGAACGCCGGTGCTCCGAAGTGGAACGGCGTGCTGATGCCCACCCAGTCGGCGTCCCCGACCCCGCTGAAGTCGGTGAACCCGAACGGCACCGCGACCGCCACGCCCACCACGATGCCGGTCAGGACGGCGACCCGGGCGAGGGCGGCGGGCGCGAACCGCTGTACGGCCAGCACCACCGCCAGCACGAAGGCCGCCAGCGCCAGATTCCTCGGCTCCCCGAAGTCCTTCGCGCCGACGCCGCCCGCCGCCCAGTTGCCCGCGACCGGCAGCAGCGAGACCCCGATGATCAGGATCACCGTGCCGGTCACCAGCGGCGGGAAGAAGCGCAGCAGCCTGCCGAAGACCGGCGCGAGCAGCATGATCGCCAGACCCGCGACGATCACCGCGCCGTAGATCGCGGGCAGCCCGCCGCCCGTCGTCCCGATGAGCACCATCGGCGACACGGCCGCGAACGTACAGCCCTGCATGATCGGCAGCCGGACACCGAACCGCAGGCAGCCGACGCACTGGATCAGCGTGGCGATCCCGCACACCAGCAGATCGGCGGTGATCAGATACGCCAGGTCGGCGGGCGACAGCCGCATCGCGCCGCCCACGATCAGCGGCACGGCGACGGCACCCGCGTACATCGCGAGCACGTGCTGCAGCCCGAAGGCGGCCAACTGCCGTACCGGTGGTATCTCGTCGACGGGGTGGACGTCTGCGGTGGTGGACATGGGGACTCCAACCTGGGCCGGGCGGGGGGACATCCGAACAGGACGAGACCGTAGGCGCCTTGAACAGTTTGTTGATTTCCGGTCTGTTGCCGGTGTGTGTCATGCCCGCCGTGCCGTCGGGGAATCCCCGGCCCCCAGGGCTACGCCGAGCGGGCAGCCGTGAGCAGGGCGTCCCAGTCGGCCAGCTTGACCACGCTCCGCCCGAGCCGTTCGCCCAGCTCGGCCTCGGCCCGCTCGATCGCCAGCCAGCCCGCCCACGGCACGGGTTCGGCCCCGGCCGCCCGCAGCGCCGGCACCGGATCCGCGGGCACCTGCCGGCGCAGCAGTGCGGGAGCGTCCGCGAGCAGGGAGGCCACCGTCTCCTTGGCGCAGGGCCGGTTGGTGCCGATCACACCGGTCGGGCCGCGCTTGATCCACCCGGCGACGTACTCGCCGGGGGAGGGGACGCCGTCGCGTACGACACGTCCCGCCGCGTTCGGCACCGTGCCGCTCGAGGCCTCGAACGGCAGTCCCGCCAGCGGCACTCCGCGATAGCCCACCGAGCGCAGCACCAGCTGGGCGGGCACCTCCTCGAACCGTCCGGTGCCCGTCACCCCGCCCTGCCCGTCCGGCACGGTCTGCTCGAAACGCACGGCACCCACCCGGCCCGCGTCCGCGAGCAGCTCCACCGGGCGCAGGAAGAACCGCAGGCCGATGTGCCGGGCGGCGCCGGCCGCGGGCCGGGCGGCCCAGCCGCGGAGCACCTCCAGATTGCGGCGCTGTACGGCGGGCAGGGTGGCGGGGTCCGCCGGATCCAGCGCCAGGTCGGCCGGATCGACGGTGACTTCGGTGCCGGGCAGGGTGCCCAGCTCGCGCAGCTCCTTGGTGGTGAAGCGGGCCTGGGAGGGGCCGCGCCGGCCCACCATGTGCACCTCGGTGATCCCGCTCGCCGTCAGCGTGTCCAGCGCCGCCTGCGGCATGTCCGTCGGGCTGAGCTCCGCGGCACCCCGGACCAGCATCCGCGTGACGTCCACCGCCACATTGCCCACGCCGATGACGACGGCCGACCGCACCGCGCGCACGAAGCCCGCGTCGGCCGTGTCCGGGTGCGCGCTGTACCAGGCCACGAACTCGGTCGCCGACCAGCTGCCCGGCAGCTCCTCACCCGGTATCCCGAGCCGGCGGTCGGCGGCGGCGCCCACGCAGTACACCACCGCGTGGTACAGCTCCCGCAGCCGCTCCACCGGGACTCCGCCGGGGCCATCCACCCGGACCCCGCCGAGGAACCGCACCCGCTCGTGCTCCAGTACCGTCCTGAGGCTGCCCTGCAGGGACTTGATCTTCTCGTGGTCCGGGGCGACACCGTAACGGACCAGGCCGTACGGGCACGGCAGCCGGTCCAGCACGTCCACGCACACCTCGGGATCCTGCTGAACCAGGCCCTGGGCGGTGTAGCACCCGCTGGGCCCCGAACCGACGACGGCGACACGCAGCACAGCGAAACTCCTCGACCGAAGGAGGTGGTGTGCGGACGCCACCAGCATGGCACCCCCGGGCCCGCGGCGGCAGGGTCCGGCGGGGTGACCCCGGCGCGTGTCCGTTCCGTATGGAATGCGATCATGCGGTTACGTAGCGTGTGTGCTAGAAGCATCCTTGCTTAATCTTTCTGATCGGAACACGGAGGACGGCGCGGTGTCCGTGTGGCCCGCGTGGAAGGTGCGGGAGCGCGGCGGCACCACCTCCTGGTTCCAGGTCCGGCTGGCCTTCCCCGACGGCGCACGGGTCGACGCCCTGGCCGTCGTGCACGAGGGATGCCTGTCCATCGAGGACGTCAGGGCCCGGCCGGCCCTGTCCCTGGCCGACCTGGCGGGGCTCGCGGGCTGGATCGAGGGTCCGCTGTTCGAGTCCTGCGGGGTGGAGCGGTCACACGAGGCCGACGGCGACGAGCCACCCGAGGCGCGGCTCGAACCGGAAGCCGAGGGCGAGAACGAGAAGGGGGACGGTGGCAAGGAGGGTGACGGCGGGGCGGGGGACGGCGGGGCGGAGAACGTGCTCTGCGCGGCGCCGCGACGCGCCCGGCCGGTCTGGCCGCGTGGCATCGAGGGCCGTCGGCTCGTCGCACAGGAGTACCGCACCGCGCAGCAGGAGGGCGCCGACCCGGTGCTGGCCGTGATGAGGGCGACCGGACACAGCCGCCGCCGCTCGCTCAGACTGATCGCCCAGGCGCGGGACGCCGGGCTCCTGACACCCCGTCATGCCCGCCGCGCCTGAGGCGGGTTCCGGCTACCTGACCCCGTCTCAAGGGGCCGCGACCCGTCTCAGGGGTTGGCCGTACGCTCCTCCGTCGCGAAGAACCGGGACAGGTCCCGCTCCCGCGCCTCCGTGCCCGACTCGCTCTCCGGCGGGACACCCGACTCCCAGTCGAGCCCGTAGCGCCGGAACAGTTCGGCCCGCAGCACCGGAATGGGCATCGCCGCCCCCGGGATCAGCGCCGCATACACGGCCCCCATCAACAGGGCCCGCAGCATCGGATAGTCGGCGGCGACGTCCTGGGAGCCGTATCGGGTGACGGTGTCGCTGAGCAGCTCCGCCAGCCGGCGCTGCTCCGGGCACGCCACGAACCCCTCCGCATGGAGCAGCCCCGCCATGTGCTGCCGCATCAGCACCGGCCGGTCGCGGGCGAGGCCCAGGATCGCGTCGATGGCCCGGGCGAGGCGCTCCCGGCCGTCCTCGGTGCGCGGTTCCCGCTCCAGCGCCTCCTGCAGCGTGCCGTGCATCAGCCGGTGCACGGCGGACTGCACCAGCTGGCGCTTGCCGGGGAAGTAGTACGACACCAGTCCGCGCGCCGAACCGGCCCGGTCCGCGATGTCGCCCAGCGTGGTGGCCTCGAAACCGTGCTCGTCGACCAGCTCCACCGCGGCCTGTAGCAGCCGCTCCCGGGAACGCCGCCGCAACTCTTCATTGACCGAGGCGCTGCGCGGGGACATCCTGAAACTCCTGCGTTGACTGGCTGCCAGCCAACTATACTCAACGCAGTGGGCGCCGCCATTGCGCGGGCCCTGTCCAGGGCTGCCGTCCGTCTGGGGCGACGCGGGGGATCGTCTCAGGCGGGCGGCGTCGGCTACCAGGGCTGACCGCTGGCGGCCGAGGGTCTCCCGGGCCCTCAGCCCACCAGATCCAGCACCGGCAGCAGCGCGTCGGGCCGGTCCATCACCGGCAGATGGTCGACGAAGTGCACCCGGCAGCCGAGCGCGGCCGCGCCACCGTCCGCCTCCTTGCTGTCACCCACCATCACCACCTGACGCGGGTCGGCGTCCAGTGCCGCACAGGCGACCGAGAACAGCCGCGGATCCGGCTTCTGCACGCCGTGCTCGTACGACAGCACATACGCGTCCACATACCGGTCGAGCCCGTGCTCGCGGAACACCGGCCGCAGATCCCAGCCGATGTTGCTCACCACGCCCACGCCGACCCCGCGCTCGCGCAGCGTGCGCAGCACCTCTGCGGCGTCCGGGTACGGGGTCCAGGCGGCGGGGGTCTTGTGCCGCTCGTACAGCGCGTCGTGCAGCCCGGGGTCGGGCAGCGGCACGCGCCGGGACAGACCCGTGTACGCGGCCCGGTGCAACTCCGCGCTCTCGTCCCGCACCGCCCAGACCTCGGCCAGGTCCTCCGGAAGTTCCACCGGATTCGCACCGCCCGGCAGCGCACCGGCCGCCTCCAAGGCCCTTGCGGCCGCCCGGAGTTCGGGTTCGGGCAGGGCGTGACCCGTCTCCGTCAGTACGGCCCGCAGCCAGGACTCGGTGGACTCGACGCGGAACAGCGTCCCGGAGAAGTCGAACAACACGGCAGTCATGCGGCCGACCTTATCGGGGGCCGGTCACCAGGCGTGTCGGCGCGACCGAAGACGCCCAACCACACCCGGGTCACGCCCACCTCCGTCACGGAGACGTACGCCATCGGGCGCAGCTCGCGCCGAAGCGGTGCGGCAGGGTCCTCGGACGGGGCCGAGGTCGCGTGGGGCTGCGGTGCATGCGGTGCCCGACCAGTGGACGGTCGGCAGTCGACAGTTGACCAGGGGCAGTCCGCCGTCGATAGCCGGCCAACGTTAGTCGACAGTGCGCAGCCAGCGAGGTCAGCCGCCTGCCGTCCCTCCTCGCCGTCAGCCGAGCGCCCGCAATCCGGGCATCAGGGCCACCAGCACCGGGATCACCGGAACCAGCGCCGCCAGCGCCGTCAGGCGCAGCCGTCGCAGTGCGGGGAGCCGGTCAGGGGGAGTGAGCAGCCGGTGTACCCGCTGCGTCACATGGGCCTGCGGGGTGGGGCAGGGCCCGAACACGCCCCGCTCCTCGTTGAGTTCGACGAGTGCCAGCGCGGTCGTCAGCCGGCCGAAGCGCCGTGAGGCCATGTCGTCGGCGGCCAGTTCGACCAGCCGGTGCATCTCGTCGCGGAACGCCGCGAACACCGGCACCTGCGGGAACCCGCCGGCCAGCGCCGCCGAGCAGTGCAGCAGCCAGTCGTGCCGGGCCTGCGCGTGGCCCTGCTCATGGGCGAGGAGCGCGTCCAGCTGATGCCCCTTCAGGCGGCGTAGCGCGGCCGTCGTGATCACCAGCCGGGGTGCCGCACCCGGCAGCCACCAGGCGTCGGGACGCTCGTCCTCCAGCACCGCCAGCCGGCCGCGCGAAGGCTCCTCGCCCGGCAACAGCGGGGCACGCACGAGGAGTTCGGCCCGCCGGGTACGCCGCCGGGTGCGGGCCCGTACGACCTCGCGCACCAGCATCGCCAGGCTCCACAGGCCACCAGCGGCCAGTAGTACGGCAGTGGGTGCCGCCCACGGCCCGGCCGTGCCGAGCGCGTACGCGTCCACGACCGCGCGCGGAGCCCGGGCGAACACATGGCCGCGCACCGCCAGCCAGGCCGCCGACGCACTGAGCGTCATCGACAGGAGGCAGCACAGCAGGACGGCCGCCACGAGGCACTGCCACACCCACAGGGCGAGGACCGGTTCGCGGTCCGGCCAGTCGGCCCGGGCGAGCAACCGCGGGGCGACGACGGCGAACAGGGCGCCGAGCAGCAGCAGGGTCATGGGGACCAGCATGGTCAGCACCCTATGAGCGTGAGGCCGCTCACCGGTACGGTCCGTGCTGGCGAAGTGACGCAGACAACGCGCCCGCACAGACGCCGCTCACATGGTCAGCAGCATCGCCACCATGCCGATCCCCATCGACAGCCGGCAGGCCCGTGCCAGCTCCGGCCGGTCGCCCCAGCGGGCGGAGCCGCCGCCGGCCCCGGCCACCGCGACGGTTGTCGGCACCAGACGGGCGCCGGTGAGCAGCACGTAACCCGCGAAGTACAGCAGCAGCGCGCCGGTCAGCAACGGCACCCCGGCACCGTCGTGCGCGTGGTGAACGCCGGGCGGGGCCGCGGCCATCGCCACCGACATGTAGACCATCGCGCAGGCCCCCACCAGGTGGTGCAGATGATGCGGGGCGGCACGCGCGGCCCACAGTGCGCGCAGCGCCGCCGCGCCGAACACGGCCGCGTACACCGGCCATGCCCACCTCGGCGGCGTGAACACCGCCGCCGGTACGGCCATCACGGCCATACCGAAGCCCATCAGCGCCTCGCCGCCCGCGGCCCGGCGCTGCTCCTCGACGTCGCTGCGCATCCGCAGCAGGCAGTAGGCGCCGGTCGCCGCGCACAGGGCGACCAGCAGCCACGTTGCCGGCACCGGTCCGTGCACGCGCACCTCCCCGTTCGACGGTCGGGTCCGAGAGATGCGATGCCCACGTCATACGGAGCGCACGCGAGCGCAAGGATGTACACGGGGAGCATTCGAGGGAGCACGGCAGGTGAGCGAGGCGCGAAGCCTTGGAAGTTTACGAGTAAAACACATGCTAAATTGATGGTATGAGCAGTGCGACCCCCCACCGACTTCCCCTCGCCGGAATGCTCCGGCTCGGACGGCCCTCCGACATCTGGTTCAAGCCCGCGCTGAGCGTGGTCGCCGCGGTCGCCCCGCCCAACCTGCTCCTGCTGGCGCTCGGCCGCCTCGACCTCGCGATGTACACGATGGCCGGATCGCTGTGCGCGCTCTACGGCCACAACCGGCCCTACGCCGCCCGCGCCCGCCTCCTGGCCCGGGTGGTCGTCGGCATGGTCGGCGGCCTCGCCCTCGCTCTGCTCGCCGCGTCGCTCACGAACGATGCCGTCGTCCTCGTCACCGTCGGCGCCGTCATGGCCGCCGTCCAGAAGACCGTCTCCGACGCCACCCGGCTCGGACCGCCCGCGAACGTGGTCCCGACCTTCATCAGCTCCGCCTCGCTGTTCGTGCCGCAGACCCTCGGCCAGGTGCCGGGACACGTCGGTCTTGCCCTGGCGGCCGGCGTCTGGGCCTGGCTGGTCGGCATGGCGCCCGGACTGCTCCGCCCGTACGGCCCCGAGCGCCGTGCCACCGCCCAGGCGCTGAACGCGGCCGCCGGATACGCCGGCGCCCGCGGCACCGCCGACGGCCACGCCAGGGCCCGTACCGCTGCCGCCGCCGCGATCCACGCCGCCTGGCAGACCCTGCTCGCCGCCGGCGCCCGCCCCGACCGTACCCGGCGCGCCTTGGAACGGCTCCTGGTCCGTGCCGAGGTCGCCCTCGCCGCCCCCGGCGACACCGACCCCGTACGGCTGCGCACCTGGGCCCGTGAACTGCGCGGCACCGGCCGGATCCCGCGCGTCGGGCAAGCGCGCGAAGCCGCCGACGAACTCCTCGGCGTGGACACCGAACTCGCCCTGCCGCCACGTCCGTTGCGCCACCGCCTGGCCCCCCTGGCCCCGATCGCCGCGCGCACCGCGATCGGCTGCGCCCTGGCCGGCTACGCCTCCCTCGCGCTCGGGGTCGGCCGCCCCTACTGGGCGCTGGTCACCGCGGCCTCCCTCTACCAGGCCAACGTCACCCTCACCTGGAGCCGGGGCATCCAGCGTGTCGTCGGCAACGTCGTCGGCGTCCTCGTCTTCGCCGCCGTCGTCCCGCTCGCCCATCTCCACCCGGCCGCGCTGGTGCTGTGCTGCCTCGCCTTCAACTTCGGCGCCGAGGCGCTCATCGCGCGCAACTATTGGCTCGGCAGCGTCTGCGTGACCCCGATGGCCCTGCTCATCACCGAGTTCGCCCGTGCCCAGAACCCGGCCGCGCTGATCACCGAGCGGCTCGTGGACACCCTCGTCGGCGCCCTGGTCGGCTTCGTCGCGGCCGTCGCCGTCACCAACCGGCGCGCGGGCGACCGTCTCGAACACGCGCTGACCGCCACGGAGCGCGCCCGCGAGAACGCCGCCCGGCTGCTCGCCGAGCCGCACCCGGCCCCTCGTGCCCTGGAGTCCACCCGCCGTTCCCTCGCCGCGGCCCTCGTCGACCTGCGCGCCACGGCCGACGCCGCCTCCGGCGAGTGGTGGCAGCGCGCCCTGCCCGAGGAGCGGGTCGTGCAGGCCGAACGGTCCGGACACCGTACGCTCGCGGCGACGGTACGACGCCAGGGTCTCGTACCGCAGAACCAGAACCAGAACCAGAGCAAGCATCTGGGCGAGGACCCGGGCAGGACGACGGAGGACACACGGCGATGACGGCGACGAACGGCGGACGCCCACCGGTGGACGACACGGCCGACGGGGGACCGGCGGCCGAGCCCGGCCCCACCGCCGCGCGCCCCGGCGCCGACAAGCCCAAGGCCGGCAAGCGAACCGAGCCCCGCACGGAAACCGGCGCCCGAGCGGACGTCAGTTCCGGCAGACCGGCGACAGGCAACGACCCCAACGGGGGCATTGGCCGCGGTGCAGGCACCGGCAGCGACGGAGATGCCGCCCCGGTCGCACGCACCGGCCCTGGCTCGGACACCGGCCCTGGCTCGGACACCGGCAGTGCCCCGGACGCCGACCGCGGCACGGGCGTCCGCCCCGGCCGGGGCACCGGCCCTGGCGCAGACGTCGGCAACGCCGCAGATGCCTCCCCGGGCGAGGACACCGGCAGCGCCGCACACCCCACCCCCGAAATGGGCCCCGGCCCCGCGCGCCGGGACACCGTCGCCGCCGTCGTCCGGCAGTGGCGGGCCGTGCACCCCGAGCTGGACACCGGGCCCATGGAGGTCATCGGCCGGATCAACCGTTGCGCGGCTCTCCTCCAGCAGGCCGAGGACGCCCCGCTGCGGCGGGCCGGGCTCAGCAGGCCCGAGTTCGACCTGCTGGGCGCGCTGCGCCGTACGGGCCATGAGCTGACCCCGGGGGAGCTGGCCCGGGAGACCTTCTCCTCGGGGGCAGCGGTCACCAAGCGGCTCAAGCAGCTGACCGAACGCGGACTGGTCGAGCGGCGCGGCGACACCCGTGACCGCCGCGTCGCCCACCTCCGTCTCACCGACACCGGCCGCGACCTGGTGGACGGCATCCTCCCGGAGCAACTCGCCTATGAAACAGCCGTGTTGTCGGTGCTGGCCCCGGAGGGTCAGGACGAACTCGCGGGCCTGCTCGCCGAGTTGCTGAGCCGCTTGGAAGGCCGCATGGGTGCGCTGCGGGCCTAGGACGCCTTCTAGGCGGCCGCCGATGCCAGGCGGCTCTCACGTCCCCGTCCAGGGATACAGCTGACGCGACCGGCGTCAGAGCACGTCGTGGACCGTACGGCGGTACGTGGAACGGCGGTCGTCGATGTCGGCCCAGCGGTCGCCGTAGACGTTCCGTGTGATGGGCGGCTCCCGCAGGAAGTCGTGCGGGAAGCCGAGCGGCACCGCGCTCACCTCGTCCAGCCGCTTCAGCGCGTCCGCGTCCAGCCGGACCTCGGTGCTCGCGAGGTTGTCGGCCAGCTGCTCCGGCTTCGTGGCGGAGATGAGCGGTACGACGTTCCCGGGGCGCCCCAGCAGCCACGCCAGGGCCACCTGTGCCGGGCTCCAGCCGCCCTGCTCGGCGACCTCCAGGACGGCGCCGATCACCTCCTCCTCCCGGGCCGTCGGCTCGTCACCCACGACGTCGAGCCGTCCCGTCTCCCCGCGCCGGTACTTCCCGGTGAGCTTGCCCCTCGCCAGCGGCTCCCAGGCGAACACGGCGAGGTCGAACGCTCGTGCCTGCGGGAGCAGTTCGCGCTCCGGAGTGCGTTCCAGCAGGCTGTAGCGCAGCTGCGAGCCCGCGAAATGCGTCCAACCCCTGAGTTCCGCAAGGGTGTTGGCCTGCGCGATCTCCCAGGCAGGCCAGTCCGAGACGCCCACGTACAGCACCTTCCCGGAGCGCACGACGTCGTCCAGGGCGCGCATCACCTCCTCGACCGGGGTGAAGTTGTCGCGGGCGTGCACCCACAGCACGTCCAGCCGGTCCGTGCGCAGCCGGCGCAGGCTCTCCTCGACCGACTGCACGAGGTTCTTGCGGTGGTTGCCCGCGGAGTTGGGGTCCCCGTCGCGGGTACCGCAGGTGTACTTGCTGGCCAGGACGAAGTGGTCCCGGCGTCCGGCGAGCAGTTCGCCGAGGATCCGCTCCGAGCTGCCGTCGGTGTAGTTGTTGGCGGTGTCGATGAAGTTGCCGCCGGCGTCGGCGTAGGCGTCGACGATCCGCGCGCAGGTGTCCTTGCCGGCACCCCACCCCCAGTCCTCGCCGAAGGTCATCGTGCCGAGCGCGAGCTCGCTGACGCGCAGACCGGTCCGTCCGAACAGCGTGTGACGCACGTGTGCTCCCTTTCCGAGCTTCCCGGGATGCCCAGGTCTTCCGGGCTACGGGTGGTGCCCGCGACGCTAGGAGTTGAAGCGTGCACGAAGGCAAGCGGGCGAGCGGGGCGAGCGGGGTAACGGGGGGAGAGAGCGGGGCAGGCGAAGTGTCTCAGCCCTCCTCGCCCGCCTGGTGTACCCCGAACGCCGCGCCCTGCGGATCCCGGAGCACCGCGATGCGCGGGCCGTCCGGCACCGACACGGGAGCCAGGAGGACGGCACCGCCCGCCCCCGCCGCGACCTCGGCCGTCGCGTCCACGTCGGCCACCGCGAAGTACGGCAGCCAGTGCGGCGGCACCTCGGGCGGGAAACGGTCGCCCATGTCGGCCATGCCGCCGAAGTCGTCGCCGTCGATGCCCCACTGCGTGTACCAGCCGGAGGCGTTGACGCTCCACCCGAACACCGTGGTGTAGAAGTCCTGGGCCCGCTCGGTGTCCCGGGTCGCCAGCTCCACCCAGCCGAGCGTGCCGGGCGCGTTGAACAGCCCGGCGCCCGGGAACGACCGCGCCTGCCACAGCTGGAACGCCGCTCCCGTCGGGTCGAGGGCCACCGCGAACCGGCCCACGTCGAACACGTCCATCGGGCCGAGGACCACCGTCCCGCCGGCCTCCTCCACGCTCCGTACCGCCGTGTCCGCGTTCGTCACCGCGAAGGAGACGTTCCACGCCACAGGCTGGGACTCCTGGTACAGCGGGGTGAGCGCGGCGACGGCCGCGTCCCCCAGGTGCGCCACCGTGTACCCGCCCGCCTCGGGCCGTGGATCGGTCTCCGGCCGCCAGCCGAACAACTCGGTGTAGAACCGCTTGGCCCCCTCCAGATCGCTGGTCCCGAGCTCGGTCCAGCACGGTCCGCCGATCACCGGCTTGTCGAACTTCATGGGGGATTCCTTCCGGCCGGGTGGACTGCCGTACGGCACAGAGATCTCTCCCGCACGCTAACCCCGCCCCCCTGCCCCGGCCATCCGGGGCGGTCCCGGAGCCCGGAAATCACCGAGTACGACGGCCACGACCAGGAGGACGCCCGGCTGCGCGGCGGCGGCAGCGGCACCCACGCGGACTAGATCCCCGGCCGGTACCGCATCGGATGGTCATCCGGGACCTCCACCAGCGCGATGCGGGTGCCGTCCGGGTCGGTGATCCACATCTCGACCAGGCCCCATGGCTCCTTCACCGGCGGCCGGGCGATGGCGACGCCCTTCGCCCGCAGCTCCTCGTGCGCGGCCGTCACGTCGTCGACCTGCAGCCACAGCCGGACCGCGGGAGACGGCGACGTCTGCGACCTCCCGGACACCTCCAGGAAGCCGCCGCCGAGGAAGTAGACCGTCCCGCGTTCGGGCCCCGCGCCGAACTCGCGGTAGACGGACAGTCCCAGCTGCTCGCCGTAGAAGGCCCGGGAGCGCTCGGGGTCGGTGGGGGTGAGCAGCGTTCGGCTGCTGAGTACGTGCACCATGCAGGCGGAGCCTAATGGCAGGGTTACCCTCGACCCTGGGTGAGCCACGCCCGAGATCGGAGACCGCCCCATGGAAGCGCGCACCACCGGACCCACCTTCCGCGACGCCACCGACGCGGACGTCGACGCGCTGGTCGCGCTGATCGAGTCGGCCTACCGCGGGGACTCCAGCCGGGCCGGGTGGACCACCGAGGCGGACATCCTGGAGGGCCCGCGGACGGACCCCGACGGCGTGCTGGACGTGATCAAGTCGCCCGACAGCAAGCTGCTGACGGTGGAGCAGGACGGCCGGATCGTTGCCTGCTGCCAGCTCGAACACCGCGGCGACCACGCCTACTTCGGTATGTTCGCGGTCAGCCCCACGCTGCAGGGCGCGGGCCTGGGCAAGACGGTCATGGCGGAGGCCGAGCGCCAGGCCCGCGAGGCCTGGGGAGCCACCGAGATGCACATGACGGTGATCTCCGTACGGGACGACCTGATCGCCTGGTACGAGCGGCGCGGCTACCGCCGTACGGGAAAGATGTCGCCCTTCCCGTACGGCCAGGAGCGCTTCGGCATCCCGCAGCGCGACGACCTGCAGTTCGAACTGCTGATCAAGAAGTTCTGATCGTTTCGGTCTGCCACCTGCGCCGTGAAGCGCCCGGTTACGCCGTGAAGCGCGCCGTGCGCTTGATCTCCGGGAAGTCGGTCGTCGCGCCGTCCAACTCCAGCGCGCGTACCAGCCGCAGATGATCCTGGGTGTTGACGACCCAGCCGATGATCCGCAGCCCGGACTTGCGTGCGTGCTCGACCACCTCCAGGGTGAGCCGGCGGATGTTGAGGCAGACCGTGGCCGCGCCGACGGCGACCGCGCGCTCCACCACGTCCGTGCCGTAGCGGCCGGCGATCAGCGCCGTGCGCACGCCCGGCACCAGCCGGGCGATCTCGGCGACCGCCTCGTCGTGGAACGAGGACACCTCCACGCGACCGACCAGGTCGCGCTCGTGCATCACCGCCGCGAGCGCCCGGGCTGCCGCCACATCCTTGATCTCGGCCTGGAGCGGCGTGTGCACAGCGTCCAGGACCTCCTCGAACACCGGCACCCGCTCGCCGCGGCCCGCGTCCAGGGCGCGCAGCTCGGCCAGGGTCTTGTCGGCGATCGGCCCGGTGCCGTCGGTCGTACGGTCCACCTCGGCGTCGTGCATGACGACCAGGGCGCCGTCCTTGCTCAGATGCAGATCGAGTTCGATCAGGTCGAAGCCGGCGTCCCGCGCGGCGACGAAGGAACGAAGGGTGTTCTCGGGCTCGACACCCATGACCCCGCGGTGACCGATGGTAAGAAAGTTCAAGGTTCGACTCGCTTCCGTCGACGGCGGCTCGGCACGCGCGGGACGGACGGACGCCGTCGTCCGCGCGGGAGAGTCGCAGCCTAATGGCCGGGCCCCGCGATGAACCCGCACGTGCATGAGGCATTAGGGGCGCGTGGCAGCTGTCAGCTGGCCGATATCCGCCCCCACCGTCACCCTCTCGTGGGCGAGTCCCGCGTGCCTTGACCGACCGGATCGCTACGGCGCGGGGATCAGGGGTACCCGACGGAAGTGAGCGCCGTCACGGTTTACGGCAGGAAAAATGTCCGTGACCAAGGTGCTGGACAGAAAATTTTCCCGAGCTGCCTCTTGCTGGCGGAAACCGGGTATGCATACGGTGTCCGCGACGCGAGGTTCTCCCGTGGAGGATGGGACATGACGGAAATTCTTGTGCAGGCGGCTACCGAAGGACAGGTTCCTTCGTCGAACAGGGTGATCGAGCACCCGGCCTGGCCCGTGCTCAAGGATGCCGTGGAGCAGATCCGGCCATGGCAGTCGAAGGACGGATCGATCGACTTCGAGGCCGAGGGCGCCCCCGCGAAGGCGGACGCCGAGACCGCCGTACGGCGTGTCGTCGACGCGGTCGAGCAGCTGTCCCCGCTGCTCCCGCACGACGAGGCCTACCACCAGGCCATGGTGAAGGACCTGCACCGCTGGGCCGACGGCGGCTTCCAGGTGCCGGACTTCCTGGACTCCCTGCTGGCCTTCCAGCCCGCCGCGAACCGTGCGGACGGCCTCCAGCACCTGGTCGTCTTCCCGATGTACACGCAGAACGGCAACCTGGACCGCAACCTGGAGGCGGTCGTCCTGCGCATGGTCTGGCCCGACTGGCTGGCCGAGCTGGAGCGCACCCGCTACGACAACCCGCTGTTCTGTGGCATCACGTTCGAGGACTTCACCTCCGGCTACGACACGAACTCGGCAGTGCTCTTCCCGGAGACCATCGCCGTACGCGAAGCGCCGGAACGTTTCTCTTGGGGCGGGATCTTCTGCGACCGCGAGGCCGCACGCTTCCGCCGGGTCACCGACGCGGCCGTCGACATCCTGGGCCTCGAACTCCCCGAGGACATCGCCGCGATGGTCCACGACCAGAAGCGCTGCGAAGAGGCCTTCGTGCTGTGGGACATGGTCCACGACCGCACCCACAGCCACGGCGACCTGCCGTTCGACCCGTTCATGATCAAGCAGCGCCAGCCGTTCTGGATGTACGGCCTGGAGGAGCTGCGCTGCGACCTCACTGCCTTCAAGGAGGCCGTGAAGCTCCAGGCGGACGGCGTCCCGCAGGCCCGTGACGTGCAGTACGCGGTGCTCTTCGACCGGATGTTCCGCTTCCCGGTCACCGGTGACCGGGTGCGCAACTACGACGGCGTCGGCGGCCAGCTGCTCTTCGCCTACCTGCACAAGCACGACGTCATCCGCTGGACCGACAACAAGCTCTCCATCGACTGGGAGCGCGCCCCGCAGGTCACCAACCAGCTGTGCGCCGAGATCGAGAAGCTGTACAAGGACGGCATCGACCGGCCCAAGCTCGTGCACTGGTTCGCCGGCTACGAGCTGGTCTCCACCTACCTCGCCCCGCACCCGGGCTCGAAGTGGGCCAAGGGCCCGGACGCCCTGGACCTGACCCAGCCGCCGCGCAAGCTCGTGGACGACGTGCTTCCGGACGAGTTTCCGCTGAGCATGTTCTACGAGGCCCTGTCCAAGAAGCTGAAGACTGTGATCGCCTCCACCAAGGGCATCACGGCGGACAGCGCCGAGCCGGTCGCCGCGTGAGCGACCGCGTCCAGAACACTGTTCAAGAGGGGAAGAACGTGGGGAACAACGGGTCTCTCAGCGGTGCGGTGATCGCGGTGGCCGGTGCGGGCGGACCGGCCGGACACGCGACACTGGTCCGGCTCGCCGAGGCCGGCGCGGTCGTCGTCGGCGCCGACAACAACCCCGAGCGCCTGGCGGAGTCCGTGGACGCCGCTCGCTATGCGCGTGGCGGTGCCACGGTCACCGGGGAGACGGTCGACCTGCTCGACCTGGAGAACACCCGGGCCTGGGCCGACCGCATCGAGAAGGACCACGGCCGGATCGACGGCCTGGTCCACCTGGTCGGCGGATGGCGCGGCAGCGCGAACTTCGCCGAGACCGATCTCTCCGACTGGGATCTGCTGGAGAAGCTGCTGATCCGCACCGTCCAGCACACCTCCCTCGCCTTCTTCGACGCCCTGCAGCGCAGCGACCGCGGCCGCTACCTGCTGATCAGCGCCGCCGGCGCGTCGAAGCCCACGGCGGGCAACGCGGCGTACGCCGCGTCCAAGGCCGCCGCGGAGGCGTGGACGCTGGCCATGGCGGACGGCTTCCGCAAGGCCGGGGGCGAGGAGGGTCCGCGTGCGGCTGCTGCCATCCTGGTGGTGAAGGCGCTGGTGCACGACGCGATGCGCGCCGAACGCCCCAACGCGAAGTTCGCGGGCTTCACGGACGTCAAGGACCTCGCCGAGGCCATCGAGGGCGTCTGGAGCAAGTCCGCCGGTGAAGTGAACGGAAACCGTCTGTGGCTGACCGAGAAGCCGTGAACCCTCCCAAGACCGACGCGCGTCGCCATCACGACCCGCAGGTCCGCGGTTTCGCCAGTGACAACTACGCCGGAGCCCACCCGGAGGTGCTGGCCGCCCTGGCCCTGGCCAACGGCGGCCACCAGGTGGCGTACGGCGAGGACGAGTACACCGAGAACCTCCAGGGGATCATCCGCAGCCACTTCGGGGCCACCGCGGAGGCCTTCCCGGTCTTCAACGGCACCGGCGCGAACGTCGTCGCGCTCCAGGCGGTCACCGACCGCTGGGGCGCGGTGATCTGCGCCGAGAGCGCGCACATCAACGTCGACGAGGGCGGCGCGCCCGAGCGGATGGGCGGCCTGAAGCTGCTCACCGTGCCCACGCCCGACGGCAAGCTCACGCCGGAGCTGATCGACCGGCAGGCCTGGGGCTGGGAGGACGAGCACCGCGCGATGCCGCAGGTCGTCTCGATCACCCAGAGCACGGAGCTGGGCACCCTCTACACGCCGGACGAGATCCGCGCGATCTGCGAGCACGCCCACGCCCGGGGCATGAAGGTGCACCTGGACGGCTCCCGGATAGCCAACGCGGCCGCCTCCCTGAACGTGCCCATGCGGACGTTCACCAACGCGGTCGGCGTCGACATCCTCTCGCTGGGCGGGACCAAGAACGGCGCCGTCTTCGGCGAGGCGGTCGTGGTCATCAACCAGGACGCGGTGCGGCAGATGAAGCACCTGCGGAAGATGTCGATGCAGCTGGCCTCCAAGATGCGCTTCGTGTCGGTGCAGCTGGAGGCGCTGCTGGCGAAGGACCTGTGGCTGCGCAACGCCCGGCACGCCAACGAGATGGCCCAGCGGCTCGCCGAGGGCGTGCGCGCGGTGCACGGCGTGGAGATCCTCTACCCGGTGCAGGCCAACGGCGTCTTCGCCAAGCTCCCGCACGACGTGAGCGAGCGCCTGCAGAAGCGGTTCCGGTTCTACTTCTGGGACGAGGGCGCCGGAGTGGTGCGCTGGATGTGCTCCTTCGACACCACGGAGGACGACGTCGACACCTTCGTCGCCGCGCTCAAGGAGGAGATGGCGCGCTAGTCCCCAGCTATGCATAGGTATGCGATCACTCGAAAAGTCATTGACTGTCGAGTGATCGCATTCCTATGCTCTGCGGGCATGGAGCTGATCCAGAACATCGCCGATCTGTCCGCATACTTGGCTGCGGACGAGGTCATCGACCATCACCATCCGGTGGTCCGGAAGACGGCCGCCCAGCTGGCCGCAGGGGCGGCCGACTCGTATGCCTATGCGCGGGCCGCCTACGAATTCGTGCGCGACACCATCCCGCACTCCGCCGACGCCGACGACCACCGCGTCACCTGGCGCGCCTCCGACGTGCTGGCCCTGCGCACCGGCATCTGCTACGCCAAGGCCCACGCGCTGGCCGCCCTGCTGCGGGCCGAGGACATCCCGACGGCCCTGTGCTACCAGCGTCTGACCGACGACGAGGGCGGCCATGCCGTACACGGTCTGGTCGCCGTCCGCTTCCACGGCGCCTGGCACCGGCAGGACCCGCGGGGGAACATTCCCGGCGTGGACGCCCGGTTCTCCCTGGACGGCGAGCGGCTGGCCTGGATCCCCGACCCAGCGGCCGGTGAGCAGGACTATCCGGTCCTGTATGCCGAACCCCACCCGGCCGTCCTCGACGCCCTGAAAACGGCCCCCGACCGACCGCACCTGTGGAAGAACCTCCCCGACGCACTCTGACGCCGGGCGGCACCCCGCCCGGCAACGCCTCGATCGCACTCGCTAACCTCCCGGCCATGAGCAACGGGGGAGCAGCAGGGGAAGACGACATCACCGGCGCGCAGAAGACGCCGGGGCCGGCGCCGTCCGTCCCGGAGGGCGAAGCCGAGGGTGACAGCTGTGGCGGGGGGCGGACGCCCGCCGGCGGGGGCCCGGAGTCCGCCGAGCGAGGGCAAGGTTCTGCCGGGTCGGGGCGGGATGAGTCTGGGCGGGGTGGGGCTCCCGTCGGCCCGGACGCGGATGCGGTCGGCCGGGGTCCGGAGCCCGCCGGGCGGGACCGTGATTCCGCCGTGGGGGAGCAGACCTCCGCCGGGCCGGAGGAGGCAGCGGCCGACGGTTCGGCGGATGCCGTCGGGTCCGGTGGCCGGTTCGCCCGGCTGCGCAAGCGCAGGGTGCTCGCCTCGACCGTGGCACTGGCCGTCGTCGCGGGGGGTGCCGCCGTGCCGCTCGCGCTCGGCGTCTGGGATCCGTCCTGCAAGGAACTTCCCGCCGCCACACGTGAGTTGGCGAAGAACCCGGTGTCGGCGACCCGCGCCCTCGACCCCCGGGACGACATGTCGCGCTACGACGCCGTGCGCGCGCTCCTGCCGTCCGGCACCCTGTGCGGCGACGGCGGCCGGGTGCTCGGCCAGGTGATGGAGGCCGCCACCGGCGCCTCGGCCCCCGGCAAGCCGCACACCACCGCCCAGTCCCGCGTGGTCTACGCCGTCAGCGCGATCTATCACGAGGCCGAGGTGCCGCCCGGTGCGGAGCCGGGCCTGGCCCGGGTGCTCGCCGGCTATGTCGCCGACACCACTGCCTTCACCCTCGACGATCCCGATGCCGCCACCCCGGCGGCCTCCGGCGCACAGGCCGCGCCCGACCAGGCCGGCTGGTCCCGCTTCGGCCGCTTTCTCGCACCCGGCGAGGCGCACCCCGAGTTCGGCTTCGACTACACCGGCACACTGACGGCCGAACCCGGACGGCTCTTCGCGGAACTGGCCAGGAACCCGGAGGCGTTCGCGATCCTGTACGACGCCGAGCGCGCCTACCTCGCCCACTACCTGGAGCGGCTCACCGCCCAGGGCACGGACCCCGGCTACCGGCGGGAGAAGGAGCCGGGGGAGGAGAAGACGCGCCCCACGCTCGGCCCCGACAACGACCTCAAGGACATCGCGCGCCGCATCGGCACCCTGATGTACGCCCGAGCGAAAGGCGCCCGCGACGGCGACATCACCGATCTCGGCTCCTTCGACGCCTCGGCACGCCGGCACACCCGCGGCGCCTACCAGGCAGCGCCACGGCAGGTGAGCAGCCGCCCCTCGATGGGGAGCATCGCGCTCCGCCCGGTGAGCGGGCCCGCGCAGGACGATCTCATGGACGCGCGCCGTCAGTTGTTCCTGACGGTGGACGCCTGGGCCAAGGCCCGGAAGGTACCGTCCGAGCGGGCCTCGGCCATCCGGCAGCTCCTGGACGACTCGTACCTGGGCGCGTACCGGTACGGCCCCACGTGAGGGCGCCCACATCGGAACGCGTCAGCCGGTCACCCGCAGCCCCGTACAACCGCGCCGCTCGACCTGGTCCTCGGCGAAGGCCTTCAGCAGCCTGCGCCGCTCCGCCGTACCGACTCCCGGGATCTTCTGCGAGCCGGTGACCGCGAAGTTGGCCGCCTCGCCGTCGCAGCGCGCGGTCGCCGTCAGGCCGCTGCGTACCCCGTCGGACGTGACCAACCGGTTGCTCCAGTCGCCGTACCAGGCGGCGAAGTCCAGATACGTCGAGTCCGTCGAGGTTTTCCGGTACAGGTCACAACGCCCGGCGGGAGCCGTGTCGTTCATCAGCGGCTCGACCTGCCACTCGGCGGCGTGCGGGATCCGCGCGCCGGCCACCCACCCGCAGGCGGTGCCCTCCACCTCGGTGACGGGGACCGCGCGCCAGGCCCTGTCGGGATCCGGTGGCGCGGCATCGTCCTTCGGCACGGCCAGCGGCTCGGCGCCGCAACCAAGGTGCCGGGAGGCGGAGTTGACGAGGGGGATGACCGTCTCGTACGCGGCGTGGCTCGTGCGTGCGGTGGCGTACCCGAGGTGCGTCCTCACCAGCATCCTGCGCGGTCTGCCCGCCGTGTCCTTGCCCAGGTCCGGGCAGCGCAGCAGGAACTGAAGGTCGCCGAACTGGTCGACGAATCCCGGCAGGCCCTGCGGCATGGGGTGGATGCGCGGGAAGCCCGCCTGCGGGAAGTCGAAGAGAAACTCGCCGTCCTGGTCGTCCCGCCCGGTGTAGGCGGTCATCTCCACCACCGTCGTGGCGTCGCCATGGCCCTCGAAGGACAGGCTGCAGCCATAGTCACCGAGCCGCGGATGCGCGGACGCCTCGGCCTTCGTGAAGTGGCCGCCGCCGTCCGCGAGTCGACGCACCGGCCCGGAGGGGAGCGCGCCGTCGCAGGCGGTACGCACCAGCCACCAGTCCTTCACATACGGCGCGGCGATCCAGCCGGTCAGAGCCAGCACGGCCGCAGCCGTCAACGTCACCTTCCACCAGCGCCGCATCGTCGAGCCCCCGTACAGCGGTCGGCACACGAGAGCCCGCAGGCTCTCCCGTCACGATCGCGAACCCTATCGGCCGGACCGCCGCCGCATGATGCCGGGTGCGAGTACTTAGGGGCGCGGGGAACTGCGCGACCAGCCCCCACCGCCCCGCAGCCGAAGGAACTGCTGAGGGCGCCCCCGGCTAACGCGCCGCGGGCTTACGCCTCGGCTGCCCGCAGCTGCTCCACCGTGGGTGCCGTGCCGCCCAGGTGGGCGGGCAGCCACCAGGAGTCCTCGGCGCCCCTGGGGCGGCCGGGGTAGGCGCGCTGCGCGGCCTCCAGCAACTCCTGGACGCGCTCGCGCAGCCGGCGGGTGATGGCGCCCGCGTACTGGTCGCGGGGTGCCTCGACCGCCTCGCCGACCCGGATGGTGACGGGCAGGTGGCTGCGCTTGAAGTTGCGGGGCTGGCCCTTCGTCCACAGCCGCTGGGTGCCCCACACCGCCATCGGGATCAGCGGGACACCGGCGTCCTGGGCGAGCCGGGCCGCACCCGACTTGAAGCTCTTCAGGGTGAACGACTGCGAGATGGTGGCCTCCGGGAAGACCCCGACGACCTCGCCGGAGCGCAGCGAGTCCAGCGCGTGCGCGTAGGCCGCCTCGCCCTGCTTGCGGTCCACCGGGATGTGCCGCATGCCGCGCATCAGCGGACCGGAGATCCGGTGGCGGAAGACCGACTCCTTCGCCATGAAGCGCACCAGGCGCTTCTGCGGCAGGGCCGCCAGGCCGTTGAAGACGAAGTCCAGGTAGCTGATGTGATTGCTCACCAGCACGGCGCCGCCCGAGCGCGGGATGTTCTCCGACCCCTGGCAGTCGATCTTCAGGTCCCAGACCTTGAACAACGTCTTGGCGAATCCGACGACGGGACGGTAGACCAGTTCTGCCATGGGCGGGACGGACCCTTTCTGCTCTGCTCGGGAAAGGGGCTCCCGGCGCGAAAGTTACGCAGCCGTAGGTTTACGGCGTCTCGCAGATCGTGCCCGAAGAACGGACGGGTAGCCAGTCCTGGTGCCCCACGGCGGCGAGATCCTCGTCACGTCGGCCTACACCCCACCTTGGATCTTTAAGTCCCCTTTACTCCGCCCGTGCCGTGGCCCTCTTCAGGAGCAGGAACATCTCGCACCCCAGGCAGTAGCCGAACGCCGCGTTCAGAAACGCGGCGGCGAGCGCGGCGCCGGTCGCGGCGAGCCCCAGCCACTGCGGTCCCACGCCGAACCCGACGAGACCGAGCCCTGCGAACAGCAGGCCCACCGCCTGTGCGAACCGCGGCGGCTCCGGTGCCTCGAACTCCTTCGGCGGCCCGAGCCGCGGTCGTACGGCCGTGCGGAACGCCCAGCCGTACGGCGAGCGCTGGACACCCGCGGCCGCGCCGAGCGCGAACGCCAGTGTCTGCCAGCCCAGTACCCAGGGGTTCTGCAGGATCAGAGCCACGGCCAGAACGGCCGTCGTCACCACGGCCGCGAAGCGCGGCCCCCTCGCGTCGATGTCCATGAACCAAGCATTCCGCAACGGAAACTTCTGCGGGAGGCGGGAATCTTTGCAGTCTGATGAATGCTGGTGCAGGTGATGACCGGACTGGTGGTGTGCGTGGCGGTGCTCGTCGTGGCGAGCGCCGCCGGAGTGCTGCACAAGCGGCGGAGCGGGAGAGTACGGGTGCGCGGGCGGGACGACGGCAAGCGGCTGGGCGCGGCCGAGCTGGGCGACGAACTCGGCGAGCGCGCCACGCTGGTCCAGTTCTCCAGTGCCTTCTGCGCGCCCTGCCGGGCCACCCGGCGCGTGCTCGGCGAGGTCGCCGCAATGGTCCCCGGTGTGGCCCACATCGAGATCGACGCCGAGGCCCACCTGGACCTCGTACGCGAACTGGAGATCCTGAAGACGCCCACCGTGCTGGTGCTCGACGCCGACGGGCGGGTGGTGCGGCGCGCCACCGGCCAGCCCCGCAAGGCCGACATCATCGCGGCACTGGGGGAGGCCGTGTGAGGGGGCTTCAGGCCGTGGTGATCGATCTCGCAGAACCCGGACCGTGCTTGACTGCGCGCGCCACCTATCGTCAGCCTGACCGTATGCCGACCGAACTCCTTCTCCACGGGCGGGTCCACGTCGACCTCGCCCGCACCGCGAGCGCCACCTGTCCGGACCGCTGAGCACCGACGGCCCAGTTCGCTCGCGACCTCCAGCAGAAGGACAACTCCATGACGGCCACGCCCGACCTCGGCACCGTTCAGCTCGCGTCTGCCGACCTGTTGCGCTCGACCTTCCGCCGGCACGCCGCCGGTGTGGCGGTGATCACCGCGCGCGGTGAGTCCGGTCCGGTCGGCTTCACCGCCACCTCCCTCACCTCCGTCTCCGCCGAGCCCCCGCTCGTCTCCTTCGGCATCGGTACGGGCGCCTCCAGCTGGCCCGCGATAGCCGAGACGGACCACGTCGGCGTCCACATACTGGGCGAGCACCAGAGCGAGCTGGCCGCCACCTTCGCCCGCAGCGGCGCCGACCGCTTTGGTGCGCCGACCGCGTGGCGCGAGGGCCCGGAAGGCGTACCGGTGCTCGACGGCGTGCTCGCCTGGCTGGTCTGCCGGATCGTCGGCCGCGTCCCGGCCGGTGATCACCGGATCGTGCTCGCCGAGGTCGTCCTGGGCGACCCCTCCGGCTCCGGCCGGCCCCTCCTCTACCACCAGGGCCGCTTCAACGGCCTGCGGGATTGATCACTCCAGAGGTTGTGCCCCCTTGCCTGCGAGCCCGTCGAGTTCCGGTTACGCTGCGTTGCGAAGGTCACAGTCCAAAGCGCTTGCTTAGCGAGCCTGGACTGGGTGTACTGACGAGTAATATTTCGGTCGGAGCGCGCGGACGCCCCGACCGGGATAGGCCGCTTGAGGCGCCTATGCTGCCTGCAAGAGGCAGCCCGGAAATGACGATGCAGTAGGAGAGCCGGCGTGAGCTTGAGGATCGTTGTCACTGT
Source organism: Streptomyces sp. NPDC001709 (assembly GCF_053596375.1). Taxonomy (NCBI): domain Bacteria; kingdom Bacillati; phylum Actinomycetota; class Actinomycetes; order Kitasatosporales; family Streptomycetaceae; genus Streptomyces; species Streptomyces sp. NPDC001709. The sequence continues at coordinate 39,847 of NZ_JBSFGB010000045.1, read as the reverse complement.
GAAGTACGTGCCCGACGCCACTGGCGACCGGCACTTCGCCGATGACCTGACCGTCGACCGCGACGACGTGGACGGTCTGCTCTCCGAACTCGACGAGTACGCGGTCGAGCAGGCGCTGCAGATCGCGGAGGACGCGGACGAGGCCGAGGTCACCGTCCTGACGGTCGGCCCCGAGGACGCCAAGGACGCGCTGCGCAAGGCCCTGTCCATGGGTGCCGACAAGGCCATCCACGTCGAGGACGACGACCTGCACGGCACCGACGCCATCGGCACCTCCCTGGTGCTGGCCAAGGCGATCGAGAAGGCCGGCTACGACCTGGTGATCTCCGGCATGGCGTCCACCGACGGCACCGGCGGTATCGTCCCGGCCCTCGTGGCCGAGCGTCTCGGCGTCCCGCAGGTCACCCTGCTCTCCGAGGTCTCGGTCGAGGACGGCACGGTCAAGGGCCGCCGCGACGGCGACGCCGCCAGCGAGCAGCTGGAGGCCTCCCTCCCGGCCGTCGTCTCCGTGACCGACCAGTCGGGCGAGGCGCGCTACCCGTCCTTCAAGGGCATCATGGCGGCCAAGAAGAAGCCGGTGCAGTCCTGGGACCTGTCCGACCTGGACATCGAGGCCGAGGAGGTCGGCCTGGAGGGCGCGTTCACCAAGGTCGACGAGGCCAACGAGCGTCCGGCCCGCACGGCCGGCACCATCGTCAAGGACGAGGGCGAGGGCGGCAAGCAGCTCGCTGAGTTCCTCGCGAGCCAGAAGTTCATCTAAGGGCTCGCCCCCGCTGACCGCCCCTCAACTTCGTTACGCAGGAGAGCAATCCCATGGCTGAAGTCCTCGTCTACGTCGACCACGTGGACGGTGCCGTCCGCAAGCCCACCCTCGAGCTGCTGACCCTGGCCCGCCGCATCGGCGAGCCCGTCGCCGTCGCACTGGGCAACGGCGCCGCCGACACCGTCGCCACCCTCGCCGAGCACGGCGCGGTGAAGGTCCTCACCCACGACGCCTCCGAGTACGCCGACTACCTGGTCGTGCCGAAGGTGGACGCCCTGCAGGCCGCCTACGAGGCCGTCTCCCCGGCCGCCGTGCTGGTCCCGTCCTCCGCCGAGGGCAAGGAGATCGCCGCCCGCCTGGCGCTGCGCATCGGCTCCGGCATCATCACCGACGCCGTCGACCTCGAGGCCGGCGACGAGGGCCCGGTGGCCACCCAGTCGGTGTTCGCCGCGTCCTTCACCACCAAGTCCCGCGTCATCAAGGGCACCCCGGTCATCACGGTCAAGCCGAACTCGGCCGCCGTGGAGGCCGCCCCGGCCGCCGGCGCGGTCGAGGCCCTGTCCGTCTCCTTCTCCGAGAAGGCGACCGGCACGAAGGTCACCGCCCGTACGCCGCGTGAGTCGACGGGCCGCCCGGAGCTGACCGAGGCCGCGATCGTGGTCTCCGGCGGCCGTGGCGTGAACGGCGCCGAGAACTTCTCGATCATCGAGGCCCTGGCCGACTCCCTCGGCGCGGCCGTCGGCGCCTCGCGTGCCGCCGTCGACGCCGGCTGGTACCCGCACACCAACCAGGTCGGCCAGACCGGTAAGAGCGTGTCGCCGCAGCTGTACATCGCCAACGGCATCTCCGGCGCCATCCAGCACCGCGCCGGTATGCAGACCTCCAAGACGATCGTGGCCGTCAACAAGGACGCCGAGGCCCCGATCTTCGAGCTGGTCGACTACGGCGTGGTCGGCGACCTCTTCGACGTCGTCCCGCAGCTGACCGAGGAGATCAAGGCCCGCAAGGGCTGAGCCCCTCCCCGGCGCTACCAGGCCCCTGTGACCGGCGCGGTCACGGGGGCCTCGGTGCATCCTGAAGACGGATCGGTGCGGGCCGACCAGGGTTCGGGCGGGTGTTGACCAGCGGGAACCACGCCGGATAACTTCATTCTACGGATTGTTGATTCCGTAGAGCGGAAAATTGGAGGGTGTGGGATGGGTCAGCAGGAGAAGGTGGCGACGAGCCTCGCGGGCGCCGTCAGCGAGGAGATCAGCGCCTCCCTCGCACCGGTCGACGCGGAGCTGGAGCGCCGCTACCCCGGGGACCCCGGCACCCGGCAGCCCGTCCACACCGTCTACGTGCCCGGTGACGCCTTCGCCGCCGACACCATCCGCTCCTGGGGCGACCAGGCCCTCGCCGCCCTCGCCGCACACGCCCCGGACGCCGCCTCCTTCGCGGCGGTCCTCGGCCTGTCCGACGAGCTCGCCGAGCCGGTCTACTCCCGTGTCCGCGCCAAGCTGGAGCGCGAACCGATCGAAGACCTGCGCGTCGACTTCGAGGACGGCTACGGCCCCCGCCCCGACGCCGAGGAGGACGAGACGGCGGCCCGCGCGGCCCGGCTGATCGCGGAGGCCTACGCCGGTGGCACGGCGGCGCCGTACATGGGCATCCGTATGAAGTGCATGGAGGCGGCGGTCCGCGACCGGGGCATCCGCACCCTCGACGTCTTCCTCACCGGCCTGATCGAGGCGGGCGGACTGCCCGAGGGCCTGGTCCTCACCCTGCCGAAGGTGACGTACCCCGAACAGGTCACCGCGTTCTCGCGCCTCCTGGAGGCCTTCGAGAAGGTGCACGGCCTGGACGCGGGCCGGCTCGGCTTCGAGATCCAGATCGAGACCAGCCAGTCCATCCTCGCCACCGACGGCACCGCCGCCGTCGCCAAAATGATCCAGGCCGCCGAGGGCCGCGCCACCGGCCTGCACTACGGCACCTTCGACTACAGCGCCTGCCTCGGCGTCTCCGCCGCCTACCAGGCCAGCGACCACCCGGCCGCCGACCACGCCAAGGCGATCATGCAGGTCGCGGCGGCGGGCACCGGCGTACGCGTCTCCGACGGCTCGACGAACGTCCTGCCCGTCGGCCCGACCGAGAAGGTCCACGACGCCTGGCGGCTGCACTACGGCCTGACCCGCCGCGCCCTGGCCCGCGCCTACTACCAGGGCTGGGACATGCACCCCGGCCACATCCCCACCCGCTACGCCGCCGTCTTCGCCTTCTACCGCGAGGGCTTCGAGCAGGCCGCCGCCCGCCTCGCCCGCTACGCCAACCGCGCCGGCGGCGACGTCATGGACGAGCCCGCCACCGCCAAGGCCCTCAGCGGCTACCTGCTGCGCGGCCTGGACTGCGGCGCCCTCGACATCGCCGAGGTCGCCCGCCTCACCGGCCTCACCCGCGCCGACCTGGAGGCCTTCGCGGCGCCCCGGCGCGGCGACCTGACGGCCTCCGCGAAGTAGCGGCAGCGGACCGGTCCGCACCCCCGGCCGGGAGCGTGGACCGGCACCGCCGCCCCGTACGCCCTCGGCGTGGACGAACGTGTGGTGGGCGAAGACCGACGACGACAGCGGCAACACCGGTGTCTACGTCAGCGACGTCTACCTCAAGGGCGGGAAGAACGACTCCCCGGTGCCCGGGCTCCCGGTCTGCCGAGAGGCGGCGTACGGCTCGAAACCCGACTCGGTCACCCACTTCTGCTCGGCGAACAGCCGCGTCCCCCGCGCCCACAGCCCGGTGTCACGGCGTGCCCGCGCGCAGAACTCCTCCGGTGTGACACCGAACAGCTCCCGTAACGGAGCCGATCCCGCGAGGAGTTCGGTGAGCAGGAGGTGCTGGTCGCCGGGATGGCGGCGCGGTGCACCGGCGCCGTTGTGCAGCACGCCGTGCCGGTTGACGTAGGCGTACGCCCCGGTGAGCGCGGAACCGTCCGGCAGCTCGATCCGCACCTGAGGCGGGGGCAGCCAGGCCCGCCAGAAGTTGCCGTCGGTCAGCGGCACGCCCTCGCTGGCGTCGATCACCTCCAGCTGACGCCGGTCCAGCCAGATGACGAACAACTCGCTTAACGCACGCGGGGCTTTGACGGGAGACGCGGAGACATAGCCGAAGCGGCTGACATGCGCCGAGACGCCCACGTCCAGCCCGGACACCCGCGACCGCACCATCGGCACGGGGGAGTCGATCCCGGACTCCGCCATCTTGTGGCGCAGTTGGCCGGGACAGGCGTTGGAGCCGACGGCGAGCACCGGCGCCCGGTCGTCGTACACCAGGCGCTCCAGCGGGAGCATCCGGTCTCCGTGCAGCAGCCCGGAGTCGGCGGGCCAGGCGCCGGGGTAGGTCAGCGGATGGTCGCGAGGGGCGTCGGCGAGGCCGAGTTCCTCCAGCGTGCGGCCGGTCATGGGCGGCTCAGTCGGCGGGCGGCAGCTCGCCCGAGCCGCGCGTGATCAGCCGGGTGGGCAGCTCGATGCGCTCCGGTGCCACGAGCCCGCCCTCCAGCCGGCGGAAGAGGCGCTCGGCGGCGGTGCGGCCGAGGGCGGCCGAGTCCTGGGCGACGACCGTGACGCCCGGCTGGAGCAGATCGGCCAGCTCGATGTCGTCGAAGCCGACGAAGGCGACCCGGCGGGACTGCTCGGCCAGCACCCGGATCACGGTGACCGTCACCCGGTTGTTGCCCGCGAAGATCGCGGTGACCGGGGCGGGCCCGGACAGCATCTCCTCCGCCGCCCGGCGCACCCGCTCCGGATTCGTCGCCCCGAGGGACATCCACGCGTCCTCGACCGGTATCCCGGCGTCCTCCATGGCCGCCCGGTAGCCGCGCAGCCGCTCGGCGGCGGTGTGGATGCGCGGCATGTCGCCGATGAACCCGATCCGGCGGTGGCCGTGCGCGATCAGATGGGCGACACCGTCCCGGGCACCGCCGTAGTTGTCGGAGAGGACCACGTCGGCGTCGATGCGTCCCGCCGGACGGTCCACGAACACCGTCGCCACGCCCGCCCTGATCTCCGGCTCGAGGTAGCGGTGGTCGTCGCCCGCCGGGATCACCACCAGACCGTCCACCCGCCGTGCGCACAACGCCAGCGCCAGCTCCTGCTCGCGGTCCGGGTCCTCGGCGCTGGAGCCGTTGATCAGCAGGGCGCCATGGGCCCGGGCCACCTCCTCCACGGCGCGGCTGAGCGGGCCGTAGAAGGGGTCCGCGAGGTCCTCCAGCACCAGGCCGATGCTCGCCGTACGGCCCTTGCGCAGCACCCGGGCGCTGTCGTTGCGGCGGAAGCCCAGCGCCTCGATCGCCTCCTGCACCCGGCGCTCGGTGTCCGGGGTGACGCCGGGCTCGCCGTTGACCACCCGGGAGACCGTCTTCAACCCGACCCCGGCCCGCGCCGCCACGTCCTTCATCGTGGGGCGGTTGCCGTAACGGGTGCCGGGAAGGCTGTCTGTGCGGCGGGTGGTCTCGGGCACGATGCGGCGTCCTGTCCTGTCGTACGACTTGTCCGACTTGTCAACGGGATGGTGCGTCGATCCTCCGTTTGTATGAGGATGTGGCGTCGAGCATAGAGCCTGGACAACGTTGTCAGATGCGAGAGACACTGTCCACCGCTATCTCCGGCCTGCGCCCCCACCGCTTGACCGGCCTGCCCTTCCTTGGTTTGCGAGTTTCAACGGGGAGTCTGACTCTGATGCACACCGACCTCGTGGCGGCCCTGGACATCGGCGGTACCAAGATCGCCGGCGGCCTTGTGGACGGCCACGGACGGATCCTGGCCCGAGCCCAGCGCGCCACCCCCGCCCAGCAGGACGGCGAAACGGTCATGCGGGCCGTCGAGGAGGTGCTCGGCGAACTCGCCAGGTCGCCGCTGTGGGGACGCGCCGGCGCCATCGGCATCGGCAGCGCCGGTCCGGTGGACGCCTCGGCGGGCACGGTCAGCCCCGTGAACGTGCCGGGCTGGCGTGACTTCCCGCTGGTCGAGCGGGTGCGCGCGGCCGCCGGCGGTCTCCCGGTCGAGCTGATCGGCGACGGCGTCGCGATCACGGCCGCGGAGCACTGGCAGGGCGCCGCCCGCGGTCACGACAACGCGCTGTGCATGGTGGTGTCGACCGGCGTCGGCGGCGGCCTGGTGCTGGGCGGCCGGCTGCATCCCGGGCCCACCGGCAACGCCGGCCACATCGGTCACATCAGCGTCGACCTCGACGGCGATCCGTGCCCGTGCGGCTCGCGCGGCTGCGTGGAGCGCATCGCCAGCGGTCCCAACATCGCCCGCCGCGCCCTGGACCAGGGGTGGCGGCCCGGCCCCGACGGTGACACCTCGGCCGCCGCGGTGGCCGCCGCCGCCCGTGAGGGAGACCCGGTCGCCGTGGCCTCCTTCGAGCGGGCGGCACAGGCGCTGGCCGCCGGCATCGCGGCCACCGCGACCCTGGTCGAGATCGACATCGCGGTGATCGGCGGCGGCGTCGGCAACGCGGGCGAGATCCTCTTCACCCCCCTGCGCAAGGCCCTCACCGACTACGCGACCCTGTCCTTTGTCCAGCGGCTGACGATCGTGCCGGCGCAGATGGGGACGGACGCGGGGCTGGTCGGGGCGGCGGCGGCAGCGCTGGCCCGCCGGCCGGACGCGACGGCGGGGGTCTGAAGGGTTCCGCCCCCGGCGGCCACCCCGTGCCGCCCCAGCGGCACGACTGCCCGTGGCTGCCACGCACCCGCGGTCGCGTCCGGTCCGGCCCGGCGGGTGGGCGCCGTCAGCAGACGAGCCGCGCGTCCGCCCAGTCCGCGTGGTCCGAGTCGATGCCGTCTCCCCCGTCGGTGACGACCAGGCGGATCACCTGGGCGCCGGTGATGTCGGCGGTGAGGTGCCGGGCCGGCATCGCGTTGGTCAGGGTGCCGGTCGAGGCGACCTCGGTGCCGTCCGCCCAGATCTGGAAGGCGACGGTGCCCTTGGTGTCCTTCTCGTCGTCGACGCCGACGTCCGCGGTGACCTTGTCGCAGGCCTTGCCGGTGTAGAAGGAGACATCGCTGAGCGCGTGCACGCCGAGCCCCTTGGCGTACACCGTGCCGCCGATGGTGATCGGGTTGCCGTCGCCCGCGGCGCTCTCCCCGTTGCTGGTGTCGCGTTCCACCGGCCCCCAACCGCTGGTCGCCGACAACCAGTTCAGGTCGCTGAGGTACGACGCCCCGGAGGGCGGCCGCACCACGACGGACGCGGTCAGCGGGAGCGTGCTGGTCACGCGCTGTCCGGCCGGTGAGCGGTACCGGGCCCGGAGTGTGAGGGCGTAGGAACCGGTCGGTGTGCCGGCCGGCGCGGTGACGCTCCAGCCGGTGCGCAGGGTCCTGCCGGTGGCGAGGGTGGCGGCCGTGGTCGAGGTGGTGGGCCGTACGGTCCACCCGTCGGGGCCGGTCAGCGAGACGGACACCTGGCGTGCGGAGGTGCGGCCCAGGTCGGTGACGGTGCTGGTCAGCGTGGCCGGGGTGGCGGCCTCCAGCAACGGGCTGCCGTCCAGGCCCAGTTCGGCGGCGGGCGGGTTCGCGGCCCAGTGCGGGTCGGCCGAGACGCGCAGCAGGACCGTGCCGTGGGCGGGGACGGTGGCCGCGATGGTGCCGGCGGTGTTGTAGCTGCTGTGCTGCCACAGGTCCCGCAGGGTGTAGGCGGGGGCGTCGGGCAGGCCGACGGCGGCGGCGGTGGTGGTGATCCGCTGGGCGGTACCCGACTCGTTGAACAGGGCCACCGCGCGGCCGCCGTCCTTCATCTCCTTGGCGATCACCCAGCGCCCGCCCGCGGTGGAGACGACCGTGCCCTGCTTGCCCAGCGGGTCCTGGTCGACGGCGACGACCTCCTTGTTGCCCAGGATGTCGAACGTCGCCGCAGAGGCCTTGCGCAGGTCGGTGCCGATCAGCAGGGGCGCGGCCATGACCGACCAGAGGGAGAAGTGCGAGCGGTACTCGGTGTCCGTCATGCCGCCGTTGCCGACCTCCAGCATGTCGGGGTCGTTCCAGTGACCGGGTCCCGCGTACGGCGCGAGTGGGAGGTTCTGTTTGAGGATGGACAGCATCGAGGACCAGCTGTCGCTGATGTCACCCGTGGTCCGCCACAGCTGGCCGACGTCGGAGGCCCACTCCCAGGGCTTGTTCTCGCCCCATTCGCAGATGCTGTAGACGATGGGCCGCCCGGTCGCTCTGAGCGCGTCGCGCATGGTCGTGTACCGCTGCTTGGCGTCGACGCCCTGGTTGTTGCAGTTGTCGTACTTCAGGTAGTCCACGCCCCAGTCGGCGAACTGCCGGGCGTCGCTGTACTCGTGGCCGAGCGCGCCCGGGAAGCCCGCGCTGTTGCAGGTCTTGGTGCCGGCGCTGGTGTAGATGCCGAGTTTGAGCCCCTGGGAGTGGACGTAGTCGGCGACGGCCTTGATGCCGTTCGGGAAGCGGGCCGGGTCGGGCACCAGCTTGCCGGCGGCGTCGCGTTGGGGCAGTGCCCAGCAGTCGTCCAGGTTGACGTACTGGTAGCCGGCGTCCTTCAGGCCCTTGGCCACGAAGAGATCGGCGATGCCCTTGACCATGCTCTCGTTGAAGTCGGCGCGGCAGTGCGTGGAGTTCCAGTTGTTGAAGCCCATCGGTGGGGTGAGGGCGAGACCGTCGGTCGGAGCGGGGGTGGCGGGAGCCTGGGCGGGGGTCGCCAGGGCGGGGCCGGCGAGGCCCGCCGCGCACAGCAGTCCCGTGGTGAGCGCTGCGACCACTCTTCGGCGGGTGGTGCGGGTGTGAGGGTGACGCATCGTTGACGTTCCTCCGACTCGCGAGAGATGGCTGACGACGACAGGGCGGCGCCTGGGCGTCATGTATGTGTCAGCTGTGCGCGATTACGGTAGGACGTGTCGGACTGTGTTGGAAGAGGTGCGGGCCAACTGTTCGATGCCCCGTCAGAAGCCTTGACGGCAGGGAAGCTTCGCCCTGTCGCCGCTCTTCGGTCGTTCGGATCTGTTGGCTTCCGGGGCTCACGCCTCGTCGTCGACCCGGCCCCAGCCGGGCAGGGGAGGGCGAGGCCAGGCGGGAGGACGTGGCAGGGGGTGTGCCGGGCGGTCGGTCGTCAGCGCGTCGGCCGGGACCCGTCCGCTGAGCCAGCCGAGCACCAGGTGCCCGGCCCCGGCCACCGAGGGGCCCTCCGCCGCCAGCGACCAGTGCCGGCCGAGATCCACGGCCTCCACCGAGGCGAGCGGGAAGCCCTGGGCGCGCAGTGTGGTGAGGGTGTCGTCCAGGGCCCAGGAGACGTAACCGTCGGTCCACCGCTCGGTGCCGTGACCGAGGCCCAGGTCGAGGTGGTGGGTCTCCAGCTCCCGCAGGCAGCGCAGCAGGAGGTACCAGGCCGGGTGGAGCCAGCCGGCCAGCGCCGGGACATGACGGTCCCAGGCGGGCGCGGGCATCGCACGCGCCTGTGCCGTGAAGCGGTCCAGGCTCTCCCGCAGCCGGGCGGTGAGCCGGCCCGCGGACAGCGCCGCGTCCCGTTCGACAGCCGCCGACAGCGCCGCCGCGTCCGGACGCGGGCCCGGTTCACGGCCGGTGCGCGCGAGCCGCAGCAGCCACACGTAGGCGTCGACGCTGTGGGCGACATGGGAGACCACATGCCCACGCGTCCACCCGGGCAGCCCCGACGGCGCACCCAGACCCGCGTCGGACAGCCCGGCGGCGGACCGCGCGAGCAGGTCGCCCGAGCGCACGATGTCCTCGATGCGATCGTCCGCGGCGCCGAAGGCCGTGAGCCCGTTCACCGGAACTCCCGCACGACCTCGATACGGCCGACGATATGGGCGTTGAACTCGTCCAACTCCTCGGCCGGCACCCACAGTTCCAGGATCGTCTCGCCGCCGGCCTGCCGTACCGGATAGCGGCCGAGGAACTCGGTGTCGACCTCGAAACGGGTCACGAAACCGGCGCCGTCGTGCTTGACGTTCCAGTCCCGGGCGATCCGGATCGCATAGTCCTCGTTGAGGACGGGGTAGAAGATCGGCTGCTCCGGGAGCCGGGGCGGCCACGCCCGCCAGTCGAGTGCGCGGACCAGCTCCAGTTCCTTGGGGCCGGTGGGGCGCCAGAGGGTCGTGGTCGGCGGCGGGCTGGTCATGATGTCGCATTTCCGGTCGTGCCTGCCCGGGGAGTGGGCGGGGCGGGATGCCGGACGATACCGGCGCCACAGCGGGGCGGGCCAGCGGATTTCGGTACGGCCGGCATCCTGTCGGCGCCGCGAACCGCCGTGCCGGGTCCCGGTGATGGGCGACCGCCCGCTCCAGCCGGGCGCGGTCGACGGACGGTCCGGGCCGGCCGGCCATCCGGTCGAGCAGGGCCGCGGCGAGCCGTCGGTGCCGGTTGCGGGCGCGCTCGCGGCACGGCAGGCACGTGACGCGGTCGGGGTGCGCGGGGACGAAGGCGCGGGACACCCGCAGCCCGCAGCAGCCCGTGGTGGCCTCGGCGCAGGGCGTGCCGACCGGGCCGAAGACGCGGCCATGACGTCGCGCACCACGGCCGCGTCGCCCTGTGCCCCGACGTGGATGTCACCGCCGGACTTCTCGTGCGCCTCCGTGCGCCCTCTCGCGGTGACGATGTGCGGGGATGGTCCGCTTGCCGGTTTCCGCGTGACCCCTGGCCGGATCCGCAGTTGGTCAGTGCATGAAGAAGCGCAGCATGCTCGCCATCGCCAGCCTGGCCACCGGATTCGTCGTGGCCGCCGTCACCCCCTCCCACGCGGCGGACAAGAACCCCACCGGGATGACGCTCGACGGCCTCAACGTCACGGACACGCTCGACGCGGCCGGCGGCCACCCGGTCACCCTGGACAGCTTCGCCGTCGACGACAACACCCGCGGGCCGCAGTAGCCCCGACGGCTTGCGGCATATGTGCCGGTGTCCCCGCCGCAGGGGGCACCGGCACTCTCGTTCGGGCACCCTCACCGGGGCGGGGTTTCCGTGGCAGGGTGGAGCGGGCAAGCCTCAGGGGGCCAACAGAAGAGGGGGAGCCCGTGACCGTCGTCTGGATCAACGGCGCGTTCGGTGCGGGGAAGACCACCACCGCACGGGAACTGATCGAACTGATCCCGAACAGCACGCTCTTCGACCCCGAGGTCGTCGGCGGGACGCTCACGCAGCTGCTGCCGGCCAAGCGCCTCGCCGAGGTCGGCGACTTCCAGGACCTGCCGATCTGGCGCCGGCTCGTGGTCGACACGGCGGCGGGGATGCTCGCCGAGCTGGGCGGGACCCTCGTGGTGCCCATGACCCTGCTCCGCCAGGAGTACCGCGACGAGATCTTCGGTGGCCTCGCCGCCCGCAGGATCCCGGTGCACCATCTCCTCCTCGCTCCGGCTGAAACGATCCTGCGCGAGCGGATAGCCGGGCGGGAGGTCCCGCCCGACCTCCCCGACGGCGAGATGCGGGTCCGGCAGTGGTCGTACGACCACATCGAGCCCTACCGCGCGGCCCTCGCCTCCTGGCTCACTGCCGACGCCCACCTCGTGGACACCAGCGCCCTCACCCCGTACGCCACCGCCGTCCGTATCGCCGACGCCGTCGGCAGCGGTGCCGTACCGCCCTGCGACATCGTGCAGACCCCCGAGCCGACCGCGGAGACCCTCGCCGCCGGGGTGCTGCTCTTCGACGAACACGACCGGGTGCTGCTCGTGGACCCCACCTACAAGCCCGGCTGGGAGTTCCCCGGCGGGGTGGTGGAGCGCGGCGAGGCACCGGCCCGCGCCGGGATGCGCGAGGTCGCCGAGGAGACCGGGATACGGCTGCGGGAGGTGCCCCGGCTGCTCGTCGTGGACTGGGAACGGCCGGTGCCGCCCGGCTTCGGCGGGCTGCGGCTGCTGTTCGACGGCGGCCGGCTGGAGCCCGGCGAGGCGTCCCGCGTCCTGCTCCCGGGCCCGGAACTGCGCGGCTGGCGCTTCGCCACCGAGCAGGAGGCCGCCGACATGCTGCCGCCGGTCCGCTACGAGCGGCTGCGCTGGGCACTGCGGGCCCGTGAGCGAGGGTCCGCGCTGTATCTGGAGGCAGGGGTACCCGTCGGCTGACCCGCGGCCGCGAGCCGGTGGCCGTCCGGCCGGCGCGGGAGGTCGTGCGGTGTGCTGCGGCGGGTAACGGTCACGCCCCACTGGTCAGCGGGCGTTGGCGATCTGGCGCAGCGCGCCGGCGGCGCCTCCCACCACGGCGTCTCCGTGTCCGAAGCACGCCACGTCCGCGTCCAGTTCCGCCAATCCCCTGATCGAGGCGAGGAGTCGGGGCCGGTCGAGGTTGAACACCCCCGGCATCACCGAGCCGTCCACCGGGGAGGCCGCCACCGTGTCGCCGGTGAACAGCACCCCCTCCGCGGGCAGGAACAGGGCGATGCCGCCGTCCGTGTGTCCCGGTACGTGGATCACCCGGGCGCCGCCGCCGAAGTCCAGTTCATCGCCGTCGGACACGGTGGTGACCGCGGCGGGCGGCACCGGTGTGCCCTCGGGCAGGTGCTTCACGGCCTCCGCGTGGATCGGCAGCTCCCACTCCTCGAACCGCGGGGGCGGGCCGGGGAGTTCACCCCGCACGAACGGCGCGTCCAGGTGGTGCGCCAGTACCTCGGCACCGCTGAGCGCGGCGAACTCGCCCGCCCCGCCCACGTGGTCCTCGTGGAAGTGGGTCAGCACGATCCGCCGTACGTCCCCGGGGGTACGCCCCAGCGCCGTGAGCGCGTCGGCGATCGCGCGGCCGGCGCCGGGCGTGCCGGCGTCGATCAGGGTCAACTCGTCGTCGTCCCACCAGAGATAGGCCTGGCCGATGGAGAAGCGCAGGAGGTGGAGACGGGGGAGCAGTTCGATGACATCCATGCGCCGACCGTAGGCGGCGCCCCCGCCCGTGGGCGAGGGCGCTCTGCCGGGAGCAGAACCGGTCAGCTCGCCGCGTAGTTGCGCAGGAAGAGCGCCTCGGCGACCGACAGCTGCTCCAGCTCCTGCGGGGAGACGCTCTCGTTGACCGCGTGGATCTGCGCCTCCGGCTCGTTCAGGCCGATGAGCAGGATCTCCGCCTGCGGGTACAGATCGGCGAGGGCGTTGCACAGCGGGATGGAGCCGCCCTCACCGGCGTACTGCATGGTCTCACCCGGGTAGGCCACCGCCATCGCGTCGGCCATCGCCTGGTAGGCCGGGCTGGAGGCGTCGGCGCGGAAGGCCTGGCCCTGGCCGATCTGCTCGGTGGTGACCCGGGCGCCCCACGGGGTGCGCGCCGTGAGGTGGGCCTCCAGCAGCTTGCTCGCCTCCGCCGCGTCCACGCCCGGCGGCACCCGCAGGCTGAGCAGCGCGCGGGCGCTCGCCTGCACGGACGGGGTGGCGCCGACGACCGGCGGGCAGTCGATGCCGAGGACGGTGACGGCCGGGCGCGCCCAGACGCGGTCGGCGACCGTGCCGTCACCGATCAGCCCGACCCCGTCGAGCACCCTGGCGTCCGCGCGGAACTGCTCCTCGGGGTACTCCAGGCCGTCCCACGTCCCCGTGGAGTCCAGCCCGTCGACCGTCGTCGTGCCGTCCTCGGCCCGCAGCGAGTCCAGCACGCGGATCAGCGCGGCCAGCGCGTCCGGGGCGGCTCCGCCGAACGAGCCGGAGTGCAGATTGCCCGCGAGGGTGTCGATCCGCACCCGGACCAGGGTCATACCGCGCAGCGTGGTGGTCACCGTCGGCAGGCCGACGCGGAAGTTGCCCGCGTCGCCGATCACGATGGTGTCCGCCGCCAGCAGCTCCGGGTGCTCCTCGGCGTACCGCTCCAGGCCGCCGGTGCCCTGCTCCTCCGAGCCCTCGACGATCACCTTGACGTTCACCGGGACGCCGCCGTTCGCCTTCAGGGCGCGCAGCGCGAGCAGGTGCATGATCACACCGCCCTTGCAGTCGGCGGCCCCGCGGCCGTACCAGCGGCCGTCGCGCTCGGTCAGCTCGAACGGCGGCGTGGTCCAGCCGGCCTCGTCCAGCGGCGGCTGCACGTCGTAGTGAGCGTAGAGGAGAACCGTTTTCGCACCCTCCGGGCCCGGCAGGTAGCCGTACACGGACTGGGTGCCGTCCGGGGTGTCGAGCAGGGCCACGTCGGTGAAACCCTCGGCGCGCAGCGCGTCGGCGATCCAGTTCGCGGCGGCCTCGCTCTCGCTCTTCGGGAACTGCGCGAAGTCCGCCACCGACTTGAAGGCGACCAGTTCGGTCAGCTCCGCCCTCGCCCGGGGCAGCAGTGAGGCGACGGTCTCGGCGACCGGATTCGACGACATGGGCACGCTCCTCGTGGGTGCGACGTTGAACACTGTGAACAGGGTGGGTCCCCCGATACTCCCACAGTGGCCTGCGACGACGGCCGCCGTAGGATGCGAGGGACCCTACGGCAGCGGCTTGATCGGAGCGGTAGACCATCGTGAGCGGCGAGAACTCTTCGGCGGACGACGTGCAGCGGGTGTGGGACGTCGTCGTGGTCGGCGCGGGACCCGCGGGGGCCTCGGCCGCCTACGCGGCGGCGGTCGCGGGACGGCGCGTGCTGTTGCTGGAGAAGGCCGAGCTGCCCCGCTACAAGACCTGCGGCGGCGGCATCATCGGCCCCTCGCGCGACGCGCTCCCGCCCGGCTTCGAGCTGCCCTTCCGCGACCGGGTGTACGCGGTCACCTTCTCGAACAACGGCCGCTTCACCCGCACCCGCCGCTCCAAGCAGATGCTGTTCGGTCTGATCAACCGTCCCGAGTTCGACCAGCAGCTGGTCGAGCACGCCCAGAAGGCGGGCGCCGAGCTGCGCACGGGCGTCATGGTGCAGCGGGTCGAGCAGCACGGCTCGGCGGTCCCCGACCGGCGTACGGTCGCCGTCGTCCTGCAGGGCGGCGAGACGGTGCTGGCCCGGGCGGTCGTCGGCGCCGACGGCAGCGCCAGCCGGATAGGAGCCCACGTCGGGGTGAAGCTGGACCAGGTGGACCTCGGCCTGGAGGCGGAGATCCCGGTCCCGGAGTCGGTCGCCGAGGACTGGAAGGGGCGCGTCCTCATCGACTGGGGCCCGATGCCCGGCAGTTACGGCTGGGTGTTCCCGAAGGGCGACACGCTGACGGTCGGCGTGATCTCCGCGCGCGGTGAAGGCGCCGCCACCAAGCGGTACTTGGAGGACTTCATCGCCCGGCTGGGTCTGTCCGGCTTCGAGCCCGCCATCTCCTCCGGGCACCTCACCCGCTGCCGCGCCGACGACTCGCCCCTGTCCCGGGGCCGGGTGCTGGTCTGTGGTGACGCGGCCGGACTGCTGGAGCCGTGGACCCGCGAGGGCATCTCCTTCGCGCTGCGCTCCGGCCGGCTCGCGGGGGAGTGGGCGGTCCGCATCGCCGAGGCGCACGACGCGGTGGACACCCGGCGCCAGGCTCTGAACTACGCGTTCGCGATCAAGGCCGGGCTCGGCGTCGAGATGAGCGTCGGCAAGCGGATGCTGACCGTGTTCGAGAAGCGTCCCGGCCTCTTCCACGCGGCCATCACCGGCTTCCGTCCGGCGTGGAAGGCGTTCCGTGACATCACACGGGGGTCGACCTCGCTGGGGGAGATGGTCCGCTCCCGCCCGATCGCTCAGCGCGCCCTGACCGCGCTGGACCGGGGGCAGGCCGTCCCGGCGGAGGACTCCGTCGGTTCGTGACGGCTCGGTTCGTGATGGCCCAGTCCGTGTCGGCTCAGTTCTGACGGCTCAGTTCGTGACGGTGATCCGGAAGACCGGGTGGTCGCCGGCGCAGGCGATGATCTCCTCGTCGGAGGACTTGGCGGTCACCCCGTTGAAGTACTGGTTGACCTCCCAGCCCCACTTCTCCAGGTAGGTCCGCAGGACGGGGAGCTTCTCGGCGTCGGGAAGCTCCACCGCCGTGAAGGTGCGCACCTTGCGGCCGATGCGCAGTTCGCCGCCGCCCGCGACCCGCATGTTCCGCACCCACTGCGAGTGGCCGCGCGCCGAGACCAGGTACTGCCCGCCGTCGTAGGTGTGCGGGTTGACCGGGATGCGCTGCATCTGGCCGCTCTTGCGCCCCCGGACGGACATCTCGGCGCTGCCCGCGAGGCTGAGGCCGTGCCGGGCGAGCCAGCCGATGACGCTGTTCAGACGGACGGTCATCGGGCTGCCCTTGAGGTAGTACGGCGCAGAAGAAGCAGAAGAAGACGACGACATGGTGACCCCCACGGTTTGGGAGAGCGGTGCTCTCGGCTGACTCCAGTGTGGGGGAGGTCGATGCGAGAAATCAAGAGCGGTGCTCTCTTTTGTGTGCACCGCTCTCCTTCGTGGCACACTGCTGACATGAGCACCCCCCAGGGCGCCCGTGCACGGGCCAGGATCGAAGTCACCGCCGCCATCAAGGAAGCGGCCCGCAGACAGCTTGCGGAGGAAGGCGCAGCCAAGCTCTCGCTGCGGGCCGTCGCCCGCGAGCTGGGCATGGTCTCCTCGGCCCTGTACCGCTACTTCCCCAGCCGCGACGAGCTGCTCACCGCCCTGATCACCGATGCCTACAACTCCCTCGGCGAGGCGGCGGAGCAGGCCCGGGACACCACGGCCGACGCCGCTCCCGTGGCCCGCTGGACGGCCGCGTGCGAGGCGGTGCGCGGCTGGGCGCTCGCCCACCCCCACGAGTACGCGCTGATCTACGGCTCGCCCGTGCCGGGATATGCCGCCCCGCAGACCACCGTGCCGGCCGCCGCCCGCGTCGGCCTGGTCCTCATCGGCATCGTCCGGGACGCCCGCGAGCACTCCGCGCTCTCCGACCTCCCCCTGCCCGCCGGGCTGCGCCCCGAGGCCGAGCGCATGGCCGCCGACTTCGCTCCTGACCTGCCCCCGGAGGCGATCGCGGCCCTCGTGGTGGCCTGGGCCCAGCTGTTCGGGCTGGTGAGCTTCGAGCTGTTCGGCCAGTTCGAGAATGTCGTCGAGGACCGGGAGACCTTCTTCCGGCACGCGGCGGCGGGGCTGGCGCACGGAGTGGGCCTGCGGTAGGCGCAGGGTGGCGGGGACGGTTGGGGCGGCGGGCGGCGGGCGGCGGGCCCGTGCCGGGCGAGGTGATCACTCGTACTCCCCGGGAAGTATGAGTGATCACCCCGCCCGGCTGACGCCCTCCCCTGCCGCCGGCGTCTAGCGTGGCGGTCATGGAAGAGCAGCGCGCCCCCTCGCACTGGTGGCGGTACGGGCCTCCGTGGCGCGGCGCCCCGGACGAAGACGGAGCGGAGCCGCACCGCGCCCGCCGCCTGCCCTGGCGCTCCACCGCGCTGCTCACCGCTTTCGTGCTGATCGGCTCGAACTTCGCCGCGCACGATCAGCCCTACCGCCAGCACCTCGACCCCTACGCGCGTGTGCTGCTGCTCATGGGCTCGCTCGTGCTGTTGTGGCGGCACCGCCACCCCGTCCTCGCCGTCTTCGCCGCGACCGCCGCGACCCTGGTCTACCTGGCCGCCGGCTACCCCTACGGCCCGGTCTTCCTGGCGGTCGCGGTCGGCTGCTTCAGTGCCGTCGTCGCCGGACACCGGCGCGCCGCCTGGAGTGCGCTGGGCCTGCTGTGGGCCGGGCACGCCCTGGTCACGCTCTGGCTCTACCGCTGGCTGCCACCCGCGGGGGACGGGAGGGCGAGCATCGGCCAGGAGATCGTCGTCGCCAGCTGGTTGCTGGCCATCGCCGCGGTCTCCGAACTGGCCCGGGTGCGGCGCGAGCAGTGGGCGCGGGAGCGCGCGGACCGCGCCCAGGCGGCGAAGAGACGGGCGGACGAGGAACGGCTGCGGATCGCCCGCGAGTTGCACGACGTGCTCGCGCACAGCATCTCCGTCATCAACGTCCAGGCCGGCATGGGGCTCGCGCTGCTCGACAGCGACCCCGAGCAGGCGCGCGCCGCGCTCACCACCATCAAGGCCGCCAGCAAGGAGGCGCTCGGCGAGGTGCGCCAGGTCCTGGACACCCTGCGCACCTCCGGCGCCGCGCCCCGCGCCCCCGCCCCCGGCCTGGACCGGCTGCCCGAGCTGGTGGCGCAGGCGGCCGCGGCCGGGCTGACCGTGGAGATCGAGGGCGACCCGCCCCGGCTGCCGCCCGGCGCCGACCTCGCCGCCTTCCGCATCGTGCAGGAGGCCCTGACCAACGTCGTACGGCACTCCGGATCGCGGCATGCGCGCGTGCGGTTCGCCCACGACGGCGACGCGCTGCGGCTGCGCATCGACGACGACGGGCCGGCCACCGGTGCCGACGCCGGGGGCAGCGGGAACGGACTGGCCGGGATGCGGGAGCGGGCCGCCGCGCTCGGTGGCACCATCGAGGCGGGCCCGCGCCCCGACGGCGGCTTCAGGGTGCTCGCCGTACTGCCGTCGCACATCAGGGAGGACCAGTGATCCGGGTACTGCTCGCCGATGACCAGTCGCTGGTGCGGGCCGGTTTCAGGGCGCTGCTCGACGCGCAGCCGGACATAGAGGTGGCCGGGGAGGCGGCCGACGGCGAGGAGGCGCTGCGCCTGGTGCGCGAACTACGGCCGGACGTCGTCCTGATGGACATCCGCATGCCCCTGCTGGACGGCCTCGCCGCCACCCGGCACATCACCGGCGACGCGGAGCTGAAGGACGTGAAGGTGGTCATGCTCACCACCTTCGAGCTGGACGAGTACGTCTTCGAGGCGATCCGCTCGGGGGCCTCCGGCTTCCTGGTGAAGGACACCGAACCGGACGAACTCCTGCGCGCCGTACGGGCGGTGGTCCAGGGCGACGCGCTGCTGTCGCCGGGCGTCACCCGCCGCCTCATCGCCGAGTTCGCGGCCCGCTCCAAGGAACCCGCGGCGGCGGACGCCCTCGGCCGGCTCACCGAGCGGGAGAGGGAGGTGATGGCGCTGGTCGGCATCGGCCTGTCGAACGAGGAGATCGCCCGCCGGCTGGTGGTCAGCCCCCTCACGGCCAAGACCCATGTGAGCCGCACGATGGTGAAGCTGGGCGCGCGGGACCGCGCCCAACTCGTCGTACTGGCCTACGAGTCGGGGTTGGTACGGCCCGGCTGGCTGGGCTGAGCCGCCCGGCGGAAGCGCACCAGCACACTCACCACCCGGGCCACGAAGACGACCGGTGCGACCGCCATGCCGAGCCGCAGCAGGGCCTTGGACAGCAGATGCGGCAGGTCGAAGAGGTAAGCGGGCCCGGCCAGGGCCCCGAACAGCACCGCCGCCGCGAAGGCGGCGCTCACCAGCGCGTAGCCGATCTCGACTGTCGCCGCGTCCTGTTGGGCTTTGGTGCGGCGTCCCCCGTATGCGTACATACGCCCAGCGTCACAAAAGCGCGCCCGGCGGGGCAAGCAGCCCCGCCGGGCGCGCGTTCGGAGGCTTCCCCCTGGTCAACGGACCGCCACGCGCTCCGCTTCCGCCTCCTCCACGGTGGACCTGGCGACTACGACGGACCGCTGCGTACGCCGGCCGCGCAGACCGGTGAGGGTGATCAGCAGGCCGGCCGCCGCGATACCCGTGACGACCATGAAGCCGGGCCGGTAGCTGTCGAGGACGGCCTGCGGGGTGGTGTGCGCGGGGGCGTTCGCGGTCACCACGGCCGTGACCACCGCCAGGAAGATCGCGCCGCCCACCTGCACCGAGGTGTTGAGCAGACCGGAGACCATACCCTGCTCATGGTCCTCGACCCCGTTGGTGGCCTGGATGTTGAGCGAGGGGAAGACCAGCGCGCAGGCCGCGCCGATCAGCAGCATGGACGGCAGGATCACGGCCGCGTACACCGGATCGAGGTCCACGCGCAGGAACAGCGCGTAGCCGAGCACCATGAAGGCGAAGCCGGCCGCGATCAGGCGTGGCGTGCCGAACCGGTCGACGATCGCGCCGACCTTCGTGGACGACACCGCCACCAGCGCGCCCGCCGGCAGGAACGCGAGCGCCGTGTGCAGCGCGGACCAGCCGAGCAGGGACTGCATATAGAGCGTCGTCAGGAACTGGAAGCCCACATACGAGCCGAAGAAGGCGATCGCGCCGAGCTGGGCGCGGACCTGGCTGCCCGAGCGCAGCACGCCCAGCCGGATCAGCGGGCTCGGCGAGCGCCGCTCCACCAGGACGAAGACGGTCAGCAGTGCGGCGACGGCGAGGAAGGACAGCAGCGTACGGGCCGAGGCCCAGCCGGCCTCGGGGGCCTGGACGACGGTGAAGACCAGCAGCAGCATCGAGGCGGTGCCGAGGACGGCGCCGGGGATGTCGTAGCCGTCGTGGTTCTCCTCACGGGCGCTGCGCGGCAGCAGCCTCAGCCCGGCGAGCAGCGCGAGCAGGGCGATGGGCGCGGGCAGCAGCATGGTGAAGCGCCAGCTGGCCTCGGTGAGCAGGCCCGAGAGCACCAGGCCCATGGAGAAGCCGGTGGCGGCGCAGGTGGTGTAGATGGAGAGGGCGCGGTTGCGCAGCGGGCCCTCCGGGAACGTCGTGGTGATGATCGACAGGCCGGCCGGTGCCGTGAAGGCCGCGCTCAGGCCTTTGATGAAACGGCTGGCGATCAGCAGCGGACCCGAGTCCACGAGCCCGCCGAGCAGCGAGGCGAGCGCGAAGACGCCGAGGGCGACGAGGAACACCTGGCGCCGGCCGAGCAGGTCGGCGGTGCGGCCGCCGAGGAGGAGCAGTCCGCCGTAGCCCAGGATGTAGCCGCTGACGATCCATTGCAGCGTCGACGTGGACAGATGGAGGTCGGAGCCGATGGACGGCAGCGCGACGCCGACCATCGACACGTCCAGCGCGTCAAGGAACATCGCCGCGCAGAGCACCAGCAGGGTGCCCCACAGCCGGGGGGTCCAGCGGAGCGCCGGGGACGGGGCCGCGGAGGGGGTGAGCGGAGAGGTCATGCCGAAGACACTACATGCGCATGCATCGGATGCAAATGCATTTAATTCCGATGCAATAATCTTGCTTCTCTGCTACGGTGCGCCCATGGCGTCGAACAGGGCCGAGCAGGCGCTCGTGGAGCAGTGGCGGAGCATCCTCGCACTGCATGCCCGCACCCAGTGCGAGCTGGACCGGGCACTGCACGGACACGGCCTGTGCGCCAGCGACTTCGAGGTTCTCGACCTGCTGGCCGAAGGGACGGCGACGGACGGCGGCTGTGCCTACCGTGTGCAGGAGATCTCCGAGCGGGTCCATCTCAGTCAGAGCGCGCTGTCCCGGCTGATCGGCCGCCTGGAGAAGGAAGGCCTGGTCGAGCGGGCCATGTGCGCCGAGGACCGGCGCGGGGTGCGCGTGGCGCTCACGACGCAAGGGCGCGCGCTGCACGGCGAGGTACGGCCGGTGCAGCGCGCGGTGCTGGCCAGGATGCTGTCCGACGCCGACTGACGGGGCGTCAGATCCCGCCCTTGTCCCGCCAGAGGTCGGCGAGCGAGCGGTCACCGGTCACGGTGGGCACGGGCCGTCGATTCCACAGGGCCAGGTACAACTCGTTGGCAGGGCCGGACAGTTCGGCATCCGCCTCCTCTGCCGCATGCGGCACGGTCACCGGCGGCTCGGCCGTGAGCCGTACGGTCCACACCGCGTCCGCGTCCACCGCGCGCACCCTCAGCACGCGCGGCTCCGGTGTGCGCAGGCGGCTCCTGGAACGGGCGTGGACACCACGCAGCAGCTCGTCGATGCCGTCCACCGCGAAGTCCGGCGCGATGGGCGACGCCGTACCGCCGCGGGCGGCCTCCGCGTCGTACCGGTGGACGGTCGTCTCGTGCGCCTGCCGACGTGTCCAGAAGGCCAGCGGTGAGGGAATGGGCGCGGGGTGGAAGGTCCAGCACTCCACGTCGGCGGGCGCGGCGGCCAGGGTGTCGACCAGCAGCCGGTGACTGTCCCGGTACCAGTCCACCAGCTCGGCACCGTCCAGGTCCGGTGCGTCGCCCAAGGGGCGGGGCTCCGCGCAGGCGTCGGCGACGAATCCAGCGGCCCACCGGTGCACCGCTCCGGTGTGCCGCAGCAGGTCGCGCACCTGCCACTCCGGGCAGGTCGGCACCTTGGCATCGGTCCCCGCCGCAGCAGCCGCCGCCGCGAGCAACCGGCCCTCCTGGTCCAGGGTCTGAAGAAGATCGGCAGTGTTCATGGGTGTGAGTGTGCCGGATGGGGTGGGCTGACCGGCCGGGATTTTTGGGAGTGGGGTCGACCGGGCTTGGGGGAGGTCGCCGGCCGGGCAATTTTGGTGGCTTTCAGGACGGGCGGGCTGGTTGGGGGTTTTCCGATGGTGGGCTGGTCTCGTGTTTCCGGATGTGGGGTCGCCTCGGTGTGTCGGGTGCGGGCCTGGGTGGGCTTGGTGGTGGGGCTGGTCGGGGGTGTGTGGTGAGGAGTCGGGCGGGTGCTGGGGGTGTGTGGCTGTGGGGGCTTTGAGGGTGGGGCTGTTTGGGGTTTCCGGTCGTGGCTGGTCTGGTGTTTCTGGGTGTGGAGTCGCCTGGGTGTGTCGGTGCGGGGCTGGGTGGGATTGGCGGGCTTGATGGGTGGCGCTGTCCGGCGGCGTGCGGTGCGAGTCGGCCGGGTGTTCTCGGCGCGTGGCCGGCCGGGCCTTCCGGGTGGCCGGCCTGGTGTGTTCCGGCGGTGAGTTGGCCGCGTGCTCGTCGGTGAGGTGCTGGTTGGGCACGTCGCGGTGTGTCGCCGGGCTGCACCGTCGCTTCTCGGTGCGGCCGGGGCCGGCGGCTTTCGGCTGCCGGTTCAGGCCCCCATCGTCCGCCGCGTGGACACCCCGATGACCGCTGCGACGGCGGCCAGTGCCGCCACGCTGGTGAGGGCGGTCGGCAGCGAGAACCAGTCGGCCATGAACCCGATCGTGGGCGGTCCGAGGAGCATGCCGCCGTAGCCCAGTGTCGAGGCGACGGCCACGCCGGACGGACCGGTCAGCGCACCCGCCCGCTCCACGGCGACCGGGAAGAGGTTGGCGAGGCCGAGCCCGGTGACGGCGAAGCCGATCAGCGCGGCCCACACGGAGGGCGCGAGCGAGCCGAGCAGCATGCCTACCGCCGCGACAGTGCCGCCGGCGATCACCGTGCGGGCGCGGCCGAGACGCTCCAGGAGGGTCGTTCCGGTCGCCCGCCCCACGGTCATGGCCAGCGCGAAACACGAGTACCCGGCCGCCGCCACGCCGGACGACGCCGCCAGGTCCTGCTGGAGGTGGAGCGCACCCCAGTCGGCCATGGCGCCTTCGCCGTAGGCGGTACACAGCGCGACCAGGCCGAAGACCAGGACCAGCCCGCGGCTGCCGGTCCGGCGCGGCGCAGCCCCGTCTGCCTCCGGTGGCGAGGAGGAGGTGCGGTCCACCGGTGCGGGTGGTTCCTGTCGGAGCAGGGTGCGTCCGGCGACGGCCGTGACGAGCAGCCCGATCAGGGTGAGGCCGAGCAGATGCCGCGTGGGGGAGAGCGCACCGGCGACCAGTCCGCCAAGGCCGGCGCCGATCATCCCGCCGAGGCTGAACGCGGCGTGGAACGTCGGCATGATCGGCCGCCGCAACGCGGTCACCAGGTCGACGGCGGCGCTGTTGAAAGCGACATTGATGCCGCCGTAGGCAGCTCCGAAGACGAGGAGTACGGCGCCGAGGGCGGGTGTGGAGTGGGTCAGCGGAGGCAGGCTGACGCTGAGGGAGAGCAGGACGGCGCAGACCACGGTGACCGGGTGGCTGCCGTAGCGGCGGCACAGCCGTCCGATCAGGGTCATGGTGATGACGGCACCGGCGGAGACACCGAGCAGTGCCAGGCCCAGGGTGCCGGCGGAGGCATCGGTCTGCTGCTTGATGGCCGGGATACGGACGACCCAGCCCGCGAAGATGAAGCCGTCCAGGGCGAAGAAGGCCGTGAGGGCGGCGCGGAGGCGGGTGAGGTCGCGGTTGGCACCCGGCACGACGCTGTGCGATCGGGGTTTGTTTATTAGCGGCACAAAGTCAGGCTAGGTGGGGGCGCGGGGGAGGGGCAAGGGATATACCGGGGGCGAAGCAGCGCGGTGGCGCGGTGGGGGGCGAGGGCGGTAGTGCTGGGCGCGTGGGCGTGCGCGTGCGCGTGCGCGTCGGCGTCGGCGTTGTGCGCTTGGCGCGCGTCCACGTGCCTGTCGGCGTTGTGCGCTTGGTGCGCCTACACGTGCGCGTGCCCGTCGGCGTTGTGCGTCGGCGTTGCGCGTCGGCGTTGTGTGGGGCGGGCGGGACGCCGGACGTGTTCCGTGTCCTGCCCGCCCCACGTGCCCAACCGCGGCTGCCTGCCCCTGCCGTCGTACGCCCGCCGTCGTGTGTGGCGTCCGGCGTCACGACCGCCCCGGCACACGGATCAGACGGGCTGGACCCCCTCGCCCGTCACGCTCAGCACCGTCTGCCCGGCATGTTCCCCGCCGGAGGCGATCGCGAGGACGGCCCTCGCCACCCCGGCCGGGTCCAGCGGCGCCGGGAAACGCTCCTTCAGATAGGCGTCCGCCGACTGACCGGTCTCGGCGCCGTACGCGGCGGCCGCGGCCTCGCCGATCGTGGTGCCGGTCAGCAACTGGCCCGGGGCCAGGACGACGAACCGGATGCCGAGTGCGCGGGCGTCGGCGGCGCGCTGGAGATAGCCGGCCAGGAACATCTGCGTCCGCTTGGCCCCCGCATAGCCCCCCGAGAGCGGGGAGCCGCCGAGTGCGGCGCCGCTCGACAGGATCACCACGGTCGAACCGGGCCGCAACGGCCGGGCGAGGGCGGCGCGGCCGACCTCGAAGGCGATCCTGACGTCGACGTGCCACGGAGCCGAGAACGACTCCCAGCTCTGCTCCTCGATCGGCGCCATCCGCGGACGCGCACCCGCGGCGATCACGACCAGGTCGGGATCGGCCTCATCGAGAAGTGCCGTGACCTGCGCGGGATCCGTGGCGTCCCGCTCGTGTCCGGCCGCCAGGACACGGACACCGGCGGAGGTGGGGGCGTCGGCCGTGGCGCGCCCGACGCCCCCGGCGGCGCCGATGACCAGAGCCTTGTGGATGTTCACGAGATTCCTCCTTGCTGCGCGCGTACGCCCAGGGAAAGGGCGTACGCGCGGGGAAATTGCGGTCGCTTGTTGAGACACGGCCGCTCCGGGGAAGTCACCGATGACTTTCCGGCCCGGACGGTGTCGTTACCGGAAGGGGGAGCGGAAGAGTCGAGGCGAAGGATGTCGTGGTGATCGAGACGATCCCGGACCGTGCCCGGGCGGGCGACGGTGAGGCGTTCCGGGAGCTCGTCGAGCCCCACCGGCGCGAGCTCCAGCTGTACTGCTACCGGATCCTCGGCTCCGTGCAGGACGCGGAGGACATGGTCCAGGAGACCCTGCTGGCCGCCTGGCGCGGGCTGGACGGATTCCAGGGACGGGCCTCCGTACGCGCCTGGCTGTACCGCATCGCCACCAACCGCTGCCTGAACGCACTGCGCGACGCGCGCCGCCGCCCGCAGCCGCGCGAGCCGGTCCGTCCGCCGGTCGACGTGGCCGAGCCCACCCGTCGCTCCGAGGCGGTCTGGTACGAGCCGTACCCGGACGCCCTGCTGGCAGATCTGCCCGACACCGCGCCGGGGCCGGAGGCCCGATACGAGACGCGGGAGGCGCTGGCGCTGTCGTTCACGGCCGGGCTCCAGCAGCTGCCGCCGCGGCAGCGCGCGGTGCTGGTGCTGCGCGATGTGCTCGGCTTCCGCGCCGCCGACGTGGCCGAACTCCTCGACAGCAGCCGCGTGTCGGTGAACAGCGCCCTGCAGCGCGCGCGTGCCGCGCTGGACGGACGGCTGCCCGCGCCGGAGCGCGACCGGGCGCCGCTGCCGCGCTCGGCGCGGGAACGCGCGCTCGCCGGACGGTTCGTGGACGCGATGGAGAACTCCGACGTCGACGGGCTCGTCGCGCTGCTGACCGAGGACGCCTGGCTGACCATGCCGCCGGAACCCCTCGAGTACCAGGGGCCCGCGGCGATCGCCCGGTTCTACCGCGCCCTGCCCTGGTGGGGTGCCCAGGGGCTGCGTCTCGTACCCACGCGCGCGAACGCCCGGCCCGCGTTCGGCAGCTATCTGCGCGAGCCCGGCGGACCGAACGCACACGCCTACGGCTTGGTCGTTCTCACTCTGCGGGACGACCGGATCTCCGCCATCACCCGCTTCGGCGACAACGGCCTCCTGGCGCGGTTCGGGCTGCCACGAATCCTCCGCGGCTAGGGCGCGCGTGCCCACGGATGGAGCGATGTGGCCCTGACCTGCGCGGACTTGCGCTGATGCGGGGCAGCTGCCGCGTCAACTCGGGGTGACATATGCCTCATTCGGTGCGCTTCGGCGGCGTCCGCGTCCGGTCCACGACCGGATACGGGTCGGTTAATGCTTGCTCACGAGCTGGTTGCCGAGGGGTGAGCGGTCCATGATGGGCCCATGACGTTGGCCTCGCGCGCGCTCGCGCAACTGGCGACCTGGCCCGATCTGAGGCAGGCGGTCCCGAGCTGCGGCCTGGGACAGGCGGTCAGTTCGGCACAGGGCGAGATCGCCCACTTCCACTCGGAGCGCGATGTCGATCTGCGGCTGACCGACCGGGCGATCCGGCGGTTCGCCAAGGACCTCAGGGACTCCGGTGCGATCAGGATCGTGCCCGGTTCCCAGTGGGTGACCCTGCGCCTGGACGCGGCCAGTGACGTCGACCTGCTGCTGACCTTGGTGAGCGTGGCGCTCCAGGCCCAGCAGAGCTGGCCGGACCCGCTCGACCGGCCGTCGGCGGGCTGCAACGACCAACGCGGCGCGGGGTTTGTGAAGGCCGACCTCGGCGGGATCTGAACCGACCCGCGGCCCGGCCCGGTTTCCGCGCGGGCCGACCGCGGCCGAGCCCTGCCCGCCGCCTCCCGGGTGAGGACTGGGACGGCCACACCGTGAGGCCCCAGACCGTCACACCGTGAGCACCCGGACGCCCGCCTCCTCGAAGCGGCGTACCGTCTCCTGCCCCACCGCCGTGTCCGTCACCAGTGTGTTCACCAGTTCCGTCCCGCAGATCCGGGCGAACGCCCGCTGGCCCAGCTTGCTGGAGTCCGCGGCCACCACCACCCGCTCGGCGCGCTCGCATAGCAGCCGGTTGATCGCGGCCTCCGCCTCGTCGTGGGCCGCCGCCCCGTGCGTGACGTCGAAGGCGACGACACCGAGCACCGCCACGTCGAGCGTGATCTGCCCGAGCACACCGTCCGCGAGCGGACCGATGAGTTCGTACGACTGCGGGCGCGCCACCCCACCCGTCACCACGATCTTGAACTGGGGTCGTACGGCAAGCTCATTGGCGATGTTGAGCGCGTTGGTCACGATGGTCAGCGCGGGTGAGCCGGTGGCCAGGTCACCGCGCACGGCCAGGGCGCGGGCCACCTCGGTGGTAGTCGTACCGCCGGTCAGCCCCACCGCCTCGCCCGGCGCCAGCAGATCGGCCACGGCCTTGGCGATGCGCTGCTTCTCCGAGGCGCGGCGGGCCGTCTTGTAGCGCAGCGGGAGTTCGTACGACACCCCGTGCACCACCGCGCCGCCCCGGGTGCGCACCAGCATCTGCTGCTCGGCGAGCTGGTCGAAGTCCCTGCGGATCGTCGCCGCCGACACCTCCAGCTCGGCCGCCGCCTCCTCGACCTCCAGCCGGCCGCGCTCGACGAGCAGCTCCAGCAGCGCCTTCCAGCGGGCGTCCCGGGACATCCGCAGCCTCCGTTCTGACGTGTTCCCGGTGACCCTAGCGCACCTCACTCTGCGCTCGAATGCTTGATTGTGCTCGAAAGCTCGCTATATCTTGCAGGAACAATCAGCAGGGGAGGGTGTGGGCATGACACATGTCGAGCACGAGCTGAACAGCCAGCCGGAGTGCTGGATACGGGCGGCCGAGGCGGCGGAGCGGTACCGGGACGCGCTGCCGGGGCCGGGGGAACGGGTCGCGATCGTGGGATGCGGGACCTCGTACTTCATGGCGCAGGCGGCCGCCGCCCTGCGCGAGAGCGCCGGGCAGGGCGAGACCGACGCGTTCGCGGCCTCCGAGTTCCCGTACGGGCGCTCGTACGACCGGGTCGTGGCGCTCACCCGCTCCGGCACCACCACCGAAGTACTGGAGCTCCTGGGCGAGTTGAGCGGCAGGACGCGGACCACGGCCGTCACCGGCGACCCGGAGACCCCCGTGACGTCGGCCGCCGACGACCTCGTCGTGCTGGACTTCGCCGACGAACGCTCCGTCGTCCAGACCCGGTTCGCCACCACGGCCCTCACCCTCCTGCGCGCCCACTTCGGCCTCCACGCCGACTCCGTCATAGCCGACGCGCGCACGGCGCTCTCCACTCCTCTTCCCGAAGGACTGGTCGCCTGCACCCAGTTCACCTTCCTGGGGCGCGGCTGGACCGTGGGGCTCGCCAACGAGGCCGGGCTGAAGATGCGCGAGGCCTCGCTGTCCTGGACCGAGGCCTACCCGGCGATGGAGTACCGGCACGGCCCGATCAGCATCACCACCGAGGGCACGGCCACCTGGATGCTCGGCGAGGCACCCGACGGACTCGCCGGGCAGGTCCGCGCCACCGGCGGGTTGTGGATCGGCGGCGGACTCGACCCGCTCGCCGAACTCGTCCGGGTCCAGCGGCTCGCGGTCGCCGTCGCCGCCGCCCGCGGCCTCGACCCCGACCGGCCGCGCCATCTCACCCGCTCGGTGATCCTCGCCCCCTGAGCCCCGACCCGCCGCCCGCGCCCCGGAAGGACACCGCACGTGCCCCTCGCGCCCACCGGCGAGCTGGTCACCGCCGCCGCCGAAACCCGCTCCGCCGTCGCCGCGTTCAACGTCATCACCCTGGAACACGTCGAGGCCGTCATCGCCGGCGCCGAGTCGGCCGGGGCGCCCGTCGTGCTCCAGGTCAGCGAGAACGCCGTCAAGTTCCGCTACGGGCGGCTGCTGCCGCTGGCCCGGGCCGCCGTCGCCGCAGCCGAACGCGCCACCGTCCCCATCGCGCTGCACCTGGACCACGTGCAGAGCGACCACCTGCTGCGCCAGGCGCCCGACGCCGGGTTCAGCTCGGTGATGTACGACGCGGCCCGGCTGCCGTACGCCGAGAACCTCTCCGCGACCCGGGCCGCCGCCGACTGGGCACACTCCCAAGGGCTGTGGATCGAGGCCGAGTTGGGGCAGATCGGCGGCAAGGACGGCAGGCTGCCGCTGGACGCCCACGCACCGGGCGCCCGCACCGACCCGGACCAGGCCCGCGACTTCGTGTCCGGCACCGGCGTCGACGCGCTCGCCGTCGCCGTCGGCAGCGTGCACGCGATGACCACCCGCACCGCCACCCTCGACCACCGCCTGCTGGGGCGGCTGTCCACCACGCTGTCCGTCCCGCTCGTCCTGCACGGTTCCTCCGGTGTCCCGGACGACGGCCTGGTCGCGGCGGTCGCGGGCGGCATCGCCAAGGTCAACGTCGGCACGGCGCTCAATGTGGCCATGACCGGCGCGATTCGTGCGTTCCTCGCGGCCAATCCCGAGGCCGTCGACTCCCGCAAGTACCTGAGTGTGGGCCGGGAGGCGATGGCCCGCGAGGTGAGCCGGATCATCGGGGTCCTCTCCAGGACGGCTAACCCTTCTTGACCGCCCTCAGCACCACGAACTTCGGGTCGGAGGCCACGAGTTCACAGTTCCCGAACAACCGCCTCAGCTTCACGTGATACCCCAGGTGCCGGTTCCCGATCACCCACAGCTCACCCCCCGGCCGAAGCGAGCGCAGCGCCCCCGTGAACATCCGCCACGCCGTCGCGTCGCTCGTCGCCTGGTGGGAGTGGAACGGCGGGTTGTTCAGGACGAGGTCCACGCTGCCCGGCGCCACTCCGGCGAGGCCGTCGCCGACCCGGAACTCCGCGTGCCCGGGCACCCCGTTGGCCTTGTACGTCGCCTCCGCCGAGGCCACCGCCTGGAAGGACTCGTCCACGAACAGCACCTCGGCCGCCGGGTCCGCGAGCGCCACCGCCGTACCGACCACGCCGTTGCCGCACCCGAGGTCCACCACGCGGCCCGCGCCCGGTCCGGGCAGGTGCCGCAGGAAGAAGCGGGTGCCGATGTCGAGGCGGTCGGCGCAGAAGACGCCCGCGTGGTTGACCACCGTGCGCCCGGAGACCGGCCCGATGCCGTCGGGGAGCGGGTAGGTGTACGGCCACGGGTTCGCCGGCCGTTCCAGCGCCGGGTCCGGGGTGCAGAAGATCAGCCGGGCCTTCTGCCGGGCCAGCGAGGTCCGGGTCGGGCCGAGGACCCGCTCGAACAGCTGGAGCGTGGAGGTGTGGATCTCCTTCACCATCCCGGTGCCGACGACCACCGTGCCCGCGTGCACCGCCGGCGCCAGTCGCAGCAACTGGTCCTCCAGCAGCGCCAGGCTCTTCGGAACCCGCACCAGCAGCACGTCCACCCGCTCCGGCGGCGGATCCTGGGTGGTCAGCAGCTGGACGGCACCGGGCTCGACACCGGCCCGCGCCAGATTCGCCCGGGTCGCCTCCTGACTCAGGTAGGAGTCGGTGATCTGCGTCGGCCGGTGCTCCGCAAGCGCCGTGACCAGCGCACCCCAGCGGTCCCCGACCACCACGACCGAACCCGTGAGGGACACCCCTTCCTCGGCCAGATGGCGCAGCAGGTACGCGTCGGAGGCGTCCCAGGCACGCAGCCGGTCGCGGGGGTCCTCGGGGAAGCGGGACAGCTCGACCTCGCCCCACGGTGTCGTCATACGGTCGCTCATCGTGTCTCCCAGGCTAGCGGAGCCGCAGCTCAGGGGTGGTGGGGCGGGCCTGCGGCACGATGGAGCGTGTGGACGCGGAGCTGTTTCCCGGGGAGCGCGCGGAGGTCGCGACGGGCGCCGTGCACGTCCCGGACCGGCCGGACGCGGCCGGACTGCGCACGGTCCGCACCCCGGGCGGCGACGACGGCGGCATGGGCATGCACCTGTGTCGAGCTGCGCGGCGGCGACCTGTTCGTGTTCGGCGGGCCGTCGCGGCTCGCCTGCCACGGGGTGCCGCGGGTGTCGCGGGTGTCGCGGGTGTACGGGGCACCGCGCCGACCGAGTTGGACCTGTCCGGACGTCCGGACATCACGCTTCGGGTCGGTGGCCGGTAGGCCGCCGTACGTGTGGATCATGGGAGACTCGCCTCATGAGCGGCAAGGCGGATCCCCGGACGGCGGGGGAGCGGACCACCTCGAGGGCGCGGCTGGACCGAGGGCGCGGCGCGCTCGGACCCGCGCTGGAGCTGGTGCACACCGGGCGGGCGCCGACCCGCGCCGTGCTCACCGCGGAACTCGGCGTCACCCGGGCGACGGCGGGGGCGGTGGCCGCCGAGCTGGAGGCGCTCGGGCTGATCCGGGTGGACGCGCGGCCGGGTGCCGCGGCCGGCTCCCAGGGGCGTCCCTCGCACCGCCTCGAGGTCGCCGAGGACGGCCCGGTGGCGCTCGCCGCCCAGGTCCACGCCGACGGCTTCCGGGCCGCGCTGGTCGGTCTCGGCGGGCGGATCGTGGCGACCGCGCCCGGCTGCGAGACCGTCGACGCCGACCCGGCGAAGGTGCTCGGCTCGGTCGTCGAGGCGGGCGCGGAACTGCTGCGCACGACCGGCCGCCGCTGCGTAGGCGCCGGACTCGCCGTACCGTCCGCCGTGGCCGAACCCGACGGCCTCGCCCTCAACCCGCTGCACCTGGCCTGGCCCGTCGGCGCCCCCGTCCGCCGGATCTTCGCCGAGTGTGTGCGCGCCGCCGGCATCACCGGCCCGGCCTTCGCGGGCAACGACGTCAATCTCGCCGCGCTCGCCGAGCACCGGCACGGCGCCGGCCGGGGCGCGCGGGACCTGCTGTGCGTGGCCACCGGGCACCGGGGCGTCGGCGGTGCCCTGGTGCTGGACGGCCGCCTGCACACCGGCAGTTCGGGACTCGCCCTGGAGGTGGGCCACCTCACCGTCAACCCGGAGGGCCGGCCCTGCCACTGCGGCAGCCGCGGCTGCCTGGACGTCGAGGCCGACCCGCTGGCCCTGCTGGTCGAGGCCGGCCGTGAGCCGGGGCCCGAGGTGTCCCTGCTCCAGCAGGCCAACGACCTGCTGCGCACCCAGTACGCGGACCCGGCCGTCCGGACGGCCGCCGAGGCGCTGATCGACCGCCTGGGCCTGGGCCTGGCCGGCCTGGTCAACATCCTCAACCCCGACCGCATCATTCTGGGCGGCCTGCACCGCACCCTCCTGGACGCAGATCCCGGCCGGCTGCGCGCGGTCGTCGCCGACCGCAGCCTGTGGGGCCAGAGCGGCGGAGTACCGATTCTGCCCTGCACGCTCGACCACAACAGCCTCGTCGGCGCGGCCGAGCTGGCCTGGCAGCCCGCACTGGACGACCCGCTGGGGGCGCTGCGGTGACCGACGCGAGCGAGGGCATCCCTCCCGCTCCGGCCGTGGAGATCCTGCCCGCCGGGCGCATCCGCCTGGTCGAGACGGCCCTGCCGGAGCTGCCGGAGCACCACCGCTCGGCGAGGGACCGGGCGTGGGAGGCGGCGGTACGAGCCAACCCCGCCCTGTTCGACGGACCGGTGGCCGCGCTGACCGCACTGGAGCGGGACGGAGCCGACGGCCTGGTGCTGTCCTGGGCCCGCACCACCTACCGGCACCGGGCCCTGCGCCAGGTTCCCGACGCTCCCGTGTACGCCTCCCTGTTCGTGTCCGTGCTCCAGCCGGCCGACGACGGGCGCCTGCTGGTGGGCCGGACGGCGCCCTCGACCGCCGCCCCGGGCCGCTGGCAACTGCCCGGCGGAACCGTCGAACCGCCCGTGGAACAGGGCGAGTTGGACCTGGACGCACTGCGTGCGCACGCGGCTCGCGAACTGGCCGAGGAGACCGGCTCCGACACCCCCGCCGACGCCCTGGCCCCGCGGCTGACCACCCGGGGCGGACACGGCAGCGTCGGCGTCATGTTCACCGCCCCGCCGCGCCCCGCACGGGAGTTGTACGACCGGTACGCGGAGCTGGTGAGGAAGGAGACCGTCCACGGCGACGACCCCGAGTTCGACCGGGTCGCACTGATCGGTTCCACCGCCGACCTGGAGCGGCTCGAAGGACCCAGCGTCGACTATCTGCGCCCGGTCGTACGCGCCTACACGGCCGCGGCCGACTGAACCGTGAGGAAGCGTTCCGGCGCCGGGTCGGCCGGGAGGACGGTTAGACGGTGGCGGACCGCACTGTGCCCCAGCTTGCCCGGCGCCGTGCACGGCAGCGGGCGCTCCCAGCGAAGAGCAATCACCGCCACTCGACCGCGAACGCCCGCCCCGGATGCTCGGTAAGCATCCGGAACACCAACTCGGCACCCAGCTCTGCCTCAAGCCGCGGCCGAGCCCTGCGCAGCAGATACGGCATTCCGGGGCCGCCGGAGACCGAGCGGCCCCCCGCAACCACCGTGTCGCCACCGAGCAGCAGCCGGTCACCGAAACCGGCCTCCGCCAGCGCCCGTACCGCCTCCGGCATCTGCCAGTCGGTGGCGTGATGGGCGCGGGAGGGACCGTCGAAGGCCAGCCAGCACCCCGACCCGGCGGCCTGCCGCTGCACCACCGGGTCGGGGAAGCGGTTCAGGTGGCCCAGGACCACCCGGTCACCGGGCACGCCCAACTCGCCGCACAGCAGGTCGAGCACGTCCAGCGCGCTGGTGCCCAGCTCCAGGTGCACGGCGATAGGCGCGCCGGTGGCGTGGTGGGCCTCGGCCGCCGCCGTCATGGTCCAGCGGGCGTGCGCGTCGAGGGTGTGGAAAGCGCCCGCCACCTTGATGAAGCCGGCTCGCACCCCGGACGTACCGATGCCCTCGGTCAGCTCGGCCACGAACAGCCCGGCGAGGTCGCTGCCACGCAGCTTGTCGAGCAACTCCTGCTCATAATGCGCGGCTTGATGCAGGCCTGTGGCGCACACCAGCCGCACTCCACTGGCCCGGGACAGCTCCGGCAGGTCCGCCGCCCGCCGCCCCATGCCGTACGGCGTCCACTGCACGACGGCCGCTCCGCCCGCCGCCCGGAACGCGGCCAGCTCGGCACGCGCGGCCGGCACGTCGTCCAGCTCCTGGCCCGGCAACAGCGGGCTGTGCAGGAAGAGATGGTCGTGCGCGTCGCACACGCCCAGGTCCTCGGGCGGGATGTCGCCGAGGACCGTACGGACGTGGCTCACCACTGCCGTCCGCGCGGGAGGCGGTCCCGGCCGGGCGCGGACAGGTGCAGGACCTCGAAGACGTCCCCGTCGGCCTTGGGCGTGTCGTGCTCCCAGAGCGAGAAGTGGACCAGCTCCCACGCGCGCGTGTCCACGGCCGCCGCGGTGAGGACGGCACCGTCCTCCGCGGCCAGCCGCCCGGTCTCGGCCGCGGCGTCCGCCATGAACGCGGCCAACTCGACGCCTTCCGGCACCGGTTGGCGCCGACGCACGGCGAACGCGGGTGCGGACCCGGCCGCGGTGCCCTCCTCGAACGCCAGGCCCGTCCACTGCCGTATCACCGGCCGCCCGAAGTCGTTCACGGGCCCCTGGAAGGTTCCTCCCCACAGGAAGCTGTTCATGCCCTCCATGGTGTTCCAGAGGTAGAACGGGCCGTACTGGTTCACCGGCGAGCCGTTCACCCCGCGCTCGCGCATCACGTACGTCTTGATCCCGAGGCCGTCCCAGTCGTCCAGCAGATGCGCGACACGGGCGACGCGGGAGCGGATGACGCCCATGTCGTAGTCGGCGGGCAGGGTGTACTCGTACTGCATGGCGTGCATGTCGTGATTCCCTTCCAGGGTCTCAGGCGGGGTAGTTGTCCACGTGCGTGTGCCACTCGGTCGTCGTGCCGTCCTCGGCGGCCTCCACGACCGCGAGATGGGTCATGAAGGTGCGGGGTGCGGCGCCGTGCCAGTGCCGTTCGCCCGGCTCGATCCACACCGTGTCGCCCGCGCGGATCGCCTCCACCGCACCGCCTTCGCGCTGCACCAGTCCCTCGCCCTCCAGGACGTGCAGCACCTGGCCGTGCGGATGCCGGTGCCAGGCGGTGTGGGCGCCGGGAGCGAAGTGGACGTTGAACATGCGCAGTCGGGACGGGGCGGCCGGGGCGGCTATCTCGTCCAGCCAGACCGTGCCGGCGAAGTTCTCCGCCGGGCCCTGCCGGGTGTCGGGACGCCGTCTGTTGATGTGCACTGACTCAGTTCTCCTGTCCGGGAGTTCGGGGTGCGAGCAGGGAGAGCAGACCCCGGACACCGGCGTCGAAGGCGGCGGGGGAACCGGAGGCGCGGGCGAGGACATAGCCGCCCTGCAGGGTCGCGAGGACGGTCGCGCCGATCTCCTCGCCGTCCAGTGAGGGCGCGAACTGCCCCTGCCGCTTGCCCTCTTCGACGATCTCCGCGATCAGCTCCCGGATCCGCGTGATCGTCTCGTCCACGGGCGCGCGCAGCTCGTCGCTCGCGATCACGTCCGGGTCCATGGTCAGTCGGCCGATCGGGCAGCCGCGCAGTACGTCACGCTCGCGCAGCAGATACGCCTCGATCCGCTCGTACGGCGTGCCCGGCCCGGCCAGGATCCGCTCGACGGCCGCCCGCAGCTCCTCCGCGGTCCGCCGGATCGCCGCCAGGGCGAGGTCCGGCTTGCCCTTGAAGTGGTGGTACATGCTGCCCTGGCCCGCGCCCGCGCGCTCCAGGATCGCCTTGGGGCTCGTGCCCACGTACCCGCGCTCCCACAGCAGCTCACGGGTGGACTCGATCAGACGTTCCGAGGTGCTCATGCGACTACTGTACATACTAGTAGTTACAGTCGCCAGTCCTTCTGCCGGTCCATCTGCCGGTCCGTCAGCCAGTCCATCCGCCAGTCCCCGGGGAGCAGGGCGCCGCCCCGGTCGTACTCCCCGGGAGGTACCCGTACTGCCGCCGGCCGCACGACGACCCGGAGCCCCTGCCGGAGGGAGTCTCGTGGCATCCCCGCTGAGAGAAACCGACAAGGGAGATGACCCGAGATGCAGACCCTGGCCAACTGGGACGGCGGCGGCCCCGGCCCATGGATCCTCTTCTTCCCGCTGATCTGGGCGGCGGTGGTGATCGGAGCCGTCACCTTCCTGCGCCGCACCGGCCGGCGCGGGCGCGGCGGCCCCTGGCGGCCCATGGACGGCGCACGCCCCGCGGGCGACTCGCCGCTCGCCGTCCTCGGCCGCCGTTTCGCCGCAGGCGAGATCGACGAGGACGAGTACTGGCGCCGCCTGTCCGTCCTGGAGGAGCAGTTCGGCCGCGCGGGCAAGGGAGGTGTGGCATGACCACCACGACCGCACTGCGAGCCGCGGCCCGCGTGGTCGACGCGGTGAAGGTGTACGGCGGTGGCGACACCGCCGTACGCGCCCTGGACGGCGTCGACGTCTCCTTTCCCGCCGGACGCTTCACGGCGATCATGGGCCCCTCGGGATCCGGCAAGTCCACCCTCATGCACTGCGCGGCCGGCCTCGACACGCTCACCTCCGGCGCCGCCTACATCGGCGGCACCGAACTCGGCACGCTGGACGACCGGCGCCTGACGCTGCTGCGCCGCGACCGGGTCGGCTTCGTCTTCCAGGCGTTCAACCTGGTGCCGACGCTCACCGTCGCGGAGAACATCACCCTGCCCCTGGACCTGGCGGGGCGGCGCGGCGACCGGGAGTGGATCGACGCGCTCGTCGACGTCGTCGGACTGCGCGACCGGCTGCACCACCGGCCCTCGGAACTCTCCGGCGGGCAGCAGCAACGCGTCGCCGTGGCACGGGCGTTCGCCGGGCGCCCCGACGTGGTCTTCGCCGACGAGCCGACCGGAAACCTCGACTCCCGCTCCGGCGCGGAGGTCCTCGGCCTCCTCGGCCGGGCCGTACGGCAGATGGACCGTACGGTCGTCATGGTCACGCACGACCCGGTGGCCGCCGCGCACGCCGACGAGGTGCTCTTCCTCGCCGACGGACGTCTGGTGGACCGGATGGAGTCGCCGACCGCGGACCGGGTCCTGGACCGCATGAAGGCCTTCGAGGTGCGGACATGAACGCATCACTCCGACTCAGCCTGACCTCTCTTCGCGCGCACCGGCGCCGGTTCGCCGGCACCTTCGTGGCCGTGTTCCTCGGGGTCGCCTTCCTGACCGGCACCCTCGTCATGGGCGACACGCTGCGTGCGAGCTTCGGCAGCATGTTCGGCGAGGCCACCAGCGGCACGGACGCCGTCGTACGCGGCGCCGACGCCATCACCACACCCGGCGAGGCCCAGGGCGTACGGCGGCCCGTGGACACCTCGCTGGTGAAGACCATCGAGCGGGTCCCCGGCGTGGCCGCCGCGGAACCGAACATCCAGGGCGCGGGCCAGCTCGTCGGCTCCGACGGCAAACCCGTCGGCGGCCAGGGACCGCCGACCCTCGCCGGGAACTGGATCACCGACCCGCACCTCAACCCGTACCGGCTGGCCGAAGGCCGCGCGCCGGCCAGGTCAGGCGAGGTCGTGGTGAACCGGGGCGCCGCGAAGAAGGGCGGCCTGAAGATCGGCGACTCGACCGTCCTGCGCACCCCGGACCCGGTTCGCGTGACCGTCGTCGGACTCGCCACCTTCGGCGGCCAGGACGGCATGGCCCAGGTGACGTTCACCGGCATGACCCGGGCCGACGCCGGGAAGTACCTCACCGCGCGCCCCGGCCAGGCGGCGGCCATCGAGGTGCGGGCCGGACCCGGAGTGAGCCAGCAGGAGTTGGTGCGGCGGCTGACTCCCGTGCTGCCCGAGGGGGTCGAGGCCATCACCGGTCGGCAGTCGGCGCAGGAGAACACCGACATGATCTCCAGCCAGTTCCTCACCATCTTCACCACCTTCCTGCTCGTGTTCTCCGGTGTCGCCCTGCTCGTGGCCACCTTCTCCATCCACAACACGTTCGCCATCGTGGTCGCCCAACGCACCCGGGAGAACGCCCTGTTGCGTGCCCTCGGCGCGGCCCGCCGCCAGGTGACCGCCGCCGCGCTCGCCGAGGCCTGCGTCGTCGCGCTCACCGCGTCCCTCACCGGGCTCGTGGGCGGCATCGGCATCGCCGCCGGCCTCCAGGCGCTGTTCCCGGCGATCGGATTCCCGTTCCCCGAGGGGGACTTGGTCATCAAGACCCTGTCGATGGTGCTGCCACTGGCGGTGGGGATCGTGGTCTGCCTGGGCTCCGCGCTGCTGCCGGCCCGGCGCGCCGGACGGACGGCACCGCTCGCCGCCCTGCGCGAGACGGCTGTCGACACCTCCGGTGCCTCCCGCGTGCGTGCGATCGCCGGGGGCGCCCTCGGCGCGCTGGCGCTCGCCACGACCCTGACCGGTGTCCTCGTCTCCCCGTCCGTGTGGCTGGCGGGAGTCGGCGCACTGCTCGCCCTTGCGGCCTTCGTCGTCCTCGGCCCGGTCGCCGCCACCACGGCCGTACGACTGCTCGGCGGCCCGCTGGACCGGCTGCGCGGGGTCACCGGATCCCTGGCCCGGCGCAACGCCCTGCGCAGCCCCAAGCGGACGGCGGCCACGGCGAGCGCGCTGATGATCGGCGTGGCCGTCGTGTCGCTGTTCACCGTCTTCGGCGCCTCGCTGAAGGCCACCATGGACCAGACGGTGTCCCGGTCCTTCGCCGGCGACGTCGCCGTCAGCAGCCCGTCCTTCGGCGCGGGCGGCAGCGGACTCAGCCCCCGGCTCGCCCCCGCCCTGCAGCGACTGCCCCAGGTGGACACCGCCGTGGGACTCGGCCGCGGGGTCGCCGAAGTCGACGGCAAGGGGCGGGCGTTGACCGTCACCGATCCGGCCGCGCTCGCCCGCACCTTCGACCTCGGTACGGTCACCGGGTCCCTGCGCGACCTCGGCAGCGACGACATCGCGATCACCCGTGCGGAGGCAGACCGGCAGCGGCTGCGCACCGGCGACACCGCCCGGCTGACCTTCACCGACGGCAAGTCGGAGAACTTCACCGTCCGGGCCGTGTACGGCCGGTCGGAACTCGCCGGCGACTACGTCATCACCCGGGCCGCCTGGGCCCCGCACCGCACCCAGGACGCGGACAGCCTGATCGCCGTCACCTTCAGGCACGGTGTGAGTGCCGACGCGGGCAAGGCGGCGGTGCGGGCGGTCGCCGCGCGGTACGGCAACCCGTCCGTGCAGAGCCGGGACGAGTACGCGCAGTCCTCGGCGGGCGGCATCGACATGATGCTCACCCTCGTCTACGCGCTGCTCGCCCTCGCGGTGGTCATCGCGCTGCTCGGCATCGCGAACACGCTGACGCTCGCGCTGCACGAACGCACCCGGGAACTGGGCCTGCTGCGGGCCGTCGGCCAGACCCGCGCCCAGCTGCGGGCCATGGTCCGCTGGGAGTCGGTCCTGGTCGCCGCGTTCGGCACGGTCGGCGGGCTCGGACTCGGTGCCTTCCTGGGCTGGGTGCTGGTCAAGGCGTCCGACGGCGCGAGCGACACCGCCTTCGCCTTCGCCCTCCCGCCCACGCGGCTCGCGGTGGTCGCCCTCATCGGCCTCACCGCCGGCGCCCTGGCCGGCCTCCGCCCGGCCCGACGAGCGGCACGGCTGGACGTCCTGCGGGCGATCGCCACGGAGTAACTCGGCGGCGAGAGGTTCGTGCCGCCGGGACGGCACCCTTGCTCTGCTGGGCGTCTGCCGGGCGCGGCCCATCGTGCCACTGGGGCGGCGCCTACCCGCCGGGCCGGTTGAGACCGTTCGCGTGTGCGGCTGCGTGGTGCCTGATCGCGCAGTTCCCCGCGCCCCTGGGGAACTGCAGCCGGCCGCACCGCATTCGCGCCGTAGCTGCGGGCAGTCGTGCCGCTGGGGCGGCACCCACCCGGCAGTTGCAGGTGTACCCGCATAGCTGCGGGCAGTCGTGCCGCTGGGGCGGCACGGGTGGGCGCAGCGGCACCCGGCCGGCGCCGGCGAGCGATCCGACCCCCGCCCAGCCGCAGCACCGGTGCAAGCTCCATGAAGGGACCCTCCGCTGGGGCCGAAGGTCACCGCCCGGTCAGCCGGGAAGGCCCGGCCTGGCGGGCGCATGGGCACCGGCGGGGGCGGGAGCCACGCTCACCACGGGCGCCGGCGCAGCGCTTGCCACGGGAGCCGCAGCCGCGCTCCCCACAGGCGCCGCCACCGGTGCCGCCACCGGCGTCGGCGCCGGGCTCGCGCTCAGCGCGGAGGCGGCTGCGGCGAGCGC
>NZ_JBSFGB010000044.1:0-70445 GCF_053596375.1 Streptomyces sp. NPDC001709 | reverse complement strand
GCACCCGACTCCCACTCCACATGCGGCGACGGCTCATCCACGTGCAAGGTCGGCGGCAGCACCCCGTGCCGCATCGCCATCACCATCTTGATCACACCCGCCACACCGGCTGCGGCCGATGTGTGACCGATGTTCGACTTGATCGACCCCAGCCACAGCGGATCCCCCTCCCGCTCCCGGCCGTACGTCGCCAGCAGGGCGTGGGCCTCGATCGGGTCACCCAGCTTGGTGCCCGTGCCGTGGCCCTCGACCGCGTCCACCTCGGACGCCGCCAGCCCCGCACTCGTCAGCGCCTGCCGGATCACCCGCTCCTGAGAGGGCCCGTTCGGGGCCGTAAGACCGTTGCTCGCGCCGTCCTGGTTCACCGCGCTGCCCCGGATCAGGCCCAGGATGCGCCGGCCGTTGCGCTTCGCGTCCGACAACCGCTCCAGCACCACCAGGCCGACACCGTCGGAGAAACCGGTCCCGTCCGCCGACGCCGCATACGCCTTGCACCGGCCGTCGCGGGCCAGGCCGCGCTGGCGGCTGAACTCGACGAACAGGAAGGGGCCGGCGAGGACCGTGACGCCACCGGCGAGCGCGAGGGAGCACTCGCCGGCGCGCAGCGCGTTCGCCGCGAGGTGCAGGGCCACGAGGGAGGCGGAGCAGGCGGTGTCGATCGTGACGGCCGGGCCCTCCAGGCCGAGGCTGTAGGCCACGCGGCCCGACATCACGCTGCTCTGGGTGCCGGTCACCCGGAACCCTTCCAGCTCGGGCAGTGTCGAGGGGCCGTAGTCGGAGGAGACGGTGCCCGCGAACACGCCGGTGTCGCTGCCCCGCAGCGTCGTCGGATCGATGCCCGCGTCCTCCAGCGCCTCCCACGCCGTCTCCAGGGTCAGCCGCTGGGTCGGGTCCATGGCCAGCGCCTCGCGCGGGCTGATCCCGAAGAAGTCGGCGTCGAACGTGGTGGCGGTGTCGATGAAACCGCCTTCCCGCGCGTACGCGCTGCCCGGCCGGTCGGGGTCGGGGTCGTAGAGCCGCTCCAGGTCCCAGCCCCGGTCGGCCGGGAACGGGCCCATGGCGTCCCGGCCGGACGCCACCAGCTCCCACAGTTCCTCCGGCGAGGTCACCCCGCCGGGGAAGCGGCAGCTCATGCCGACGATCGCGATCGGCTCGACATCGCGCTGCTCCAGCTCGCGCACCCTCCGGTTCGCGGTGCGCAGTTCGGCGGTCACCCGGCGCAGGTAGGTGCGCAGTTTCTGCTCGTCGCTCATCTGGTCGTCGCCCATCGATCCGCTCCGGCCGTCATCCGTCTTTCCGGTCATGCAGATCCGAGCTCCTTGTCGATCAGGTCGAACATCTCGCGGTCGGAGACGAAGTCGAGGTCGTCCTCGAAGGTGTCGCCGGTGTCGTCGTGGCCGGTGGTCGTCGCGCTCAGCAGGGTCCGCAGGCGGTTGCTGAGCGAGCGCAGGCGGGGTTCCGCGCCGGTCAGTTGCTGCTCGTCGCCGGAGACGGCGATCAGGAGCGCCTCGAGTCGCTGGAGTTCCTCGTCGAGGGGTGAGGGGCGCTGTCCGGCGCTGGTGCCGCCGGCCTCGCCGAGGATGAACCGGGCGACCTCGACGGGGGTGGGGTGGTCGAAGACCAGCGTCGCGGGCAGCCGCATGCCGGCCACCTGGCCGAGCCGGTTGCGCAGCTCTACGGCGGCGAGGGAGTCGAAGCCGAGTTCCTTGAAGGCGCGCTCGGGGTCGACGGCGGTGGCCGAGGCATGGCCGAGGACGGACGCGACCTGGGTGCGTACCAGGTCCAGGACGACCTGCTCACGGTCGGCCTCGGGCACGCCGGAGAGCAGCCGCTGCAGCGAGCGGGCGTGGTCGGCGCGGC
The DNA here is from genome assembly GCF_053596375.1 of Streptomyces sp. NPDC001709. Classification (NCBI taxonomy): domain Bacteria; kingdom Bacillati; phylum Actinomycetota; class Actinomycetes; order Kitasatosporales; family Streptomycetaceae; genus Streptomyces; species Streptomyces sp. NPDC001709. The sequence goes on along the minus strand of NZ_JBSFGB010000044.1, from coordinate 68,585 downwards.
GTGCGGGGGCGCGCACCAGGCCGCGCAGCAGGGCGGGCAGCATGCCGGAGCGGGCCTGGCCGCGCAGCGCGCCCAGGTCGAGGCGGACCGGGGCCAGCAGGGCCGCCTCGGAGCCGAGGGCCTGGTCGAACAGTTCCAGGCCCTGGTCGCTGGAGATCGCGCCGACGCCGGTGCGTGCCATGCGTGCGACGTCGGCTTCGTCCAGCTCGCCGGTCATGCCGGTGGAGTCGGACCACAGGCCCCACGCCAGGGAGAGGGCGGGCAGCCCGGCCGTCTGCCGCAGCGCGGCGAGCGCGTCGACGGCGGCGTTGGCGGCGGCGTAGTTGGCCTGGCCCCCGTTGCCGAGCAGTCCCGCGGCGGAGGAGAACAGCACGAACGCCGACAGGTCCATGCGGGAGGTCAGTTCGTGCAGGTGCCATGCGGCGTCCAGCTTGGGCCGCATGACGTGCCGTATCTGCTCGGGGGACAGCGACTCGATGACGCTGTCGGCCAGCACGCCGGCCGTGTGGAGGACGGCGGTGAGCGGGCGGTCGAGGGAGTCGAGGAGGGCGGCGACCTGTGCGCGGTCGGCCACGTCACAGGCGGCCACGCGGGCCTTGGCGCCGAGCGCGTCGAGTTCCGCGGCCAGTTCGGCGGCGCCCTCGGCGGCCGGGCCGCGCCGGCTGACCAGCAGCAGGTGGCGTACGCCGTAGGTGGTGACGAGGTGCTTGGCGAACAGGGCGCCCAGGCCTCCGGTGCCGCCGGTGATCAGCACGGTGCCCTCGGGGTCCAGGGGCGCCGGCACGGTGAGGACGACCTTGCCGATGTTGCGGCCCTCGCGCAGGTAGCGGAAGGCCTCGGCGCCTTGGCGTACGTCCCAGGCGCGGATCGGCGAGGGGGACAGCATGCCGTGTGCGAACAGGTCGGCTATCTCGGCCAGCATCTGCTGGATGCGGTCCGGCCCCGCCTCCAACAGGTCGTAGGAGCGGTAGCGCACGCCGGCGTGCCGGTGCGCGACGGCGTCCGGGTCGCGGAGGTCGGTCTTGCCCATCTCGATGAAGCGGCCGCCGCGCGGCAGCAGTTCCAGTGATGCGTCGACGAACTCGCCCGCCAGGGAGTTCAGCACCACGTCCACGCCGGCACCGCCGGTGGCCTGGTGGAGGGCGTCGCGGAAGCCGAGGTCGCGGGAGGAGGCGATGCGCTCCGCGGGCACGCCCAGGGCTCGTACGGCGTCCCACTTGGCGGGGCCGGCCGTGGCGAAGACCTCGGCGCCGAAGTGGTGGGCGAGTTGTACGGCGGCCATGCCGACGCCCCCGGCTGCGGCGTGCACCAGCAGCTTCTCGCCCGTCTTCAGGTCGGCCAGGTCGACCAGGCCGTAGTACGCGGTCAGGTAGACGACGGGGATCGCGGCCGCCTCGGCGAAGGTGAGGTGCTCCGGCATGGGCACGACGGTCTTCCGGTCGGCGACGGCGACGGGGCCGAAGGCGTCCATCACCAGGCCGAACACCCGGTCGCCGGGCTTGAGGTCGCTGACGGCGGAGCCGACTTCGAGGACGACGCCGGCCGCCTCGCTGCCCAGGGGTGCGTCGCCGGGGTACATGCCCAGGGCGATGAGCACGTCGCGGAAGTTGAGGCCGGCGGCCCGGACGGCGATGCGGACCTCGCCTACGCCGAGCGGGCGGGCGCCGTCGGAGGGGACGATGGCGAGGTTCGCCAGGGAGCCCTTCTCGGTGCTGCCCAGCCGCCAGGCCCGTCCGGACGGTCCGGTGGCCGCCGGTGCCAGCCGGGGCGCCAGCAGGGCGCCGCCGCGCACGGCCAGTTGCGGCTCGTCCAGTTCGGCCAGGCAGGTCCAGTCCGGCTGGGCGCCGCCGTCGGTGTCGACCAGGACGAAGCGGCCGGGGTGCTCGGTCTGGGCGCTGCGCAGCAGGCCCCACGCCGGTGCCTGGGCCAGGTCGACGGATTCCGCGCCGACGGCGACCGCGCGCCGGGTCACCGCCACGAGGGTGGCCTCGCCCAGCCATTCGCTGGCCAGCCACTGCTGGGCCAGGCCGAGGGTGCGTTCGGCGACGACGCTCGCGGCGTGGGCGGGGTCGTCCGTGGCCGGGGGCTCGATCTCGGCGAGCACCAGGTCGACGCCGACGGCGCCGTCGGCGAGCGCGGTCTCCAGGGCGGACAGGTCGGCGAAGCGCTCACCCGGCACGTCCATGTCGCCGAGGACCGCGACGCGGGCCCGCGAGGAGGCTGCGGTGACGGGCGCCCAGTCCAGCCGGAACAGCGTGTTCTGCCCGGCCCCGGCCGCCGTCAGCCGGTCCGGTTCCACGGGACGTACGGCGAGGGTGTCGACGGCGACGACCATGTCACCGTTCTCGTCGACGACGTCGACGCGGAAGGCGGACTCGCCCGCGGCGGCGATGCGCACGCGCGCCTGGGCGGACGCGGCGCGCCCGAGCCGCACCCCGGACCAGGAGAACGGCAGGTCCGGGGCGGATCCGGGCTCCTTGTCCAGCATGCCGGCGTGCAGCGCGGAGTCGAACAGCGCGGGGTGGATGGCGAATCCGTCCACGGCGGTGTCCTCCGGGAGGGCCACCTCGGCGTACACCTCGGCGCCGCTGCGCCACACCGCCTGCACACCCTGGAACAGCGGACCGTAGTCGAGTCCGATGTCGGCCAGCCGCTCGTACAGGGCGTCGGCGGAGGACTCGACGGCCGCGACCGGCGGCCAGTGGGCCGGGAACGGGGCGAGGGGTTCGGCCTCCGGGGCCAGCCGGCCGCGGCCGTGCCGGACGACCTGCCGCGCGCCGTCCGGTCCGGTGCCCGTCTCGGGCAGGGAGTGGACGGCGACCTCGCGGCGGCCGTCCTCGTCCGGCCGGCCGACGGTGACCCTGATGTGCCGGGCGGTGCCCTCGTCGAGGGTCAGCGGGGCTTCGAGGATCAGCTCGTCGAGGAGTTCGCAGCCGAGGTGCCGGGCCGCGGCGAGGACGAGTTCGGCGAGCGCGGCGCCCGGCACGATCACCGTCCCCAGCACCACGTGGTCGCGCAGCCACGGCTGCGCCTCGGTGGAGAAGCGGCCGGTGAACAGCCACTCGTCGCGGTCGCCGATCTGCACGGCCGCCGCCAGGACCGGGTGCCGCATGCGGTCCAGGCCAGCCGCGGCGACGTCACCGCCCTGCGCCGACGGCGTCAGCCAGTAGGTGTCCCGCTGGAAGGCGTAGGTGGGCAGGTCGACCCGCTTGGCGCCGGTGCCCGCGTACACCGCCTCCCAGTCGATCCGTACGCCCGCGACATGGGCCTGGCCGAGCGAGACCATGAACCGGGGCAGTCCGCCCTTGTCCCGCTGCAGGGACCCGGTCACCGTCACCCTGCCGACCGCGTCCCGCGCCTCGACGGTCTCCTCGACCGCCATGGTCAGTACGGGGTGCGGTGAGACCTCGACGAAGCAGCCCATGCCCCTGTCGATGAGGGCGCGGACGGCGGGCTCGAAGCCGACCTGGCCGCGCAGATTCCGGTACCAGTACCCGGCGTCCATCGTGGCCGTGTCGATGAACTCGCCGGTCACCGTGGAGTAGAACGGCACCCGGCCACTCGCGGGCTCGACAGCGGCAAGTGCCTCCAGCAGATCGGCCTCGATGGCCTCGACCTGCGCCGAGTGCGACGCGTAGTCCACGTTGACGCGGCGGGCCCGGACACCGTCCCGCTTGCACACGGTCTGCACCTCGTCCAGCGCGCCGGGTTCACCCGCGACGACCACGGCCGCCGGACCGTTCACCGCCGCCACCGACACCCGGCCCCCATACGGAGCGATCAACTCCTCGACCCGCTCCACCGGCAGCGCGACCGACATCATCCCGCCAAGGCCAGCAAGACGGTCACGCACCAACTGGCTGCGCACCGCCACGATCCGCGCCGCATCCCGCAGCGACAAACCACCCGCCACATACGCCGCCGCGATCTCACCCTGCGAATGGCCCACAACGGCAGACGGCTCCACACTGTACGAGCGCCACAGCGCCGCCAGGCTCACCATCACCGCGAACAGGGCGGGCTGTACGACGTCCACGCGCTCCAGCGACGGCGCACCCTCCGCACCCCGCAGCACATCCACGAGGTTCCAGTCCACGAACTCCGCCAGCGCCTCACCACAAGCGGCGATCTCGGCGGCGAACACCGGCGAGGACTCCAGCAGTTCGACCGCCATGCCCTCCCACTGCGCCCCCTGCCCCGGGAACACGAACACCGGCTTCACGCCCGAGCCGACTACCTGGCCCTCCACCACGTGTGCGGTCGGCTCGGCGGAGCTCAGGTCGCTGAGGCCGGTCAGCAGGGCGCCCCGGTCGGTGGCCACGATCGCGGCGCGGCGTTCGAGGTGGGCACGGGTGGTCGCCTGGGCGTAGCCGATGTCCAGGTGGTCCAGTTCGGGACGAGCGATCATGTGTGCCCGCAGGCGGTCGGCCTGTTCGCGCAGTGCCGCCTCGCTGCGTGCCGAGAGCGGCACGAGGATCTGCGGCCGGACGCCGGTGCGAGGGTTGTCCCCGGTCGGCTCGTGCGGCTCGGCCGCCGCCTCCTGCGGGGCCTCTTCCAGGATCACGTGGGCGTTGGTGCCGCTCACGCCGAAGGAGGACACGCCCGCGCGACGGAGCCGCTCCCCCGCGGGCCACGGCCGGGCCTCGGTCAGCAGCGCGACTTCGCCCGACGCCCAGTCCACGTGCGGGGACGGGGCATCCACGTGCAGGGTCGGCGGCAGCACCCCGTGCCGCATCGCCATGACCATCTTGATCACGCCCGCCACTCCGGCCGCGGCCTGGGTGTGGCCGAAGTTGGACTTGATCGAGCCGAGCCACAGGGGGCCGTTCTCCCGGTTCCGGCCGTAGGTCGCCAGTAGCGCCTCCGCCTCGATCGGGTCGCCCAGCGGCGTTCCCGTTCCGTGTCCCTCGACGGCGTCCACGTCGGAGGGCGACAGTCCGGCGCCGGCCAGGGCCTGCCGGATCACCCGCTCCTGGGACGGGCCGTTCGGCGCGGTGAGGCCGTTGCTGGCGCCGTCCTGGTTGACGGCGCTGCCGCGCACGAGGCCCAGGATGCGCCGTCCGTTGCGTTGGGCGTCGGACAGCCGCTCCAGTACCAGCAGGCCCATGCCTTCCGCCCAGCCGACGCCGTCCGCCGCTGCCGCGTACGCCTTGCAGCGTCCGTCCGGTGACAGGGCGCGCTGGCGGCTGAACTCCACGAAGGCGCTGGGCCTGGCCAGCGTCGTCGCTCCGCCGACCACGGCCAGCGAGCAGTCCCTGGCGCGCAGGGACTTGGCGGCCAGGTCGATGGCCACGAGGGAGGAGGAGCACACGGTGTCCACGGTGACCGCGGGCCCCTCGAAGCCGAAGGTGTAGCTGATGCGCCCCGAGGCCACGCTGGGCGAGGACGCGATGGAGAGGTAGCCCTCGATCTCCGGCCGCCGGTCGCTGAGGCTCGCGACGAACTGGTAGTCGGAGAACATGAGGCCGCAGAAGACGCCGGTGTCGCTGCCCTTGAGCGTCAGGGGGTCGATCCCCGCGTCCTCGAAGGCTTCCCACGCGCCCTCGAGGAGCAGTCGTTGCTGCGGGTCCATGGCGAGTGCCTCGCGGGGGCTGATGCCGAAGAAGTCGGCGTCGAACTCCGCCATGTCGTCGAGGAATCCGCCGTGGCGCGTGTAGGACGTGCCGGGGTGGTCCGGGTCCGGGTCGTACAGGTTGTCCAGGTCCCAGCCGCGGTCGCCGGGGAACTCCGAGATGCCCATGCGCCCCTCGGCGACCAGCGACCACAGGTCCTCCGGCGAGGCCACCCCGCCCGGGAAGCGGCAGCTCATCCCCACGATCGCCAGGGGCTCGGCCGCCTGGTCGAGCAGTTGCTGGTTCTGGCGCCGCAGACGCTCGGTTTCCTTGAGCGACTTGCGCAGGGCTCCGACGATGTCGTGCTTCTCGAGGGCCATGCTTGTTTTCCCCCACCTTCGGGCTTATGCCGACAACCATGTGGTCGACCTGCTAGATCCCGGGGTGGTCCGGCCAGATACAGCTATTCCGAAAGTTTTTTCTCGGGGCATGCGTACGTATGCCGGGCATGCCGAAGGGGCGACCCGCCGCGCATTGCGGGCCGCCTCACGCGGACATCACGTCACGGCTGTGCCGCGAGTGCTTCTTCCACCGATGTGCTGACGGAATCGATCAGGCGGTCTCCGTTGTCGATGAAGAAGAAGTGGCCGCCCTCATGGGTGTCCAGGGTGAATTCCCCGGTGGTGCACTTCTTCCACTCGGCCGCCTCGCGCTCCGTCACTTTGGGGTCGTGCTTCCCGATGTGCACATGTATCGGCACAGAGACGCTCGTCCCCTGCGGACAGCAATAGGTTTCGGCGATCCGGTAATCCGCGCGCATGGGAGGCAGGACGAGGTCGAGGATCTCCTCGTCCTGCAGCAACTCGTGTCCCATGCCGCCCAGCAGCGCCATTTCCCGGAGAAAGGCGTCATTGCCTTTGAGGTGCGTCTGTTCGTCCTTGCGCAGCGTCGGCGCCACCCGGCCGCAGGCGAACAAGGACAAAGGTGCGTTGCCCGTGGACTCCAGGCGGAGAGCCACCTCGAAGGCCACCAGCGCACCCATGCTGTTACCCAGCAGCACGACAGGCACGTCGTTCCAATCGCCGATGAGTTCGGCGATGTCGTCGGCGAGTTCCTGGATGCTGTCCCGGAAACGCTCCCGCCGGCGGTCCTGCCGACCGGGGTACTGCACCCCGTGGACCTGCAGGTCGGCGAAGCGGCGTGCGAACTGGAAATAGAAGTTCGCCGAACCGCCGGCGTGCGGGAAACAGATCAGTCTGGCCCTGGGATCCTCCGTGGAGCTCAGCTTGCGAATCCAGAGATCGAAGTCTTTTGCGGCAGCCATGCCGTACCTTCCCCGCTCACACACGAGATCCGTGGTGTGGCGCTGTCAAACCTGGCCAGTGACGTCGTGGACCTTCTGCGTGGCGATGTCCTCGGCCCCCGCCTGCGGCTCCGGCGGTGCGAAGCGGAGGAACATCACGCAGGCGACCGCGCCCAGCAGCAGGAAGGCGACGGGCAGCAGACCCGTCTCGCTCAGTGCCTTGCTGTAGGGGTCGAGGAACATGGTCGGGATCTTGGTGGTGCTGCCTTCGAAGTGCCCCCCGCCGATGCCCGGCAGGTGCGCGCTGATCCGGTCGACGAACAGCGCGCCGATCGCGGCACTGCCGAGTACGGAACCCAGCTGCCGGCTGGTGTTGTAGATACCGGAGCCCGCACCGGAGTGCTGTACGGGGAGGTTGCGGGTGGCGATGGCGCCCAGCGGGCCCCAGATCATGCCGTTCGCGACACCGGTCACGGCCGTGGTCGCCGAGAACATCCACAGCTTCGAGTCCGGTGTCATCAACACGCTGTATCCGACGACCGTGAGGCCGAAGAGCACGAAGCCGATGGTGGTGAAGGTGCGCGGGTGCGCCTTGTCGGACAGCTTGCCGACGATCGGGGCGACGATGCCGGTCACGATCGCCAGCGGTGCGAAGACCAGGGCCGCCTTCAGGGAGGAGAGCCCTCGTACGCCCTCGAGGAAGAAGTACGCGGGCACGGTCAGCGCGGTCACCGAGGCGCCCATGGCCGCGATCCCCACGTTCGCCAGTGCGAAATTGCGGTCGCGGAACAGGCTCAGCAGCATCAGGGGCTCGCCCTTGGCGCGCGCCTGCGTCACGACGAACAGTGCCAGTACGGCCAGTCCCGCGCCGATCACCAGCCAGATGCCGGTCGACCAGTCGTGATTGTTGCCCTCCTGCAGGCCGTAGACCAGCAGGAAAACGCCCGCGCAGGACAGCAGGATGCCGATGACGTCGAAGGTGTGGTGCTCGGTCGCCAGCGCCGGCACCAGCCTCCAGGCCAGGGCGAAGGCGAGGACACCGATCGGCACGTTGATCAGGAAGATCCATTTCCAGCCGACGGAGTCCACCAGCAGGCCGCCGACGATCGGGCCCAGCAGCAGGGAGACACCGACGGCGCCGCCCCACACACCCATGGCGGCGCCGCGTTTGTCCGCCGGGAAGATCTTGGTGACCACGGCCATGGTCTGGGGCGTCATCAGCGCGGCCCCGAAGCCCTGCACGGCGCGGGCCGCGATCAGCATGTGGATGCTGCCGGCCGTGCCGCACCACAGCGAGGCGAGCGTGAACACCACCAGGCCGACCATGTAGACGTTCTTGGGGCCGAAGCGGTCACCGAGCCGTCCGGTGAACAGCAGCGGCGCCGCGTAGGTGAGCAAGTAGGCGCTTGTCACCCAGATCACGTCGGTGACGTTGGCCTTCAGCCCTTCCATGATCGCGGGGTTGGCGACCGCCACCACACTCATGTCCAGCGAGATGAGGGAGAACCCGACGAGCAGCGCGCCCAGAGCCGACCATGGATTACGTTCAACTGTCACGGGGTTCCCTTCCCGACGATTGCGAACCGTGCGGCAGCAGGTGCTGACCCACGAGCCGGCTGTGTCCCTTTCCCAGGACCACAGATCCGGCCGCAATCGATCCGGATACAGCTGCGGCGGGATTCTTCGCAGCTGTGACAGAGGTCACATCAGCTCAGCCGGTCGGCGGGCCGAGCCGAACGTGCCGTCCGTCAGTCGCCGTGGCGCACGGGCGGCCGCAGGCGGCCGGTCGTCAGGAGGGCTTCGCTGCCGCACACTTGGGAGACGGGTACCGCCCGTGCGACGGAAACGGAATCGGCGCCTCGCGCGCCGTCGTCCTGGATGAGCGCATACAGCGCCTTGGCCTTGTCGAGCATGCCGCGCGGAGGCTGTCCGACAGCGCCGGCAAGCCTGGCCAGTGCTTCATCAGCCGACCCTGCTGCCTGCACCTCGCCCGATGTGTTCATGCCACCCACCCTCCGCCACGCCAGGTCATTCATCAAACAGAAACCCAGGCTATACGCGCGTTTTATAAGGATCAATACCGCTCGCTCGAAGGACACTTGAGGCGGCGGCCAGGCGGTCAGGGCGAACATTGCGGACACGCGGAAGGCGCCTTCCGGCCGGGGCAGAAGCCCGGGCAGGCCCCATGGGCCAGGGCCGGAAGGCGCCTTCGGTGAAACACGCCAGGTCGGCGGCGTTCACCGGCTCAGCGGTGCTGCTCCAGGGCGAAGGTCCGCAGACCGGAGCGCGTGATCGCGTCGAGCAGCTCCGTCGCCTGCTGCGAGCGCTCCGTCTCGCGCTGGAGAAGCTTCTCCAGATGGGCCAGGCAGCGCGACCGTATGGGACCCAGCGAGCCGCGCGGCATGCCCAGGGTGGCGCTGATCTCGTCGTAGGACATCGGCGGGTCGGTCACCAGCAGCCCGAGCAGTGCCTGGCACTTGGGCGAGAGCGCGCAGTACGCGAGCAGAACCTCGCTGTCGCGCTCCTTCGCCAGCGCCCTCTCCTCGGGGTGGTTCTCCGACGGTTCCGAGCGGTCGAAGACCGGCGAGTCCCCGACCGGCACACTGCGGCCGGACTTGTCGATGAGCTTGAGGCTCTCCCGGCGGGCCGATACCGCGATCCACTGGGCGAGCTTCTCGGGATCGCGGAGCTTGCCCAGATGCTGGATCACTCGCATCCAGGTGGTCTGGCTGACGTCCTCGCTGTCGGCCGCGCTCAGCCTGTGACCCCGGGCGATCGCCCAGATGAGCGGCGTGTACCGTTCTACGATCCGGTTCCAGCTGTCCTGGTCCCCGGCTATGCAATCGTCTACAAGCTCATTCAGCGTAGGCGTACGCATATATCCCCCGTTTGTTCAGCTTCCCTTCCGCAGCCGGCCACATGACGGCGTTCACCCCCGCGGCGACAGTTGCCGACACAAACACCCGGCGCCGACCTGGGGCCGGGCAGCCGGGACCGATCTGCAGAATCGTTCTTTTGGCGGCGCTTCCCGAACCGCCAGGTGACGCAGACGATCCCGAACTGATTCCTGGTCAATAACTGGAATGCCAGCTGCCACTCCCAAGGACTCGAACCTGCCAACACGGAAAGAGTATGTCGAAGAGGCCGGGATCTCGTCAAAGACACACCGCCAACGATACCGACATAGCCGTGAGTTGGAGAGCCGGTCAGACTCGGCCACATCCCCGGCGAGACGCCTGCTACCTGCTGATTCCACAGGTAACAGCCGAAGGAACGCCGTATTCCGTTCAACGCCGGATGCGCCCTTGCCCCAGTCGGGATCAAGCCTTCACTTCAGCTTTCAACAAACTGAAAGGTGATCAAGGCTCAACTATGGCGCGCGGACAGCCGTCGTCAAATACGTTCAACCTTGTACCGGTTACCGCTTTATTACAGGACCGCACCCCGAAGGCCATCAGGGCCGCACGGACGCGGAGACCTCCGCGGCCAACGCCACGTCAGCACGGCCGCGACCCAAACTTGTTTTCCGGCAAGTAACTTAAGCTGGCTCTTCCATAACCCGCGTCGCCTATTGACTGACACGATCACGGCCTTCTATCTTCCAGACACGGCAAACCCTTTCCCGTGCCGGAATTTCGGAACTTGCGATTCCGACGGCGTCGACCCGGCGAAGAAATCGCTTTCGGGCCGCCGCAGACCGGCTGTCGGCCGTCACTCACTCACACCGCCCGAGCACGTCGGCACCGCTCAGGGCGTCTCCCCCGCCTCCCCCGCACAGGCACCCTCGCTTCCCGGCTTCGGCCAGGCCGACGCACATACACCGAGATCACCAACGGGAGAAACACTCATGGAGGCAAGGCACCATGGTGCGCAACTCTGAGTCGGGAATTCCCATCGAGCCGGTCTACGGACCCGACGCGCTCACCGGGTGGGATCCCGCGGCACAGCTCGGGGAAGCCGGCTCGTACCCCTTCACCCGCGGGGTCTACCCGTCGATGTACACGGGCAGGCCGTGGACGATGCGGCAGTACGCCGGCTTCGGCACGGCCGCCGAGTCCAACGCCCGCTACAAGCAGTTGATCGCCAACGGCACCATGGGTCTGTCGGTCGCCTTCGACCTGCCCACCCAGATGGGCCATGACTCGGACGCCCCGCTCGCCCACGGCGAGGTCGGCAAGGTGGGCGTCGCCATCGACTCGATCGACGACATGCGGGTGCTGTTCGGCGGTATCCCGCTGGACCAGGTGTCCACATCGATGACCATCAACGCGCCGGCCGCGGTACTGCTTCTGCTGTACCAGCTCGTGGCGGAGGAGCAGGGTGTCCCGGCCGGCAGGCTGACGGGCACGATCCAGAACGACGTACTGAAGGAATACATCGCGCGCGGCACGTACATCTTCCCGCCGCAGCCCTCCTTGAGGTTGACGGCGGACATCTTCAAGTACTGCAAGGCCGAGATCCCGAGGTGGAACACGATCTCGATCTCCGGCTACCACATGGCCGAGGCGGGCGCGTCCCCCGCGCAGGAGATCGCGTTCACCCTCGCCGACGGCATCGAGTACGTCCGCACGGCGGTCAGGGCCGGCATGGACGTCGACGACTTCGCCCCGCGCCTGTCCTTCTTCTTCGTGGCCCGTACGACACTGCTGGAGGAGGTCGCCAAGTTCCGTGCCGCCCGCCGCATTTGGGCGCGGGTGATGAAGGAGGACTTCGGCGCGAAGAACCCCAAGTCGATGATGCTGCGCTTCCACACCCAGACGGCGGGCGTGCAGCTGACCGCGCAGCAGCCGGAGGTCAACCTGGTCCGCGTCACCGTCCAGGCCCTGGCCGCGGTGCTGGGCGGCACCCAGTCGCTGCACACCAACTCCTTCGACGAGGCCATCGCCCTGCCCACGGACAAGAGCGCCCGGCTGGCGCTGCGCACCCAGCAGGTCCTGGCGTACGAGACGGACGTGACGGCGACGGTCGACCCCTTCGCGGGGTCGTACGTCATCGAGAGGATGACCGACGAGGTCGAGGCCGAGGTGCTGGAGCTGATGGGCAAGGTTGAGGACCTGGGCGGGGCGGTCGCCGCGATCGAACGCGGCTTCCAGAAGAGCGAGATCGAGCGCAACGCCTACCGCATCGCGCAGGAGACCGACGAGGGCGAGCGGCTGGTGGTCGGCGTCAACCGGTTCCAGCTGGACGAGGAGGAGCCGTACGAGCCATTGCGTGTCGACCCGGCCATCGAGGCCCAGCAGGCCGAACGCCTCTGCAAGCTGCGCGCCTGGCGGGACTTCCCACGGGTGGACGAGGCGCTCACCCGGCTGAAGAAGGCCGCGGAGGGCGACGACAACGTCCTGTACCCGATGAAGGACGCCCTCGCGGCCGGCGCCACCGTCGGGGAGGTGTCCGACGCGCTCCGTGACGTGTGGGGCACCTACACGCCCACCGATGTCTTCTGAACCAGTGGTGTTGAACCAGCGGTGTGTCTTTTGAACCAGCCGTGCGAAAGGGTGACGCAACGATGCACGACCAGATCCGGATCATCGTGGCCAAGCCGGGCCTCGACGGTCACGACCGTGGGGCGAAGGTCGTCGCGCGGGCCCTGCGCGACGCCGGGATGGAGGTCATCTACACCGGTCTCCACCAGACGCCCGAGCAGATCGTGAGCACCGCGATCCAGGAGGACGCCGACTTCGTGGGGCTGTCCGTCCTGTCCGGGGCGCACATGACGGTCTTTCCCGAGGTGCTCGGCCTGCTGCGGGAACGTGACGCCGCGGACATCGAGGTCTTCGGCGGCGGCATCATCCCCGAAGCGGACGTCGCACCGCTCAAGGAGCTCGGGGTCGCCGAGATCTTCACCCCGGGGACGCCGACGGGGAAGATCGTGGACTGGCTCCGCACCCGGGTCGACGGCATGGTCCGGTCCTGACCCCGCGCTGGATGCGTCCGGCCTCACGGGTATGGCCGATACCCGTGGGGCCTTCCGGTTCCGCGCAACTGCCGCCGCGCGCGGGGCAGTTCCGCCACGTATAGTCGTGGTCAGCCGCATTCGCCCCCTCGGCCGGAGGTTCCACGTGACCGCGTCGCCCCTCTCAGACCAGGTGCACGCAGGCCAGGCCATGTACCGGCCGTCGACGCTGGCCCTGTACGACCTCGTGGCCTTCAAGATCAACTGCCGGTTCCTCTTCCGGGTCCCGGTGTCCGAAGTGGTCGCCATGTTCGACCGCAACGTCTCCCCGGACCACCTGGACGTCGGCGTGGGCACCGGCTACTTCCTGGACAACTGCCGCACCGCACCGGGGCAGGCCATCACCCTGGCCGATCTGAACGAGCACTCGCTCCGCCACGCCGCCCGGCGCCTGGCCCGCTTCGAGGTCAGGACGGTCCGGGCCAACGCGCTGGAACCGCTCCCCCTTCCCGAGGCGGCCTTCGGCTCGGCGTCGACGAACTTCCTGCTGCACTGCGTGCCCGGCACCATTCGCCAGAAGGCCAAGGTGCTGGACCACGTCGCGGCCTGTGTACGGCCGGGCGGGCGCATCTTCGGCGCCACCGTCCTCACCCAAGGCGTCCCCGTGGGGGCGGCCGCCCGGGCCGCCTTCTCGGCGTGGAACTGGCGCGGCGTCATGCACAACTCCGAGGACAGCCTCGAGGACCTGCGCACGGAGCTGGCCGCCCGCTTCCCCACCCACCAGCTCTCCGTCCACGGCTGCACGGCCCTCTTCGAAGCCGAAGTGCCCTGACGCCCTGGCACCTGACGCCCTGGCGGGCGGTTGCCCTCGGCTGACCGTGCGCGTGCCGCGTACGCCGTGCGGGTGCGGCGGGTGCGGGAGCGGCGGGCATGGCGGGCGGCGGGCGCGGCGGGCACGGGAGCGGTGGGCACGGCGGGTGCGGGCGAGCCGGGTGCGGCGGGTGCGGGTGCGGGCTCACCGGGACCGGCGGGCGCGGACGCACCGGGTGCGGCGGAAGCGGCGGACGCAGACGCGCCGGGCGCGGCGGATGCAGGCGCACCGGAAGCGGCGGGCGCGGGCGCGCCGGGTGTGGGAGCGGTGCGCCCTGGGTGGGCGCATACCGCGGCCCGGCGCCCACCGTTCGGCGTCTCGGATCCGGCCGCCGGACCGGCGACTGCGCGGCGGGGCCGGGGCCGCGCCCGCGTCAGCTGCCGCCCGCTCCCAGTGCCGCGAGCAGCACCAGGATCAGGGTCGCGGCGCCGAGCAGGCCGTGGGCCGCGACGACCGGAACGGGCAGGTGCCGTTCCGCGGGCGTGGTCTCGTCCTGGGCGTTGGCCGGGACGGGTGTGCGCTGGACGGGGATCCAGCGGGCGAACATCGTGAAGCCGAGCAGCGCCACGGCGACGAGGATCGCGAAGGACGCCCACGCCAGGGCCGTACGGTCGGCGGCGAGGTAGACGATCCAGACGACGAGTCCGGCCGCCGCGAGCAGGAAGTGGCCGAAGACGAGGGGCGCCGGGAAGCGGGTCGTGCCGGTCTGCTGCTGCCGCAGTCCGCCGCGGGAGATCCAGCGGGCGAGGAGGACGAAACCGCCGAGGGCGGTGACCACCCAGGCGACGAGAGCGGCGATGTCCATGTCGTTCTCCAGTTGTTCGAGATGCGGGTGTGGTGAGAGCGGTGGCCGGCGGGTGCCGTCAGGAGGGATGCCGGGTGCGGTACCCCTCGGCCTGCACGGACTCCTCCGCCACGCGCACGCCGTAGCGGTAGGCGAGCTTGCCGCCCAGATGGCCGGACAGCGCGAGGACGGCGAGCGAGACGGCGGAGAGGGCCAACTGCCCGTATCCGACGCCTTGTCCCTCCGGGTATCCGCCGCCCTGCCGCCAGGCGAAGCCGGCCGCGTACGCGGCGGTCACGGCGAGGTTCAGGCCCATGTGGACCAGGCCCGTGCGGAAGGCCGGCGTGCCGGTGGGGATGGCGAACAGGTCGAGGAAGCCGACGCAGGCCGCCGCCAGCGCCCCCAGCACGCCGATCGCGATCAGCCAGGCCGAGCCGTGGGCCAGGAAGCCCGGCCGGTGCACGATCCGCGAGGCGATGTCGAAGACCAGGCCGGACACCCAGGCCCCGATCGGCACGGTCACCAGGACCGGATGGAACGGATGCCCGTACGGACCCGCCAAGGCGCCGCTGACCGGCTGCTTCGCCTGACGCAGATTCCTGAGATCGCTGTTCTCCGTCATACGGCACCCGCCCGTGAGCTGCCCTCCGGTAATTTCACCAACGATTGTTGGTCTTATTCGAAGCACGGGTCAAGTGGCGCGTCACTCCCTCGGGTGAGGCTCACCGGCCGGGCGCCCGATGTGCGAGGTCAGTGCTGTTGCGGAAGGATCGGCAGGGGCGGTGTGCCCCCGGTGTGCCCCCTGCGGCAGAGCCGTTTCGGCGTCCGTACCGGAGTGTTCACATGACGAAGCGCGCCTCGGGTTGGCTTTCGGCTTCCACGGAGCCGACGGCACGGCAGGGCCCGGAACGAGGGCTGTCTGCCGGCGACTGGGGTCTTCTGCTCCTCAGGCTGACCTTTGGACTGTTCATGGCCGGACACGGCTCCCAGAAGCTCTTCGGCCTGTTCGGGGGTCCGGGCCTGACGGCCACCGGCAAGGGGTTCGCCGACCTGGGCTACCGCCCGGGGAAGCTGTTCGCGGTGGTCGGCGGCCTGTCCGAGTTCCTCGGCGGCCTCGGCCTGGCCGTCGGTCTGTTCACGCCGCTGGCAGCCGCCGCGCTGATCGGCGTGATGATCAACGCCATGGCGACCGTCACCGGCGCCCATGGCCTGTGGGAGGCGAAGGGTGGCGTGGAGTACAGCGTGGGCATCGCCGTCGTCGCCCTGGCCGTCGCCGCGATCGGTCCGGGCCGGCTGGCCCTCGACCGGTTCTTCCGCTGGGGCAGCGGCGGCTGGCCCGAAGCCGCCTTCGCCCTGGGTGTGGGCGGTGTCGCCGCCGCGGTCACGCTGAGCCTGTGAGCGGCGCCGGGCGGGGGTCCGCGCGGCCCCGGCTCACACCCCGCAGGCGGGATCCGCCTGCGGACTGTCTCCGGTCGCGTCCCCGCCGCGCAGTTCGACGCAGCAGGAACCGGGCCGCGGTGCGAGTACGGCCGTGGTCCGGTCGCTTCCCAGGCCCTGCAGGTAGCCGGCCAGGAAGGCCTGGTTGACGGCGCAGACCAGGTCCGGGGCCTTGGCGGCCAGGGGGTGGAAGGGGCAGTTGCGCAGCCGCAGCAGGGTGGGCGCGGTGCGCTCCGGCTCGAAGCCGAACTCCTCGAGCGTCTCGGCGGCCACGGTCAGTCCGCGCTCGGCACCGAGGCGCCCGGGGCGTACCCGCTCGCGTTCGGTGCCGCCCAGGGTTTCCCCCCGCGCGTACGCCACGCGGAGCGCGGCGTCGCGGGCCGATTCCTCGCCGGTCTCGGTGAGGACGGCCTCGGTGAGGACGTCGGCCAGCATGCCGTAGCGGCGCTCGGGGATGCTCACCGCGATGGCCTCGCCCACCGGCTCGTACACCTTGGGTCTACGGCCCACCTTGCGGATGCCCGCGGATGATTCGTAGCGGGCCTGGAGCAGTCCGGCCGCCACCAGCTTGTCCAGGTGGAAGGCCGCCAGCTTGCGGGAGATACCGAGGCTGTCGGCCACCTCCTCACGCGTCACCGGCCGCCGCTCCTGCCGGATGAGCTCGAACATACGGCGGCGCGTGGCGTCGCCGAGGGCGGCCAAGCTGGTCAGCGAGGTGTGATCCAGTCCCACCGCTCCAGGATAACGTCCATGAAAGTGGGCGAAACGCGTCAGAGGTCGGTCCGCCGGTCCCCTGCCGATCGGGCCGAGGTGAGGGACGGGGTGGTCGCGGAGGCTTCCGTGGGTCGGGTGGGACGTGGGATCCGGTCTGTGACGAAGGCGGAGAGCGCCAGTGCGGAGGACGCCGAGATGACCCCGCCCAGGACCAGGGTGGAGCGGGCGCCGAGGGTGTCCGACACCAGGCCGACCAGGGGGGCGCCGACGGGGGTGCCGCCGAGGAGGACGAGGAAGTACACGGACATGACACGGCCCCGCAGGTGTGGGTGCGCGTGCAGCTGCGTCAGCGCGTTGGCGGTGGTGGTCACGGTCACCGCGGCGAAACCGGTGGCGATCAGCAGGGCCGTGAACGCGGCGTAGCCCGGCATCAGGCCCTGCGCTGCTTCCAGTGTCCCGAAGACGACCGTGGTGGTGACCAGTCGGCGTGCGGTGGGGGGCTTGCCGCGGCCCGCCCCGTGGATCGCGCCGACGAGGCCGCCCAGGGCGTATGCGGCGGAGAGCCAACCGAAGGCGGCGGCGCCCGTGTGGAAGACCGTGACGGCCATGAGCGAGAGGGTGACCTGGAAGTTGAGGCCGAAGGTGCCGACGAAGGCGATGAGACCGATCGGCAGGAGCAGGTCCGGGGTGGAGGCGAGGTGACGGAAGGCGTCGCGCAGCCGGGTACGGCCGGGTCGGGGCCGGCCGTGGTCGCCCGGGTCGTCCGGGTCGTCCGGGTCGTCCGTACGGATGGTGAGCAGGCCACGGAGGACGGCCAGATAGGAGGCCGCGTTCACGAGGAACACCGGGCCCGTGCCGAAGGCGGCGACCGTCAGTCCGGCGAGGGCGGGGCCGATGGTGCGGGCCACGTTGAACTGGGCGGAGTTCAGGCTGACCGCGGTGGCGACGCGCTCCTGGCCGACCAGTTCGCAGATGTAGGCGTTCCTGGCGGGGCTGTCCACGGCGGTGGCCGTGCCGAGGGCGAAGGCCAGCGCGTAGACGGACGGCAGGTTCACCGCCCCGGTGACGGTCAGCAGTCCGAGCAGCAGTGACTGCGCCCCCATGGCGGCCTGGGTCAGGAGCAGGAGCCGCCGCTTGGGGTACCGGTCGGCGAGGACGCCTCCGGCCAGGCCGAACAGGGTCTGCGGGAGGAACTGCAGCGCGGTCACGATGCCGACCGCGCCGCCGCTGTTGCCGGTGATGTGGAGGACGAGCAGGTCCTGCGCGGCACGCTGCATCCAGGTGCCGATGTTGGAGGTCAGCTGACCGAGCAGGTAGCGACGGAAGTTCCGGGCGGTGAGTACGGCCGTCACCGGAGTGCGGGAGCCCGCGCTCATGACGTCCGACGGGCGTACGTGTCGCCGGTGACGGACACCCCGGCATCGTCGACGTGCCGGAAGGCGGGGTGCGGGTGCATGAGGAACGCGTGGTGCGAGATGTTCCAGGCATAGGCACCGGCCATGGCGAAGGCGATGCGGTCACCGACGCGCAGCCGCCTCACCGTGACCCGGCGGGCCAGGACGTCCTTGGGTGTGCACAGCTGTCCGACCAGGGTCACCGGCTCGTCCCGGGCCTCCGGGCGGTCCCAGGGCAGGGGCCATACGTCGTCGGGGATCACCTCGAAGGGCTGGTCGTGCTGTTTCGCGGCGGGGGTGCGCAGATGGTGGGTTCCGCCGCGCAGCACGGCGAACGCCTCCCCGCGGCTGAACTTGATGTCCAGGACCCGGGTGACGTACCAGCCGCAGTACGCGGTGACCGAACGGCCGGGTTCGATCCGCAGGGTGAGGTGCGGGTGGCGGGCCAGGATACGGACCAGGCCCGCGCCGAAGGCCGGCCAGTCGAACCTCTCGTGCGGATGCGCGTAGTCGACGCCCATCCCGCCTCCGGCGTTGACCTCGGTCAGGTCGGTGCCGCGGCGGTGCGCCCAGTCCTCGGCCCAGGTCAGGGCCTCGTCGATCAGGGCCAGTTGGGCCGGCGCCGTAAGGCCGCTGGCCAGGTGCAGGTGCAGGCCGCGCAGTCGGATGCGGGGGTCGGAGGCGATCAGCTCCAGGCAGCCGTCCAGCTGCGCGGGATCCATGCCGAAGGGGCTGGGGTGTCCGCCCATCGCGAGTGCCGCCCGGCCGACGTCGACGGGCAGGTTGACGCGCAGCAGGGCGTCCGCGCTCCGGTCGCCCAGCAGGGTGGTGAGCAGACGTAGTTCGTGTGCGCTCTCGATGTGCAGGCGCTCCACGCCGGCATCCAGCGCGCAGGTCAGCTCGTCCGGGGTCTTGCCGGGTCCTCCGAAAGCGATCGGCGCGTCGGGAACGAGCCCGCGGACGTGGCCCAGTTCGCCGCCGGAGGCCACCTCGAACCCGTCGACGTGTCCGGCCAGGGTCCGCAGGATCCGGGGATCGGAGTTGGCCTTGGCCGCGTACAGCAGCTCGACGCGTTCCGGCAGTGCGGCCCGGATCGCCTGAACGTGCGCGCGCAGGTCCGGCAGGTCGTAGACATAGGCGGGCAGGTCGTCGTCGGTCATCCGGCGGACCTGATCGAGCAGGGCGGGCCTCACCGGATCACCTCGCGGGGGAAGTCGGCGCCGAGCGGGCTGGGCAGGGGGACGTAGGTGGCGTGCCGGTCGGCCTTGCGAGCCCAGCGCAGGAGCAGGTTGGCCTTGGCGGGCAGCGGCACGCCGGACAGCAGGGCGCGCAGGCGGGGCGGTTCCGCGGCGGTGCGGGCGTAGGCGTCGAGGTGGTCGCGGACCAGGCCCCACAGGGCGGGTTCCAGCGTCGGGGCGAGGTCGGCCAGGGCGCCGAGCACTTCGGCCGTGTGGTTGACCAGGAGGCAGTACGCGACCCGGTTCCAGCCGCGTTCGGGGTCGTAGGTGAGGGAGCCCCGGACGTCGTCCGGCAGGCCGTCGAGGGTGGGCCGGTGGTGCGCGGGCAGGAGCTTGGTGCCCTCCAGGTCGCGGAAGAGCATCTGTGCCGGGGTGCCGTCGGGACGCACGCCGACGACGACGTTCTGCAGGTGGGGTTCCAGGACGACGCCGTATTCGAAGTAGGCGGCCAAGACCGGTGGCAGCAGCAGCCGCAGGTAGGCGTCCCACCAGGCCAGGACGTCACCGTCGCCGCGGGCGAGCAGCCGGGAGACGTGGGCCGCGCTGGTCGGGTACTCGTCCGCGACCGCGGCGGCGAGCAGGGGCGTCACCCCGGGCCGCAGGTGGTGGCGCAGGCCGGAGCGGACGATGACGCCGAGGCCCTCCAGGAGGGCGGTGTCGCCGGTGGTGTCGAGGGTGCGGTAGCCGGGCTCGGCCATGAGCGCACATCCCGGGAAGCGGCCGGCCAGCTCGGCGAAGACGGGCTGGAGCAGCCGGTTGAGGGCGACGGCGCCGGGCAGTTCGTAACTGGCGTGCCTGCGGACGCAGTTGGTGAGGCGGACGTTCAGGCTGAACTTCAGGAACGTGTCGCTTTCGGGGTCGTACAGCGTGCGCACCGATGCGGTCGGCGCCAGCTGGGCTCCGCTCGTCCCGGTGTCGACGACATCGCCGGAAGTCATCGCCGCGCGCAGCCGGTCGTGCTCCTCGAGGAGCCGGAACTGCCAGGGGTGCACCGGCAGAATCGCGAATCCCGGGTCGGCCGCCGGGCACAACGCGTCCATCTCGCGCAGCTCGCCCTCCTCGCGCACGAGAGGGCGGCGCACGGCCAGGTAGCGCAGCCGGAAGCGCGCGCCGGTCTCCGGACCGTACGCCAGCCAGTCGGCCGGGTCGCCGGTGCGGGCCTTGGGAGCGGGGTGGAAGCGGTGGCCGAACACCAGGGACTGCTCCGACGCCACATACGGATCGGCGTGCGGCGTGGTGTGCGCCCGCTGTTCCAGCGCGGTGCGGATCGTGTCGCGACTGTCGGCGACCTGGCCCAGGAACTCTTCGTTGGCGACCCCCGTGCGCAGTTCCAGTTCGTCCCGGATGTGACCGGCCAGCTCGCGCCAGCCCACTGTCACCCAGGCGTCGTTGTCGAAACGCTGGACCGAGCCCTGGAAGCGGTGCGCTCCGGTCAGCGAGGCCCGGCGCAGCGGGGCACGCAGCAGCAGGCCCCGGCGCGGCAGCCGCAGCAGGAGGTGGCCGTCGTCGACCGTCACCTGGTGCTCGGGGGCGGACACCTCACGGATCAGGCAGTTGAGCAGCGTGTGGGCGGTGACGGTGTCGGCCGTGTACGACGGTTCGGCGGCCGCCGCGGCGAACGTCGTGTGGGGGACAGTGCCGGTGGTCATACGGTCGCTCCAGTGGGACAGCGGTCGGTGCCGGGGTTCAGCGGCGGTGCGCCAGGGGGTTGGGAACGGATGTCCATTGCGCCTTGCCGGGGTTCTCGGCCAGGCGCATGGCGACGGTCGCCTTCAGCGGCATCGTGGCGCCGAAGAACGCGGCCGCGTCCTCCTGGTCCGGCAGGCCGGCGTACACCCGGCGGCCCACCTCGGCCACCGCGCCCCACAGCGCCCGGGGATCGGCCGCCCGTGTCCGGCTGAGGACGTCGACCAGCTCGCTGAGGACTCCGCTGACGAGGCCGCCGAACAGCTTGGTGTGCAGCGCGCCCACGTCGTCGCCCGCGCGGGTGCCGAGCAGCGGCGGCAGCGTGACACCGCACCGGGCCAGGCGGTGCGGGCTGATCCGCACGCCGTCCAGATCCCGGTACAGCACCCGCACGGGCCGCCCGTCCCGCAGTACGACGAGGGTGTTCTGGCCGTGCGCCTCCAGCGCCACCCCCATGGACAGCAGCGTCAGCGCGGGCGGCAGCACGAGCCCGGCGAAGTCCGCCAGCCAGCGCACCGGGTCACCCGACACCACGGCGGCTCCGGTGGCGTGGACGGCGGTGAGCGGAACCGCGATCTCCCCCGCGTCGAGGTGGCACTCGGCCGACTCCCGGATCATCGCCGCCAGGCTCGCGCAGGGCCGTCCGTCCACCCGCACCGCCGCGCCGCCCAGCTCCCGCAGGATGCGCAGGCTGCCGCCGTACCCGGCCTTGTCGATGAGGGCCGCGACCAGGTCGGACAGCGGGGGCCCGTCGGCGACCTCGGCCGGGGAGATGGTGCGCCGGTAGTTGGTGACCTGGACGTCGAGGGCCGTCTTGATGTGGCAGCCCGGCAGGAGGCCGAGCGGTGCCAGGGTGCGCATCGACAGCAGGGGCCGGGCCGGGATCGTCTCCTCCACGACGGCCAGGTCCGGGTGGCGCGCGAGGACATGGTCCCGCTGCCAGGGGTGCAGCGGCACCAGGATCGTGTCGCCCGCACGCAGCGCCCGCGGCCAGGTGCCGGCGCCCTCCCAACGCCCGGCCGGAACGGGGAGCAGCGCCAAGCGGACCACTGGGTGGTGTTCGGGGGCGTAGGCGAGCACATCGGTGACCGACATGCCGGTGCGCGTCCGGCAGCAGGGATGCTGCGGGTGACCGTCGACCACCGCCTGCTCGGCGTCCGCCGAGTTCTTCGGCGGGACCCTTGCGCCCGGGTTCGCGGCCCGGGCCAGGGCCAGGTTGACCACGCTGTTGTCCAGCTCGGCCGCCAGTCGCCGCGCCGCGGGGGTGCGCAGGCCCAGCTGTGCCAGCAGCTCCACCGGCCCGTGGATCGGCCCCTGCGGCCCGGATACGGCGAAGTCGTCGGGCACCTCGGCGAACGGCCGCGCACCGGACTCGGCCGCCGAGAGCGAGCCGCCCCGCCGCAGTTCGACCACCAGCGCGTCGGACTGCCGGCGGTGCCCGGCAACGCCGGGCAGGGATTCTCGTACGAAGGCGCCCCACAGCCGGGCCAGTACGGTGGCTCGTGCACCCGGGAGCGCGGTCGTGAAGGGCTCCACCAGGTCCGGGCGCGTGCGGCGTAGTTCATCGAGGGGCATGGGGCATCCCAGGTGCTTGGGGGGGCTTGGCGCGCGGTGCGCTCGAATGGCACCGGCCGTGCGACCGAAGCTACGGGAAGGCGATCAAGCGCATTGCCAGAGCACATACAGCGGGGGATCCCGGATTCCTCCGATGAAGCGTTTTTCCTTCCTCGCCCCGCGCCGATTCCGCCGAGAAGACTTTCCTTCATGCGGTCTGGCCCCGGCTCGGCTCCCGGCCGCCACCTGGGGAGCTGAACACCTGCGCGCCCGGCGTTAACCCTCTGCTGACTCCACGCTGTCCCAGTCCTGGATGTCGTCATCGCGCCGCGCCCCGGCGGTTACGCCGTCCGTGGCGGATCACCGGCTCGGGGGAGGTTACGGCGTTTGCGCCACACCCTCGGGCCGGAGTCTGTGAGCCTTTCGGCATGCGTGTCTTGCTGATCGAGGACGACGACCGGGTGGCCGGACCGTTGATGGAGGGGCTGCGCCGTTTCGGGTTCACCGTCGAACACGCCAGAAACGGTGCCGACGGCCTCGCCGCGCCGGAGGCCGCCATGGTCCTGCTGGACCTGGGGCTGCCCGACATGGACGGCATCGACGTCTGCCGGACGCTCCGCTCCCGCTCGTCCGTGCCGATCATCATGATCACGGCCAGGGACGACGAGGTGGACCGGGTGCTCGGTCTGGAGCTCGGCGCGGACGACTACGTCTCGAAGCCGTTCGGCGTGCGGGAGCTCGTCGCCCGGATCCGTGCCGTCACCCGCCGTGCCGTGCCCCCGGTGCTCGACGGCCGGCATGAGGGAACGCGGCTCCCGGAGGACCCGGCACGACCCGGGCCGTCTCACGTCCAGCGGATCGGCCCGCTGACCATCGACCGCCGCACCCGGCAGGTACACCTGCACCAGTCGCCCGTCGCCCTCGCCCCCAAGGAGTTCGACCTGCTCGTGTGCCTCGCGGAGGACCCCGGTGCCGTCTGCTCCCGCCGGCAGATCCTCGACACGGCATGGGAACCGAACTACTTCGGCCCCACCAAGACCCTGGACGTCCACATCGCCGCGCTGCGCCGCAAGCTGGGTGACTCCTCCTGGATCGAGAACATCCGCGGCATCGGCTTCCGGCTGGTCCCCCCGGCACCCGCCGACGTCACGTCCGCCGAGGCGGCGGCGCGCGGCGGAGGGCCCCGGTGACGCGTCGCCTGCTGCTCAGCCATCTGAGCCTCATACTGCTCGTCCTGCTCGCGCTCGAAGTGCCGTTCGGCATCTTCTACGCCCGCAGCGAGCTGTCCCGCTTCTCCCATGCGGCGCAGCAGGGGGCGATGACGCTCGCCGAGGTCTGCGAGGACAAGATGGAGCACGGGCTGACGGCCGACCTGCCCGAACTGGCCCGCGCCTACGGGCGGCGAACCGGCAGCCGCGTGCTCGTCGCCGGCCACCAGGGCATCGTCCTGACCGACACCGCTGCCCGTGCCCCGGTCGGCAAGGACCTGTCCGCCGACCCGGACATCTCCACCGCACTGCGCGATCAGCCCGCCATCAGCACCCGAAGCGACCCGTCCACCGCCGGTAAGGCCCTCTTCGTCACCGTGCCGGGCGGCTCCGACGCCACCGTCCCCTGTGTGGTGCGGACCGTCTATCCCCTCGGGCCGCTGACCGCGAGGGTCCACGCCACCTGGCTGGCGCTCACCGTCGTCGGGCTGGGCGTGCTGGCCGCCGTCGCCCTGATCGGCTTCGTACTCGCCCGCTCGATCACCCGGCCCGTCCAGGCCCTGGAACGCGCCACCGCACAACTCGCCGAGGGCCGGATCACCGATCCGCCGGCCACCGACCACGGGCCGCCGGAACTGCGTCGCCTCGCCGCGTCGTTCACGAGGACCGCGACCCGGCTCCAACATGTGCTCCAGGCTCAGCAGGCATTCGCCTCCGAGGCGTCCCACCAGCTGAAGACTCCCCTGACCGCACTGCGCCTGCGCCTGGAGAACTTCGAGCCGCACCTCGCCCCCTGCGCCCAGGACAGCCTCGACAAGGCACTCGGGGAACTGGAGCGGCTCAGTCGTATGGTGCAGGGGCTGCTCGCGCTCGCCCGGCTGGAGAACTCCGCGATCAGGCCGGAGGCGGTCGATCTCCACGCCGTCGTCGCCGATCGCGCGGCCATCTGGACAGCCTTCGCCGATGAACAGCAAGTCGGCATCGTCGTCTCCGGGACTACGGACGTCAGGGTGTGGGCGGTGCCGGGCGCGCTGGAGCAGATCATCGACAACCTGCTCTCCAACGCACTGCGCGTGTCGCCGCCGGGAACCGCCGTCACGCTGGCGACCGTCACCGCCCGGGCGGAAGACGGCCGATTGCAAGACGGACGGGCGGATGGCGGGCGGGCGGATGGCGGGCGGGCGGAAGGCGGCCGGGCGGAAGGCGGGCGCACGCCGCCTGTGGCCGAGCTTCATGTGATCGACGAAGGACCCGGCATGACCGAGGACCAGCGGCGAAGGGCCTTCGACCGGTTCTGGCGGGCTCCCGATGCCGACCACGACGGAACGGGACTCGGCCTGCCGATGGTCCGGCAGCTCACCCGTGCCGGCGGCGGTGAGGTCACCCTGGAGGCGGCCCCGGGCGGCGGCCTGGACGCCGTGGTCCGGCTGCGGTGCGCCGGGGGCCACCCGCACCGGGAACGCCCGGGCACCTCGGCCGACGGGAACGGCGCGGGCCGGGCCGGGAGCGCGCGTTCGGCGGCCCGGGCAGGTCACGGCGGTTGAGACCGGCGGGGCGAGAGCCACGTACATCTACGGTGAGGGCCACGTCCACCTATGCAGGAGGGCCGCCGGGCGGCAGTCCTGCGAGGCGGCGCACGACGTTCAGACCGTCGGGGGTACCGGGCCAGTGCCGTTCGAGGGCGTCGGGGCCGGCCTGCCGGACGACGGTCCGCAGGACGAGTGCGATGGCGATGGCGTCGTCCGCGTAGCCGAGGACGGGGATGAAGTCGGGGACCAGGTCGATGGGCAGGGCCAGATAGCCGGCCAGGACCCACAGCAGTCGGCGTGCGCGGCGCGGGAGGGTGCGGTCGCGGGCGAGCCGGGAGACGAGGCGCAGTAGATCGGGCAGGAGCCGGACGGCCTCGGTGACCAGGTTGCCCTTGGGGCGGGCGAGCGCGAGGGCGGCCAGCAGCACGAGCCAGCACAGCAGCAGGCCGAGGGCGATCCCGAGGAGGATCTGCCCTACCTCGCTCATCGGATGCACTCCCGTGTGTCGGTGCCCGCTCGGTGCCCGTGGCCGGTCGGCCGTTCGGCGCGCGAGGGCAGTCCGACCTCGAAGACCGCGCCGCCACCCGGGCGCCCACGGCCAGTGTCCCCCCATGGGGCTGAACGACGTCACGCAAGCGGCGGCGGTGCGGCGGTTCCGGCTGCCCCTATGGCCAGGAACCGGTGAGAGCCCAGTAAGAGGGAGGCCCTGGCGGCCTTTGCGCCCTGCCCAGGGCGGCCGGCGCGGGGCACACTGGCGGCGCCGACCGCCCGGAGGAAGCCACGCCCATGGACAACACGCGACAGCCGCGCGCGATGCTGCACCCCCGCCGCAGCCTGGGCACGGTGTTCGCGCTCTCCTTCGCCTGCGTCACCGCCGCCGCCACCCTCCTCGGCGGCTTCCTCAGCTACAACGCGGCGGCACGGATGGTGCGCCTGGACCAGGACGACGTCTTCCGCGGAGTCGTCGGCGACCTCCAGCAGCAGGTCGACCGGCAGCGTCTGTCCCCCCGGGACTACTTCAGCGTCGACCCCGACCACGACGGCCCCCGCGACGACCTCGCCCGCCGTATCCGCACCGACGTCCAGGTCCTCGGCCCAGCGGGCCGCATCGAGGACACGGGCTACCCGGCGCTCCCGGTCCGTGCCGCCGACCGTACGGCCGCCTCGCACGCTACGGCCGGCCACACGATCCGCTACCGGACCGGGATCGACGGGGACCGCTACCGGGTGGCCACCGTCGCACTCGGCGGCGGCCGGGGCGCCGTACAGGTCGCCCAGCAGTACAGCGACACCGAGGACCTGCTGCGTGAGCTGCAGGAACGCACCGTCGAGGTGAGCGCAGCCGTCATCGCCGTGGCCGGTCTGGCGGGCTGGTGGCTGGCGCGCAGGATCGCCGGGCGGCTGGTCCGGCTGACCCGGGTCGCCGAGGACGTGGCCCGCACCGGCCGGCTGGACACGGCGGTTCCCGTCGCCGGGCAGGACGAGGTCGGGCGGCTGGGGCGGGCGTTCGACGGGATGCTGGGCCGGCTGGCCGCGTCCGAGGAGGACCAGCGCCGCCTCGTCCAGGACGCCGGTCACGAACTGCGCACCCCGCTGACCTCGCTGCAGACGAACGTCGCCCTGCTGGACCGGGTCGACCGGTTGTCGCCGCAGGTCAGGGCGGAGCTGATCGCGGACATGAAGAGCGAGACCAGGGAACTGGTCAACCTCGTCAACGAGCTGGTCGAGCTGGCCGCCGGGGACCGGGACGCCGAACAGCCCGTGGAACTGGCTCTGGGCGCCGTCGCCGAGGACGCGGCCGTCCTCGTCCGGCGTCGCACCGGCAGGGAGATACGGGTCGAGTCCGACGGCACCGTCGTACGGGCGCGCCCCGCCGCGATCCAGCGGGCGCTGACCAACCTCATGGAGAACGCGGCCAAGTTCGACCAGCGGGGAACGGAGCCGATCGACGTCGTGGTCGCGGGCACGTGCGTGGAGGTGCGCGACCGCGGGCCGGGCCTCGCCGAGGCCGATCTGCCCCGCGTCTTCGACCGCTTCTACCGCGCCGACTGTGCCCGCAGCCTGCCCGGTTCCGGGCTGGGCCTGGCGATCGTACGGGCCGTCGCCGTCGCCCACGGCGGCACGGCCTTCGCCCGCAACCGCCCGGGCGGCGGCGCGGCCATCGGCTTCACCCTCGCCCCCGCGGCCCGCGTCGAACGCCCGCACGCGGCCCATGCCCACGCAGCGTCCGTACACCCCTGACCGGGTGGCATGGTGGTGGAAGTCGCTGGTGAAGCGCCAGCGTTCGACGGTGCCCAGACGCGCCGACGGCCCACGGTGAGGGGCGGCCGCCGGGCCGACACAGGGGACCCCTTGGGCGATACAGAGGAAACCCCTGTGTTTTTACTGTGAGTTGACTGAATACCGTAAATTCTCGGTTGCCCGGCGCGATATCGCCACCGCCTCCCTTGTTGCATGTCATGTCCGGTGCAACCATCCCGGATTGCGAACACGCGCCACATCGGCGTGAACGTCCTTCCCTCCCCCGTGCCGGGCGATCTCCGGCTGCCCGAAAGGATGTTCCGTGTCCCGATCCAGACGTAGATCCATGGCGGCGACCGCCACCACCGCTCTGCTCTCCGTGGGCGGTCTACTCCTCGCCTCGCACCCGGCGCTGGCCGACGTTTCCAACGGCGGCTTCGAGTCGGGCAGCCTGACCGGCTGGACCTCCACCGGCACCACCGCCGCAGTCAACTCCGGTGCCCACAGCGGTGCGTACGCCGCCCGCGTCGGCGGCACCTCACCCACCAACGGCGACTCCTCGATCGCCCAGACCTTCACCGCGCCGACCGGCGCCAACCAGCTCTCCTTCTGGTACAGCGTCACCTGCCCCGACACCTTGACGTACGACTGGGCGACGGCCACCCTGGCCGACACCACGGCCGGCACGACGACGACCGTGCTGGCCAAGACCTGCACCAACGGCCAGGGCTGGAAGCAGGCCACCGCCTCCGTGACCGCCGGGCACAGCTACACGCTCACCCTCGTCAGCCACGACGACAACTACGCGGGTGACGCCACCTACACGCTTTACGACGACGTGGCATTCACCACTACGACTCCACCGCCCGGTCTGACCCAGGTCAGCACGGACCCGTTCACCAACACTTCCAGTCAGCACGCGACCGAACTCGAACCGGACACCTTCGCGTACGGCAACACGGTCGTCGCCTCCTCCCAGGTCGGCCGGTTCACCGACGGCGGCTCCTCCGACATCGGCTGGAACACCTCCACCGACGGCGGCACCACCTGGCAGCACGGCATGCTGCCCGGCATCACCACCTACCAGGGCGGCACCTGGGCCCGCGTGTCCGACCCGGCCGTGGCCTACGACGCCAAGCACGGCACCTGGATGGTGTCCGGCCTGGTCATCGACTCCAACGTCAACGGCGCGGGCGTCACCGTCAGCCGCTCGTCGAACGGCACGAGCTGGCAGAACCCCGTCATGGCGGTCGGCAACGACGGCCAGGGCTACGACAAGGAATGGATCGTCTGCGACAACACGGCCTCCAGCGCCTCCTACGGCACCTGCTACGTCGAGGTCGACGTCACCTCCTCCGGCAACCGCATCGTCATGAGCCGCTCCACCGACGGCGGCGCCACCTGGTCGAGCCCCGTCTCACCCTCCGGGAACCCCACCGGGCTCGGCGGACAGCCCCTCGTCCAGCCGAACGGCACTGTCGTGGTCCCCTACTCCGCCAACGGCAGCGCCGTCCGGGCCTTCAGCTCGACCAACGGCGGCTCCAGCTGGTCCTCCAGCACGCTGATCGCCAACGTCTCCAGCCATGGCGTGGCCGGCAACCTGCGCGACGGTGAGGGACTGCCGTCCGCCGAGATCGACGGATCCGGCAAGATCTACGTCGCCTGGCAGGACTGCCGCTTCCGCTCCGGCTGCCCGGCCAACGACATCGTCTACTCCACCTCGACCAACGGCACCAGCTGGTCGTCGGTGAGCCGCGTCCCGATCGACGGCACCAGCAGCGGCGTGGACCACTTCATCCCCGGCATCGGCATCGACCCAGCGACCTCGGGCACAACGGCGAAGATCGGCCTCTACTACTACTTCTACCCGAACGCCAACTGCACCGCTTCCACCTGCCAGTTGGAGGCCGGCTACATCTCCTCCGCCAACGGCGGCAGCACCTGGAGCAGCCCGACCACGGTTGCCGGTCCCATGTCCCTGTCGCAGATCGCGTCCACCACTCAGGGGAGCATGGTCGGCGACTACCTCTCCACCTCCGTCATCGCCGGCAAGGCGGTCTCCGCCTTCGCCGTCGGCAAGGCCCCGGCGGGCGGGCAGGCCTTCGACGAGGCCCTCTACACCGCCGGCCCGCTCGCCGTCACCGGAGGCAGCGCACGCTCCACCACCCACGGCGCGGCGACCGTCGCCGCACCACACGGGCCCACCGGACCCGGCCCCCTGCCCGTCCGGCACTGATCCCGCCACTGCCCGCGCCGAGGTGCGTTCCGGTCGGCTTGAGGGACTCCGCTTGTCCTCCGGCGCGGCGGGAACCGGATCGCGGCCGAGGACGTCACAGTGACGTCCGGTGGCACAAGGGAGTGGTCATGATGCTGGAGGACAGCAGACGCGGTCGAGGATCCCGGCCCTCGACCGCGGCCGCCCTGGTCGTCCTCTCCTGGCTTCTGACCGCCTGCGCGGGCAGTGCCGGCGGCTCGGAGGCGGACCCGGCACCGTCGCGTGCTTCCGCCGCTCCGCCTACCGGGACGTCCTCCGCGTCCCCCGGATGCGTCGCGGGCTCCACCACCCTCGCGCACGGCCCCCGGGACGCCTCCGTCCACCACCTGTGCGTGCGATCGGGTACGACGGTGACCGTGATCCTCAAACCCCGGGAACAGGGCCGCTGGCCGCTGCCGCGCAGCAGCAATCCGATGCTGGCGCTGGTGACCTCGTCCGCGACCGACAGCGAGGGCGTCACCCGGGTCACGGTGCGTGCCGCGCGCACCGGGGCGGTGACCGTGACGTGGGGTCCGCAGAGCGCGCCGCTGTTCACGCTGCGGCTGAGTGTGGCGGCGTATCCGGTGCAGTGAGCCGAATACGCGGCGGCCGGTGCGCCCCCAGGCTGGGTGCGCACCGGCCGCCGTATGACGGATGTCCGCCGTGATCAGTCCTTACGGGCCTTGAGGCGCCGTACGTCGAAGGACCAGATGCCGCGTCCGTGGGTGGCGGCGTACAGCTTGCCGTCGGGGCCGAGGCGGAGCTGCATCACGGCCGTGGTGGGCAGGTTGTGGCCCAGGACCAGCCACTTGGTGGCGCCGGCGGGGCGGTAGAAGGTGGCCAGGTCGGTGCCGAGGGCGAGGCCGCCGTTCGGGAGGAGCTTGACCGTGTCGGCCGGGACGTCGGGCAGGTTGGCAGAGATGTCCGTCCAGCTCGCGCCGCCGTCCTTGGACTCGAAGACGTGGCCCACGCCGGCGCCCGGGCCCTCGGTCCACTTGCGGGAGAAGCCGTTGATCGCCACGTACACGTGCTGGGCGTCGGCCGGGTCGATCTCGAAGCCGGAGACGTAGCGGTTCGGGATCGTGCCGTCGACCGGCAGGTTCAGCTGGTGCCAGCCGGTACCGTCGGCGTTGCCGACCGCGATACCGCGGGTGAAGCCCTGGTTGTTGCAGGGGCCGCACCAGCCGACGTAGACCGTGCCACCGGAGGATGCGACGGCCGTGGCCACGTGGCCCTCGCCGAGGTCGAAGGCGTCTCTCCACTCCTTGCCGGAGCGGATCGCGAAGCCCTTGGTGTTGATCCACACGTGCCGGCCGCCGGCGACCCAGGTGCTGGTGTCCTTGGCATCGGCGGCGATCGGCGCGATGAAGCGGGCGCCCGCACCGCCCTGGTCCTTGTCCGGCGGGGCGACCTCGTACTCGGTGGCCTTGGACGGGTCCGTCGACCAGGAACCGTCGTTCACACCGCAGTTCTGCGTCACCCACATGTCCAGGTAGACGTACTCGGCGGCGATGTTGCAGCCGTTGGCGGGGTCGGCGATGGTGTCACCGCCGTCGCCGCCGAAGTTCGAGCCCATCACCTTGTCACGGCCGCGCAGGATCGACTGGCCGTTGTCCTGCAGACCGCCGGTCACCGAGACGCCACCATGGGTGAGGTCCTTACCCACGCCCACCGAGTAGTACTGCAGGGCGTCGAGGGTGCCGTCGTTGAGGGACTGCCAGTCCTTGGCGTGGCCGCCGGAGTCTACGGCGCCGTTCAGCGGGCGGCGGTAGATGCCGCCGTCGTTGCCGACGTAGGCCCAGGTCTTGCCCTGGTAGCTGCCGATCGCGACCGCGTGCTGGTCGGAGTGGGTCGTGGGCGAGCAGTCGCCGGTCTGCTTGGCCGGGTCGATGCTCCAGCAGGGGAAGGGGAAATTCCAGTACGGGCCCGGGGTCGTCCAGCTGTCGCCGCCGTTCTTGGTCTCGAAGACCTCCTCCAGACCGAGGTAGACGTGGTCGGCGTTGGCCGGGTCGACCTGGAGGAACTGGTTGTACCAGGACTGGATGCCCGGCATGTAACCCGCGCCCTGCAGCGCGGATCCGGACGCCTTCAGCTTGGTGTAGTCCGCGATCAGTGTCCACGGCCCGAACGGCGAGCCGCTCTTGGAGACGTACACGCCCTTCAGCCCGCTGTCCGGGTTGGCGGCCATCTGCGCCGGCGACTGGTCGATGGCGTACAGACGCGAGCCGTCGGCCGCCGCCGCGAACGTCACGTTGCCGACGTCGGCGCTGCTGGTGGGCAGGTCACCGAGACCGCTCACCGGCTTCCAGCTGCCGTCGTCCGCCTTCGCGTACAGGCCGTTGTAGGTGTCGCCGCCGCGCCAGCCGACCGCGAGGAGAACCTTGCCCGGGTCCTTCGGATCGACGGCGATGTCGTTGGCGATGTTCTTGTACGGCGCGCTCGGGTCGTCCGCCTTCGAACCGCCCGGCAGATAGTCCGGGTTCGGGGCGAACTCGTGCTTCCACGGTCCGGACAGGGTGGTCGTGGAGTGCGACCACACGCCGGTGCTGGTCGCCGCCCACACCGTGGTGCCCGCGAAGCGCAGCGCGTGGATGACCGTGGACTCCAGCTCGGCACCGCCCACGCGGTCGCCGGGCTCGAACTGCCCGTGGCGCGGGTCCTTCAGGACATACACGCCCGTGCCGACGAAGGACGTCGCGCCGGTGTTGGACTCGCCCGTGGCGTACCAGAGCCGCTGCTGCCCGTCCAGGGCGAGCGTGCCCGTCGACAGGGACGGCAGCTTGTCGGAGATCGGCTTCCAGTGTCCGCCGCCGGTGGTGGAGCGGAAGACGCCGCCGTTGGCGCCGCCCGCGTACACATAGCCCTGGTCGTCGGCGGCGATGCCGGTGATCCGGCCGGCCACCTTGCCCGCACCGCCACTGGAGTTGGAGTTCACATCGCGGTAGCGGGGATCATCGGAGTCGTACGGCTTCTTCGTGACGTGGTCCCAGCCGCCGGCCGTGTGCCGCATGGACCGCAGCTGCTGCCAGGCCGCCCCGTAGGCGCCGGGCGCGACCACGCCGGGCGCGGTGCGGGCCTCGGTGAACTGGGCGGTCGACTCGGCGGAGTTCTCCGCCTCGTCGCCGCCGTCGTCGTCACCGCCCTCTGCGGCGAACGCGGACATTCCCTGGCCCGCGTGCACCGCCTTGATGTGCTCGCGGCCCATGGCGGCCTGGTGGCGCGCCTGCCAGGGTCGGGGTCTTGCGTCGTTCGACGCCGCGAACGACTGGGCGCTTACCAGTCCGAACGCGGCGGCCACGACGGTGCAGGTTATGAACCGTCGCTGGTGCTTCGGGGGCAACATGCCCTCTCCTCCCTGCGCGGGGCCTATCGGGGTGTCCCCCGACACAGAGGGGATCTTGGCGTGGCCACGACAGTCACACAAAGGGCTTACAGGAAAAATGGCGGGTTGTTTACCTTGCGCCTCACATGAACCCGAAGTTGCCCTTGGCGGAGGACCGGGAGTGCCGCGACAAGGCGGCGCCGGTCCCCCGCACGGTGTACATGGCCGGCCGGCTTACCTCACGGGGAGGTTCAGCCGGAGAAGGCGGCGGTGCCGTTCGGGACGCCGAGGCCGGACGGGCCGTCGTACCCGGTGGTGCCGGTGCAGAGGTAGGTGCCGCCGCAGCTGCCGTTGGAGCCGCTGGTGACGTCGTACAGCGCCGAGGTGCGGGCGTACGGGAAGGACGCCGGGTAGGAGCCGGAGGACGGGGCGCCGCCCAGCGCGTAGGTCGCCGCGATCAGCGGGGAGGAGGCGCTGGTGCCGCCGAAGACCATCCAGCCGGTGGCCGAGCGGTAGCTGTCGTAGACCGCGACGCCGGTGTTCGGGTCGGCGACCGCCGAGACGTCCGCCACGGTGCGGTTGCCGCAGCCGGTGTCCTTCTGCCAGCTGGGCTTGGCGTCGTACGTGGAGCAGCCGGAGCCTGCCCCGCTCCAGACCGTGTCGGCCCAGCCGCGGGAGGTGGAGGCGGTCTTCAGGGACGTACCGCCCACCGCCGTCACGTACTTGGAGGCCGCCGGGTACTCGACGCCGTAGCCGTTGTCGCCGGAGGAGACCGTGATGGCGACGCCCGGGTGGCTGAAGTAGCTGGAGTCGTAGGTTGCGTCGCTGGAGGACTCGGAGCCGCCGTAGCTGTTGGAGACGAACTTCGCGCCCAGGCGGACGGCGGTGTTCACGGCCGTGCCGAGGTTGGTCATGCTGGCAGAACTCGCCTCCACCAGCAGGATCTTGCAGTTCGGGCAGACCGCGCTGACCATGTCGAGGTCGAGGGAGATCTCCTCGGCCCAGCCGGAGTCGCCGCGCGGGTAGTGGGTGCCGCCGCTCTGGTCCACCTTCGAGAAGCAGCCGTTGGCGGAGGTGCAGGCGGACAGGCCGTACTGGGAGCGGTAGACGGCGAGGTCGGCCTCGGCGTTCGGGTCTTCGTAGGCGTCGACGATCGCCACGGTCTGGCCCGAACCGCCGCTCGCCGAGGGCAGGTTGTACGCCGACTGGAGCGAGGCGGGGCCGTAGCCGGAGGGCGCGGCGGCCGCGGTCAGCGCGCTCTCGGCGTGCGCCGACATCGGAGTGCCCGCCGTGACCTGCAGTGCGTTGCAGGCCATCTCGCCCTTCTTGGCCGGGGCGGCGCAGGCGTGGGCGACGGTGACGCCGTGGGACGGGGAGGCGGTGGCCTGGGCCGCCTGGCCGACGGGTGCGGCCAGGGCGAGGGCGGCCGTGGCGAGCGTGGCCACGGCAGTGAGGGAAACGGTTCTGCGCAAGGTACGTCCTCCACATGGTGGGTGAACCGCGAAGGGCTGTGGGGGTGCGCGGTACGGCCTCGGCGCGGGGGTGTGCGCCGTGGCCGCGCAGAACGTACGGATGTCGGGGCCACGTCAACAAGACGGCGGTTGAAGCAGGAACGTTCCTTTGCGTTTCCTGGGCCATTCATGTGCCATTGCCGAACAAGCCATGACCGCAAGCGGGCCCGACCATGGCTTGACCGGCCCGGGCCGGACGGCGGCTATGGCGCGGGCTTGGTCAGCAGGAGTTCGGTGTTGTGGTCTGCGGCGGTCCCGATCCGGGTGGCGGGGGTGGCGTAGGGGTCGTTGTAGGCGAGCTCGCGGTAGAGGGCGGCCAGGCCGCGGTCGGAGGTGTCGGTGAAGTCGGTCGCGTACGGTGCCGCGGACTCGATGAGGGTGGTGAACAGCGACAACGTGCCGTCCTGGTTGTCGGCGATCTCGATGATCCGGGCGTGGTGCGGGTAGTCGACGTGGGAGGCGGTGTTGATCTCCCAGAAGGCGCGCTCGGGGACGGCGTGGCCGTGCGGGATGATCTGGTTGGTGTGCGTGTGGCCGTTCACCCAGGCCACGACGTTCGGGTAGCGCTGGAGCAGCGCGACCAGTTCGTCGCCGCTGTGCCGGCCCTCGAAGGGGTGGTACGGGTCGGGCAGCAGGTTGCCCATCGTGCCGCTGGTGTGGTGGCTGAAGACGACGACGAGGCGGCTGCCGGATCCGCCCCGCACCAGGGTGCCGTCGCTGTCGTACCAGTGGCCGCTGTGCGCCTTGAGGACCGACTCCAGCCAGTTCAGTTGCGCGGTGCCGAGTGAACCGTCGGCGAATCCGGCCCGGTTGGTGGTGTCGAGGCTGATACCGAGGACGCCGTCGGCGAGGTCGAAGGTGTAGTAAAGGTGTCCGCTGCCGACCGAGTCCTGGGTGAAGCCGTGGCCGACGGGTCCGGCGCCGGTGTACGCGGGGTTCAGGTGGGCCTTGGCGAACTCGGTGGGCGTGAACGGGTGGCGGCGCTCGTCGGGGGTGACCGTGCGGATGGAGCCGCCGCTGGTCAGCAGCCGGCTCAGCAGGATCACGGCCTCGCCAGGGTCGTGCAGCAGGGCGTCCGCCAGTTTGGCGGCGGTCCCGTCGTCGCAGCCCTCGACCTTGCGCGAGCCCGTGTACAGGTCGCCCAGCAGGCCGAGGTCGGGCAGGCTGCCCTCGATGCTGTCGTCGTGGTTGCCGACCGTGGTGTACCAGGGGACGCTCAGGCCGGGCGCGTCGAAGGGGCGGATCGCACCGGGCAGGAACCCGGGGATCTGCGGCAGCCCCTTGGCCTTGTAGGCGTCCTGGAGGGATGATTCGGGGTTCCAGTACTGCGCGTTGCCGGAGTTCTGCACGCCCTCGTAGCGCGCGAGGGCGCCGCTGTTCGGGGTGATGCGGCCGCCGCTCATGACGGTCAGATACCAGTCGAGTTCGATCCGCTCGTGGTTGTCGGTGTTGTCGCCGGTGGCCATCACCAGGCTGAACGGCAGTCCGGTGTAGGGGCCTTGGCGCACCGCGTTGACCCGCTCGACGAGCGATGAGGCGCCCCGCACGGTCAGCGTCTCCTGAGGCCGGTGCGCGCTGTCGTTGAACCGTGCCAGGTACTCGAAGCGCACCGGCGACTCGGTGTCCGTCAGATGCAGATCGGTGAACTGCACGAAGGAGGCGAGCCCGGTGCGGCGGTCGTCCCGTCCGGAGGCGGCGCCGGCCAGTTCGGCGCGCACCACCAGGGGCCAGCCAGGGCCCGCCACCAGCCGCTTGTACGCCCCGTCGCCGACGGGCGCCGCCGCCTGTTCGAGGGTGGTGCCGTCGATACGCACGGCGCGCGCCGCCGTGGCCGCCAGGGCCTGGTCCTGCGCCAGCGCCCGGCCCGGTGTCAGCACCGGCCACGACGCGGCCGTCGCGGCGGCCGAAGACATCCCGGTCACAAAGCGTCGCCGGCTGATCCCGCTCATGAATCCCCCTGTCCGTGGCGGCACTTGGGTGTCACGGCCGACCGCCGGACACATCCGCCGCGCCACCCTTACTCATGAGTAAGCGCGTGTCCAGGGTGTGGTGGAAAACGCGGGGAAAACAGAAGAGGCGCGTGGTGCGCGGCCCCGGCACCGTCCTTTAGCCCGCGGGAATGAATCACCGGTGCCGCAGGGTGAACCGCGCACGGTGGCTCCGCGTCAACAGCGGGCGTCGGCGCCCGGCCGTTAGCGTCGGCTCCTGTGCCGCTGAGCTATGCATTCGTGAACCTCAAACCCGGAGTGGGGAAGACGACCAGCGCCGTCTGGTTGGCCCACGCGCTGCACGCATCGGGCCTGTCACCGTTGCTTGTGGACAGCGACCCCGCGTCTTCTGCGCTGCGGTGGAGCGAACTGGCCGGCGGTTTCCCGTTCCCCGTGCTCGCCCTCCCGGTGGGCGACGTACACCGGCGGGTGAACGACTTCCTCGACAACCGACGGGCAGTGGTGTTCGACGCCCCGCAGCTGGAGGACCACGCCCAGATCGCCCGGGGCGTCATGCGGTACGCGAGCGAGTGGATCGTGCCCGTGACCCCGGCCCCGATCGAGCTGGACCGCATGGCACCCATCGACCGCGAGATGGATGACCTGCAGTCCCTGCGCTCCCACCCGGCCCGCGCCGCCGTCCTGCTCAACCGCACGAACCGTCCCGACGCCACGCGTACCGGTCCCGATGCCGACGCCCGCGAAGCCCTCACCGAGCGGGGTTTCGACGTGTTGTCCACACACATCCCGCGGCTCGACCTGTACTCCCAGTCCTTCGGCAGTCCCATCGAGGTGAAGGGCACGGCGTACATGGACCTCGCCGAGGAGCTCATCAACCGTCAGGACAGCGTATGAACCAGCGCAAGGACGCCTACCGGGCGGCACTGCGGCCTCGGCCGGACACGACGGCCCCCGCTTCCGCCCCCACCAAAGTCACTCGGCTGGATACCCGCTACGTCAAGGTGACCATCGAACTGGACCTCGCCTTCGCGCGTGACCTCACCGGCTGGGCCGGACAACCGCTGTCCGCACTCGTGCGCGCCGGCGAGGCGGTCCTACGACCGCTGAGGCAGGACCGGTAAGCGGCCCGGCCTGCACACTGGTCTGCCGCGGACCCGCCGACGCCAACGCGCACCTACCCCTCCTGGATCCGCCAACAGGAGCACGGGGCCGTACCCCCCGCTGAACATCTCCACCGTCCACTGGGCGCAATCCGACGCCGCGTACCGGAATCACACCTGGTCAATGACTATTTCTTACACATAGTCAGGTTATCTTTTCAGCGGATCAAGGACCAGGTGCTTCAGCTATGGGGGACGGCGCGATGAGGCGGCACAAGAGACGGGGCACGTCCTACGCGGCGGTGACGGGGACCGTAGTGGCGGCCCTGGCCATCGGCGGCTGCAGCGCGGGCGGCGGCAGTGGGGCCCGTCAAGCCGCCGCTCTCCCCTCGCAGCCGCCTGCCACAGGCGGCGCCACCGCGCCGCGCGCCGCCGATGCCAGGGCATGGCACAAGTGGGGCCTGAAGCCGCTGCCCACTGCCCCGAGACCTCCGGCCGACAAGCCGGTGAAGCTCTCCACCACGGGACGGGTCCCGGTCTTCACCCACATACCGACCTCCCAGAAGGTCGTCTTCATCACCGTCGACGACGGGCAGGAGAAGGACCCCAGGTTCATCGAGATGATGCGGGACCTGAAGATCCCGATCACGATGTTCCTGATGAACGACGCCATCAAGTCGGACTACGGCTACTTCCGGAAGCTGCAGGCGCTGGGCAACCACATCCAGAACCACACCCTGCACCACCCCGTGATGAGCACTCTCCCGCTGGCCCGCCAGAAGGAAGAAGTGTGCGGCGACCAGAAGATCCTCACCAAGGAATACGGCACCGCGCCGCTGCTGTTCCGCCCGCCCTACGGCGCCTATAACGCCGACACCAAGACAGCGGTCGCCGCGTGCGGCCCCCGGGCGATCGTCTGGTGGCGGGAGTCCATGCAGATCCGCAACATGCAGTACCAGGTTCCCGGCAGGAAGCTGCGTCCAGGCGACATCATCCTCGCCCACTTCCGCGGACCCTCGGAGCTCAAGGGCGCCACGATGACGCAGATGTTCGCCAGCCTGCTCCAGCGGATCCAGGAGCAGGGGTTCGCCGTGGCGCGCTTGGAGGACTACATCCAGCCACCGGCCGGGTGACAGCGCCCTTCCCCGGTGCTTCAAGGGTCCGATCCCGCTCGCGCGCGACCAGGGTCTCTGCGTTCACCAGTCGTGCACGGTCCCGTCGCGCAGCCTGTTGACCGGCAAGTAGGCCTGCTGATACGGGAAGTGGCGTGCCGCTTCGAGGTCGAGGTCCACGCCGAGCCCCGGAGTGTCGCTCGGGTGCAGCAGTCCCTCCTCGAACCGGTAGGAGGTTCGGAACACCTCCAAGGTCCGCTCGGAGTGCCGCATGTACTCCTGGATGCCGAAGTTGTGAACGGCGAGGTCGAGATGGAGCGCGGCGGCCATGCCCACCGGGGAGATGTCGGTGGGGCCGTGCATCCCGGACCTGACACCGTAGACGGCCGCGAGGTCGAGCAGCTTCTTCATCGCGGTGACACCGCCGGTGTGGGTCACCGCGGAGCGCACGTAGTCGATCAGCCGCTCGCTCAGCAGCGTGGTGTAGTCGTAGACGGAGTTGAAGACCTCGCCGATCGCCAGCGGTGTCGTCGTGTGCTGCCGGATCAGGCGCAGCGCCGCCTGGTCCTCGGCGGGTGTGGCGTCCTCC
Source organism: Streptomyces sp. NPDC001709 (assembly GCF_053596375.1). Lineage (NCBI taxonomy): Bacteria > Bacillati > Actinomycetota > Actinomycetes > Kitasatosporales > Streptomycetaceae > Streptomyces > Streptomyces sp. NPDC001709. The sequence goes on along the minus strand of NZ_JBSFGB010000044.1, from coordinate 29,344 downwards.
AGCCAGAACAGGTCGTACGGCTCAAGGGCCTTGCCCAGCCGGGCGGCCTGGATCGGCGTCATCCGGTGGTGTCCGTCGTGCAGCAGCGGCAGCTCCGGGCCGAACTCCGCCCGGACGGCCTCGAAGACGGTGGGTAGGTGCCGTAGGTACGCGCGCGTGTCCCAGGTCTCGACGGTGGGCCGGGGCCGGTCGCCGATGGTGCGGCGCGCGGGCTCGTAGTCGTAGCGCTCTCCGCCGCCGGCGCTGGAGGCGGCCACGCCGTACACCGAGTCGAAGCCGGGGATCCCGGTTTGTATGCGGATGGCGCGGAAGCCCTGCTCACGGTGTGCGCGTATGGAGTCGAGCAGTTCGGGCACGTCACGGCCGGAGGCGTGTCCGTAGGCGAGGGCGCCGTTGCGGGACGCTCCGCCGAGGAGCTGGTAGAGGGGCATGCCGGCGCACTTGGCCTTGATGTCCCACAGCGCCGTGTCCACGGCCGCGACGGCCGCCATGGTCACGGGGCCGCGCCGCCAGTACGCACCCCGGTAGAGGTACTGCCAGGTGTCCTCGATACGGGAGGCGTCGCTCCCGAGGAGCAGGGGCACGACATGACTGTCCAGGTAGGCCTGGACGGCCAGCTCGCGGCCGTTGAGCGTGGCGTCGCCGAGGCCGACGACGCCGTCCTCGGTGGTGATGCGCAGGGTCACGAAGTTCCGTCCCGGGCTGGTGACGATCACCTCGGCGGACACGATCTGCATGGTGGATCCCCCCTCTTTCCTCTTTCCGTCGGTGCGGTCGGGTCGGGTGGGCACGGTGAGCACGGCGGCGTGCGGCGCGGCTCACCGTGCCGAGTCCGTGTGTCAGCGGCCCCAGGTGCGCCGGGCCAGTTCGGTCTGCACCTCGGCGACGACGCGTTCGACCGGCAGGGTGGCGTCGACGGTCATCCCGGCTTCGTCGTCCTCGAGTGGTTCCAGGTCCTCGAACTGCGACGACACCAGCGCGGCAGGCATGAAGTGCGAGGTCCGGTTCGCCACGCGGGACGCGGCCTCGTCCTGTTCGAGCGTCAGGTGCACGAAGAACGCGTCGGGCCGGGCCACCCGCAGCAACTCGCGGTAGATGCGTCTGAGGGCCGAGCAGGTGATCACCAGCCCTTCCTCCGCGCCCGCCGCACGCATCCGGCCCGCGATGGCGGCCAGCCACGGACTGCGGGTGCGGTCGTCGAGCGCGGTGCGGTTCTCCATCGACTCCACGTTGCACCTGGGATGGAAGCGATCGCCCTCTTCGAACGGCACCCTGAGCGAGTCCGCCAGGTACTGGCCCACGGTGGTCTTGCCGCATCCGCTGACCCCCATGACGACGACGGGGGCACGACGGGCGTGGAACAGGGCGGCCATGGCGTCCTGGAAGCCGGCCCGATGAGCGGAGGGCAGGCCGTTGGCGTTGAACTGCTCCAGGCCGGCCCGCAGTCGGTCGCGTACGCCGGGATCGTGCAGCCGCCCGCTTCGGATCTCGGCGAGCAGGGCTTCCGCGAAGGCCTCGGCGGCCGTGGCCAGCCCCTGGTCGACGGCGTAGGCCAGCCCCATGTGCAGCCACATGGCGATCGGCTCGGGCCGGGTGGGATACCGCTGGACGTTGCCGTCGCCGACGACGGCCCGCGCCGGCGTGACCACTGCCTCCCGGTGAGCGCCTGCCCAGTCCCTGTCGATCCGGTGGTTCAGCGCCATGACGACCGGATGGGCCATGCGCAGGAACAGCTCGTTGCGCGAGCCGGCGAGGAGAGTGCGGTGGAAGGCCGCGTCCACGTCCCGGAAGCGCTGCCGGACGGCCGCGCCTTCCTGCGGTTGCGCGAAGTCCGGGTCCTGGCTCAGGGCGAGCAGGGTACGGGCGTGGGCGGTCAGATCGTGGCAGATCTCCGCGGACCTGCTCAGCGCGGCCAGCCTGGCCGCACGCGGCTCGATCACCTCCCGCAACTCGGTGAGTGAGCGCATCTGGCTGTCGGGGGCCACCTCAAGACGCCAGGCGATCACGTCGGGGTCCAGCAGGTCCCACCGTTCCAACGGCTGAACGGTGGCCCCGATCCGTGGTTGCAGATTGACCAGGCCCTTCTGGTGCAGCGTCTGCAGGACCTCGCGGGCCATGGGCCGGGTGATGTCGAACTCATGCGTGACGGCGTCCACGGTGAGGTGGTGATCGCGGGGCTTGTCGCCTTCCACGATCTGGCAGCCCAGTTGCTCCACCACCTTGGCGGTGGAGCCCCGTGACGCGTCCTCGGGGCCTTCGAGCGGGTCGGCTTCGGGACCAGTCATGGCCAAGACGGTAAATCAGAGCGGCGAGTTGGTCAGCCATCCGAGCGCCGACAAGAGGAGCACGAAAGGCCTTAGGGGCGCACACCGGAGCACGCTGGCGACCACGGCCGCCCCCGCGCGCACCCCATGGCGACCGATGAGACATCAGAAGCCTTTTCTGATCTAGCTCATCTGCGTACCGTGGTCGCTCATTCGAAGAGTTCCGGTGATACCGAGGATCGGCCAGGGCGAGTTGGGCAAGTGCCGTTGCCGGGCCGGTATCGACACGCGGCAGCTGACGCAGGGCTGCCTCGTTCCGCTCCGACGCAGCCGCAGGAGAGCCGTATGCCCGAACAGACCTCGCCCACGCCACCGCCGGAGCGGTTGTCACTGCGCTGGGCGCTCATCCTCTTGGCCGCGGTGGTGGCGGGACTCCTGGCGGGCCTGCTGACGTACGCCCAGTCCCGCAACTGGCCGACCGCTCTCCTGGCAGCCCTCGGGGCGAGCGGCGCGGCCCTCGTCAGCCTTCCGCTGCTGGTCTGAGGCGCGGTCCTCAGGAAGGACCCGCCTACTTCCTCTACACCCGGCGGAGTAGTCACGATGGCTCCCCCCGCAGGATGACCGCCGGTGTGCCATGGGCGATGCTGTCGGCTGTGACAGCTGATCTTCGCCGAGCCGGAGACGAAAAGGGAGACGGGGACGGGGGTGCGCCTCCGGCAGCCGCTCCGCCGTCGCTCCCTGTCGAGCGCGCGCACCGGCCACACCGCTCCCGGCTGCGGCGGTGGCTGCGGCGCGCCGCGCTGAGCTGTGCCGTCCTTCTGGTGGTCGTCACAACGGCGTCGTTCGTCTACAACGGCGTCACAGCCGGGCGCGCCGCGCCGCCGCGGGGGCTCAGGTACGTGCAGGCCGCCGACATCCGCACGCGCTACCAGACCTGGGGTACGGCGGGCCCACCCGTCGTCCTGGTGCACGGCGCCTTCGAATCCGTGGACACCTGGTCGCGCCTTGCCCCGCTGCTCGCCCGCGACCACCGGGTGTACGCACTCGACCTGACCGGCGACGGATACAGCGAGCGCCACGGCCCGTACACCGTCGGCCATTTCACCCGGCAGCTCCTGGGCTTCCTGGATGCCATGCACCTCGGCGGTCCGGGCGAGCGTCCGCTGCTGGTGGGACACTCCAGCGGAGCCGCCGTGGTCACCGAGGCGGCGCTCTTGGCCCCGGGCCGGCTGGGGGGTGTGATGCTCCTCGACGGCGACGCCCTGGACACGGGTGCCGGGCCGCCGCCGGCCTTCAAGTACGTGCTGATCGACCCTTACCGCACCAGCCTGCTGAGGCTCGGACTCGGCATCGACGCGGTGATCCGCAGCGTGTACGACGCCCAGTGCGGGCCTGGCTGTCCGCGCCTGGACGCCGCCGGTCTGGATCAGTGGCGACGCCCGCTCCGGGTGCCGGGCGCGGAGGACGCGCTCTGGAGCATGCTGGCCGCGGGTGTGCCGGGTCTGCCCGCCGACCAGGTGGCCCGGCTCGCCGGGGTGCGCCTGCCCAAATCGGTGGTGTTCGGCGCCCAGGACGACGTGTTCACCCGGCAGACGCCGCAGGAGACCGCCCGGCGCATCGGCGCACCGCCTGCGACGCTCATCCCGGGCGCCCGGCACCTGACGATGATCTCCAGCCCCGAGGCGGTCGCGACGGCCGTGGACAGGCTCACGGCGGTATCGGTCGCGGCGTCTCGGTGACTCCGGCGCTGGTCAGTCGCGGGGGCGGAGACTGGCTTCTTCGAGGTCGAGTTCGTGCTGGATCCGGCGCCGGGTGGCGTTGCTGATCTTGTTCGCTTCGTAGAGGTGATGCAGCTCGGCCGCCTCGATGGCGATGAGTGTCCGGCGGATCTCGCGGTAGGCGTCGGCAGGACGCGCGTCCGGGTCACTGTAGTGGGCGTCTTCCACCTGGTGGATGCGCGCTTCCAGCTGACGACGGGCCTGTTTCAAGGCGGTCTCCGCGGCGGCACCCAGATCGGAGAGCTCATCCAGATCGCCGAGCTGCATCAGCTCTTCGAGCGCGGCGTGGGCAATGTGCCGGCGGGTCCGCGCCTCCTCGCGAGCGGTGTGCTCCGGTTCCAGGGCGATGCCGGAGCGGCGGACGACGGGGGCCAGGGTGAAACCCTGGAAGACGAGAGTGAGCGCGACCGTCCCGGTGGTGAGCGTGAGAATGAGTGCCCGGTGCGGCAGCGGTGCCCCCGTGTGGGTGACCAGGGGGATGGAGAGCGCGGCCGCCAGCGGCATGACGCCCCGGGTGCCCGCCCAGGACAGGACGGCCGGAACGCGCCAGGACAGGCGGTTGTCGCCCATCCTGTGCCGGTGATGGATCAGGGCGGACAGCGGGAAGATCCACAGCAGCCGGATCGCCAGCAGAGTGAAGGCGATCACCGGCACCCACAGCGGCCAGCCGTGCTCGTCGCGCGCGAGATGGCGGACGGCCGAGGGGAGCTCGAGGCCGATCAGGGCGAAGACGACGCTCTCCAGCAGGAAGGTCACGGTGTCGTAGACGGCGTGCACCTGGAGGCGGACGGAGGCGTTGCTGAGCTTGTGGCCGGTGCTGACGAGGACGACCCCGGACACGATGACGGCGGTCACGCCGGAGGTGTGCGACTGCTCCGCGATGACGTACGAAGCGTATGGGGTGACCAATGCGATGACGGTCTCCAGCATGGGGTCCTCGGTCCGTCTGCGGATCAGGGTCACCACCGCGGCGACCGCCGCACCGACGAGGGCTCCTCCGCCTGCGAGGATCAGGAACTGTTCGATGGTCCCGGACACGCTGATGGCGCTGCCGGTGACCGCGGTCACCACGGCGACCTTGTACAGGACCAGCGACGTGGCGTCGTTGAACAGGCTTTCCGCCTGCACCAGGGCCTGCACGCGCGGTGGGAGGGACAGCCGTCGGCCGAGCGCGGTGACGGCCACGGGGTCGGTGCTGGCCAGGACGGAGCCGAGGATGAGCGCGGTCGCGGCGGTGAGCGGAGTGATCGCGGCGGCGACGTACCCGACGGCAAGGGCCGAGGCGAGCACCAGTCCGAAGACCAGTCCGCTCACAGGCCTCCACACGGCGCGCAGGTCGCGGACGGAGATTTCCCCGGCCGAGGCGTAGAGCAGTGGAGGCAGCACCAGCACGTTGATCACTTGAGGCGGCAGACGCACCTCGGGAATCCAGGGCATCAGCCCCACGACCAGACCGGCAATCACGAGGAGTGACGGAGCGGGCAGGCTCCAGCGCCGGGCACCGGTCGCCACCGCTGTGGCCAGGACCACGAGCAGCAGGACAACGATCAGGCCGGTCATGGAGCGTCCCCAGTGGGTCGACGGTCAGTGTTCCTGGGCCGTGGGGAAGGGGATGGGTTCCTGGGTCGTGGGGAAGGGGATGGCACGGGCGCCCTCCCCGATGGTGCCCATGGCCACGTAGCCGGCGGTGTTCACGGCACTCATGATCACCCTTCACAGGTCATCCCGCCCAGGGCAGGCCGAGGTGCCGCGAACCTCGCACCGCAGCCCACCGGCGAGGTGGCACCTGCTCTTCGAAGCTTGCACCACGTTGTCCAAGACCGCCTCCGCGCATTCCTTCGACGGGTAGCGCCGGCCGCCTCGAACGCGGCATACCTCTGAGCCGCCCGACCGGACGGTATCTCCTCGTCCGTCTCCACGCCCCAGGCCGTCGGCGGCGACCGCTGCGCGTGGAATTCGCCACAATTCACTCCCTTAAAGGCGGATGAATGCATAAAAGTAGTTCTTTAAAGCCGGTTGCACTCCTCGGTAACCAGCTCCAGGGATTCACCGACCAATGGCATGGGAGAAGCGTTTGATCACGGTACGTAAGCGACGCACCGGGCTGATGGCTACAGCCGGCGTACTCGGCGGCGTACTCGCACTCACGGCCCTCGGCGGCACCAGCAGCGCTGCCACCAGCGGAAACGACACGGCGAATCACCTGAAATCGCAGACGCAGCCGGGCCAGGCGGGCGCCCAGGACGCTTCCGACGCCCGAATAGAGATCACTCCCGGGCAAGGTGCCTACGGCGTCGGGATCAACGGCCCCGTCAAAGTCACCGTCAGCAACGGAAAGCTCACCAAGGTGACGATGACCGCCGTCGCGACCGGTGCCGAGATTCCGGGCACCCTGGCCGCGGACGGCACGTCCTGGAAGCCGAACGGCGCGCTGGAGCGGGCCACCCGATATCAGGTCGCCGCGGAGGCCGAGGACGCCAAGGGCCGCTCCGTCACCGGGAACGCCACGATCACCACGGTCTCCCCGGCCAACGACTTCATCGGGCATCTCTCCCCCGAGGACGGCTCGACCGTCGGTGTGGGCATGCCCGTGACGGTCGACTTCGACAAGCCGGTCAGCGACAAGGCCGCCGTGGAGTCGAAGATCCGGGTCAGCTCCAGCAGCGGCCAGCGGGTCGTCGGTCACTGGTTCAACGACGACCGTCTGGACTTCCGCCCCGAGAACTACTGGAAGCCCGGCTCCACCGTCACCGTCGAGCTCACCCTCCACGGCATCCAGAAGACGGTCACGTTCAAGATCGGCCGGAGCCAGATCAGTACGGTCGACGCCGGGACGAAGCAGATGACCGTCGTACGGGACGGCAGGACGATCAAGACCATCCCGATCTCGTCCGGCAGCCCCGAGCACCCGACGTACAACGGTCAGATGGTCATCTCCGAGAAGTTCTCGCGGATCCATATGAACGGTGCGAGCGTCGGCCTCATGGGTAAGGACGGCAAGCCCGCGTACGACATCGGCGACGTGCCGCACGCCATGCGCCTGACCGACTCGGGCACCTTCCTCCACGGCAACTACTGGGGTGGCGACTCGGTCTTCGGCAAGGTCAACAGCAGCCACGGTTGCGTGGGCCTGAAGGACGTCAAGGGCGGCGGCGACGGCAATCAGCCCGCTGCGTGGTTCTTCGGCAACTCGATGATCGGTGACGTCGTGATCGTCAAGAACTCCGAGGACAAGACCACGTTGGCCCCGGACAACGGCCTCGGCGACTGGAACATGCCGTGGACCGAGTGGATCTCGGGCAGCGCGACCGGCTGAGACGACCGGATCATCGGGAGAGGGTGACCCGCAGGATGGCGTGACGTGGCACCTCGCTGCCGGGCGAGGGTGTCTGCTCACATACCCGGCCGACGGGCGTGCCGGGGTGAGGGCACGCTCGGTGCCGGAGGGGCTCGACGCGTACGCCGAGTGCCTGGGCGCTCGATCGGGCTTCGGTCATCGTCTCGCCGATCAGCGAGGGTGCCGCGACCCGGGGACGAGCGGAGACGTGGGATCCGATGATCACGTAGATGCCCACGGCGGCTGTCAGCAGCACCGCCATCGCCTGGAGCGGCCGACGGATGCGCCGTCGGCGCACGGGGCGTTCCTTCCGGGGATCCCGGGGAGGCTGTAGCTGGGTGTGCCGAACCCTCGCAGGTGGATCCGGCAGCGGCGAAGTGACCGCCGTGGCACGGCCTGCCAGTACCTCCCCGATGGCGTCGCGCATCACTTCGGCGGTCTGGTACCGGTCCGCACGATCCTTGGCCAGCGCGCGCAGCACCAGGCTGTCGTAGGCGGCAGGCAGCTGCGGGGCGTGGGCGGAGGGAGGCAGCGGTGGTTCCGAGAGGTGCTTCATGGCCACGGCCAGCGGGGTGTCACCGGTGAACGGGGGGCGGCGGGTGAGCAGCTCGTAGAGCAGGCAGCCGGTCGAGTACAGGTCGGTGCGGACGTCGACCTGCTCGCCCCGGGCCTGTTCCGGCGACAGGTACTCGGCCGTGCCCACCACCACCGAGGTGCGGGTGAGGGTCGTACCCGCCCGATCCACCGAGCGGGCGATGCCGAAATCCGTCACCTTCACGGTGCCCTCGTGGGAGAGCATGACGTTCGCCGGTTTGATGTCCCGGTGGACGATGCCGTGGCGGTGGGCGTGATCGAGCGCCTCCAGCACGCCGGCGGTGAGTTCGAGGGCGTGCTCTGGTCCGGTGATCCGTGCCTCGCGCACGAATTGGAGCAGGGTGGCGCCGTTGACGTACTCCATCACGAGGTACGGGACGAGGTGGCCGTCGAGCGTGTCCTCGCCCGCGTCGTAGACGGCGACGACGGACGGGTGGCCCAACAGGGCCGCCGAGACGACCTCGCGGCGAAAACGCGCCCAGTGTTCGGCATCGGCCGCCAGTTCCGGCCGGAGCGTCTTCACGGCGACCGGGCGGAACAGCAGCAGATCGTAGGCCAGCCATACTTCGGCCATCCCCCCGCGGCCCAGAACCTGTTCCAGACGGTAGCGTCCGCCCAGACGACGTGAACGATCCACGGTGCTCCCCCTCGTTGCCGACGTCCGCCGAGGCACCGTAGGGGCGGTTCTTGTGGGATCTCTGTGATCCGGGCCGACCCTGTGGCGCGTCCCGGCAGTGGTCGCCCCCGCGGGGCTTGGGGTGCGGCGGCGGTTCGACCACCAAGTGCCTGCACGCAGCCCTCCTGTCCCGGATCCTCGCCCGGCGTCTGGCCGGACACAGCATCGCCCGTATCGCCCGCGCATCGAACGCCTCCGGCATTCCCTGCCCGGCGGCCGCTGACCGGGCCCGGAACCGGCACCGCAACGGGCAGCGGTGGGTGCTGAACACGGTGCGGGCCATCCTGGCCCATCCCCGTTACACCGGCCGGCGGGTCTGGAACCGCCGGCGCACCGACCACGACCTCGTCGATCCCGCGAACACCACTCTTGGCCACCGCGACGTCATGCGCTGGAACACCACCGGAGCCACGACCGTCCCGCATCTCCAACACCTACGCCCGCGAAGACCATGCCCTGGGGCATCTGCCCGCGAGGAGATCTTGCTCGGCTACGACCCCGCGACCAGCACCCTGACCGCGGACACACCCCAGACGGAGAGGATCACCATCAGCTGACCGAACCGCCGATCGAGGGGAGAAGCCAGGCCGAGACACCGAAACGACGAACACCCGCTCCGGCCGGAGGCTGGAGGCGGGTGCCGATGTCCCCTGCCCTGAAACAGGACGCGGTGGGGCAACTCTGTGTCCGAGGGGGGACTTGAACCCCCACGCCCGATAAAGGGCACTAGCACCTCAAGCTAGCGCGTCTGCCATTCCGCCACCCGGACTAGGTGTCTGCCGCCTTGCCGGGGGTGTTCCCCGCGGCGACATGGATAACAATACCAAGGTTTCGGAGTGCGTTTCACCTGCGTATCCGCCCGGGACGGCGGCCCAGGGGCGAGCCGGGGCCGCCGGATCGCCGGCCTCACGGGCGACGGTATACAGAATGCAAGATTCTGTGTGCAGTCCGTGAGGGTCAGGGCATGAGCTGGTACTCCGGGAAGTTCCCGGGCAGCCGCTCCCCCGCCGGGCCCTGGGTCACGGCGCGCACCAGCAGGTCGCCGCCGACGAAGGCGCCGCGCCAGGAGGCGCCGAACCCGCCGAACAGCTCGTCGCGGTCGCCGCGGGAGCGGGGGACGCCGTGCCCGGTCTTGAAGGCGCGGATCTGCGGGACGAGCCGGTCGTAGGTGGATCGGTCGTCCGTGGCGAGTGTGGCGACCAGCACACCGTTGGACGCGTTCATGGCGGCCAGCAGCTCGGCCTCGGTGTCGGCCAGGACGATCATGTCGACGGGGCCAAAGGGTTCCGCGTGGTGCAGCGGGGAGGACGGCGGCGGGTTGAGGAGGGTGACCGGATGGACGTAGGCGGAGGTGTCCTGGTCCGGCAGGAACCGCGTGCCGTCGGGGTGGCCGCGGTACAGCGGTACGGCGCCCCGGTCCACGGCCTCGGTGACCTGGTCGGTGAGCTCCTTGGCCTTGGCCGCGTTGATCAGCGGGCCCAGGTCCAGCTCGGGCAGCGGGTCGGCCGGGTCGGCGACCGCGAGGGGATGGCCGACGCGAACGGAGCCGACCGCGGGCAGGTAGGCGGCGGCCAGGAACGCGTCGAAGACCTTCTACCCGCCTTCGCCGCCCTCACCCCGGACTACTTCGGCGAGAACTACAACGCCACCACCTACGGCCTGGTCTACAGCGGCAAGCTGATCAGCGGCCTGTTCGGCGGCGGCCTCGGCTCCGTGGTGGTCGGCGCCTGGGGTTACAACGGGGCCTACACGCTGGCCGGCGGCGTATCGATGCTGGCGGCCGCGATCACGCTGCTGCTGCGCCAGCCCGGCCGGGACGAGGCAGGAACGGACGATGTTCCCCCCTCTACGATCTGCTCACCGATCACCGGAGGGGGAACACCGCATGCGCACCACGCCGCCGGACACGGCGACCGAGGATCCCGGACGCCGGGTCACCGCCCTGGAACTCTTCTTCGACCTGGTCTTCGTCTTCACGCTGACCCAGCTCACCGTGCTGCTCGCACACGACCTGTCGTTCGCCACGGCCGGCAGAGTGGCGCTGATCCTCGTCGTCCTGTTCTGGATGTACGGCGCCTACGCCTACCTCACCAACCAGGTACCGCCCGACCGCCCCTCGCGGCGCCTGCTGCTGATGCTCGGCATGGCCGCGTTCCTGGTGTGCGCGCTGGCCATCCCCCGGGTCTTCGACGACACCGGTGTGGTCTTCGGTCTCGGATTCCTGCTCGTGGTGATCGTGCACACCGTCCTGTACACCCGCAGCCACGGCTGGGACTCCATCTGGTACGGCGTCCCCAACGCGCTCGCGGCCCTGTCGGTGACCGCCGCCGGAACGGTCGACGGCCTGGCGGCGGACGTCTTCTGGCTGCTCGCGATCGCCCTGCAGTTCGTCACGCCGCTCGTCGCCGAGCACGGGCCGGGGCGCAGGGACGGCCGCAGTGCGGCGACGCTGCGGGTGCAGCTGGGCGCCCTGGACCCGGCGCACTTCGTGGAGCGGCACGGGCTGCTGCTGATCATCGCCTTCGGCGAGTCCGTGATCTCCATCGGTGTCGGCATCGGCGATCTGCCGCTCACCCCGGGCCTGTTCTGCGGCGCGTTCCTCGCACTGGCCCTGTCGGTCGCGCTGTGGTGGACGTACTTCGTGCGGGACGAGGAGGCGGCGGAGGAGGCGTTCCGGGCGACACCGCCGCCGGCCCGCTGGCGGCTGGCGATGAACGCGTACTACTACGCCTTCCTGCCGATGCTGCTCGGCATCGCCTTCCTCGCGGCCGGCATCAAGAAGACCCTCGGCCATCTGGCCGAACACCCGGGTCCGGGGCCCGCGTTGGCGCTCGCGGGCGGCATTGCCCTGTTCCTGGCGGGCGACGCCGCCTTCCGAACGGCCCTGCGGCTGCGGCCGGTCCGCCACCGGGCGGTCACCGCCCCGCTCGCCCTCGCCACCGCGGCGCCCGGCGTCCTCGTGCCGGTGTACGGCGAACTCCTGCTGCTGGTGGCCGTGTTGGTGGGGATGCTGGCGGTGGAGGCCCGGTCCTGCGCGGCGGTCCGGCCGCTGGAAGAAGCCGCGTGATCAGTACCCGTTGGATCAGTACCCGTTGGATCAGTACCCGTTGGATCAGTACCCGTTGGATCAGGATCCCTCGGATCAGGACCCGTTGGACTCGTGGTAGGAGCGGCGGGTGTGTTCGGTGTGGGCGGCCATCAGCCGGGCGGCCCGTTCCGGGTCGTTATGGACGATCGCGGTGATCAGTTCCCGGTGTTCGACCCACGACTGGCGCCCGCGCCGCCGGGCCACCGGGGTGTAGTACCAGCGGACCCGGCGGTCCACCTGGGCGGCGAGTCCGGCGAGGACCGCGTTGCCCGCCAGTTCCATGATCTTGGCGTGGAAGGCCGCGTTGAGGGCTACGGCACGGTCCACGTCGTCGGCGGCGACGGACTCCTCACCCTCGGCGCACAGTTCCTCGAGCGCGCTGATCCCCGGGGCGTCGGCGTGAACGGCGGCCAGCCGGGCCGCCTCCGACTCCAGCAGGGTGCGTACCGTGAGCAGCTGGTCGGCCTCCTCCCGGGTCGGCTCGTGCACGAACGCGCCCTGCGCGGGCCGCAGATCGACCCAGCCCTCGGTGTTGAGCCGCTGCAGCGCCTCGCGCACCGGCTGCCGGGAGACACCGAGGTGCCCGGCGAGCTCGCTCTCGACCAGGTGCTGGCCGGGCCGCAGTGCGCGCGTGGTGATGAGTTCCAGCAGCGCCTCGTAGACACGCTCGCGCAGCGGTCCGGGCCGTTCGAGCTTGGGCACCGCCCCCTGCGGCAGTCCGGTCGACAACATCACGGTCCCCCTCCTGGGCAGGTCTGGCGCATGGGCGCTGGACGCTCAGTATCAATTGTCTTTTGTCTACAGACTACGGTGCACAAAATCCAGTCCTGTGGCACCGGTCCTGTTGCACCTGCTCCGTCCGCTCACGGGCAGCGTACGACCTGCCCCGCGTACGACAGATTGCCGCCGAAGCCGAACAGCAGCACCGGGGCGCCGGTGCTGAGCGCCCCCTGCTCGACCAGCTTGGAGAAGGCGAGCGGGACACTGGCCGCCGAGGTGTTGCCGGAATCGGTGACATCGCGGGCGACCACGGCGTTGACGGCGCCCAGCCTCTCGGCCAGCGGTTCGATGATGCGCAGGTTGGCCTGGTGCAACACCACCCCGGCGAGATCCTCGGGGGCCACACCGGCCTTCTCGCAGGCGCGGCGGGCGATGGCCGGCAGCTGGGTGGTGGCCCAGCGGTAGACGCTCTGCCCCTCCTGCGCGAACCGCGGCGGGGTGCCCTCGATCCGCACGGCGTGCCCCATCTCCGGCACCGACCCCCACAGCACCGGCCCGATCCCCGGCTCCTGACCCGGCGGGCACGCCTCGACGACGGCGGCCCCGGCCCCGTCGCCGACCAGCACACAGGTGGTGCGGTCGCTCCAGTCGGTGACGTCGGACATCTTGTCGGCGCCGATGACCAGCGCCCTGGTGGCCGCGCCGGCCCGGACCGTGTGGTCCGCGGTGGCCAGCGCGTGCGTGAACCCGGCGCACACCACGTTGACGTCCATCGCGGCCGGCTGCGGGATGCCGAGCCGGGCCGCGACCCGGGCGGCGGTGTTCGGGGACCGGTCGATCGCCGTGGAGGTGGCCACCAGGACCAGGTCGATGTCGCCGGGGGTCAGACCGGCGGCGGCGAGGGCCTTGGCGGCGGCGTGCGCGGCCAGCTCGTCGACCGGCTCGTCGGGTCCGGCGATGTGCCGGGTCCGGATGCCGACCCGGCTGCGGATCCACTCGTCGCTCGTGTCGACCACACCGGCCAGGTCCTCGTTGGTGAGCACCCGGGCGGGCTGGTAGTGACCGATGGCCGCGATGCGCGAGCCGTTCATGGCGGGGTCCCCTCGTTGCCGTGGGTAGCGGGATCAACCAGTCTGATCAGTGACCCACGGGTACGACGGCAGGTGAAGCCACAGGAATCGGGCGTCCGAGTTGTCGGCTTCCCTCAGACCCTCGGACGCCCGAGCACTCACCCCGTGAACAGCTGCGTCGCCTTCCGTACGAGTTCGTACACCCCGTAGGCGAGGGGCGCCCCCACCCACAGCCAGCCGAGGATGATCAGGCCCCGCCGGCTAGGCGGGCTGCTGTCGCTGGGCATCGGCGGCCTCCCTCTGGGCGGGGACGTGGTGGCGGGTGTGGACGGGGCGGACCAGTTCGTTGGCGACGAAGCCGACGACGAGCAGGCCGATCATGATGCCGAGCGACAGCCCGTACAGCGCCGGGCCGTGCTTCCCCGCCTCCTTCTGCCGGTCGGCGATCCAGTTGACGATCAGCGGGCCGAGCACGCCCGCCGTGGACCAGGCGGTGAGCAGCCGGCCGTGGATCGCGCCGACCTGATACGTGCCGAAGAGGTCCTTCAGATAGGCGGGGACGGTCGCGAAGCCGCCGCCGTAGAAGGAGAGGATCACCAGGGCGCACAGCACGAACAGCGGCTTCGCCGAGTCCCCGAACAGTGCGATGAGCAGGTACATCAGGGCGCCGACGCCGAGGTAGCAGCGGTAGACGTTCTTACGGCCGACTCGGTCGGAGGCGGACGACCAGCCGATCCGGCCCGCCATGTTGGCGGCCGACAGCAGCGCGACGAAACCGGCGGCCGCGGAGGCCGACACCGGGGTGGCACCGTCCGCGAAGAAGTCCGTGATCATCGGGGCGGCCTTCTCCAGGATGCCGATGCCGGCGGTCACGTTCGTGCACAGCACGACCCACAGCAACCAGAACTGCGGGGTGCGCACCGCGCTGCGGGCGGAGACCCGCACACCGTCGACGGCGCTCGGGCCGCTCACACCCGCGCTCACACCCGCGCTCACACCCGCGCTCGCGACCGATGCGTCCGTGCGGGGCACGCGCACGAGGAGCACGCCGAGCGTCATGAAGACGGCGTACGACAGACCGTGCACCAGGAACGCGAGCGCGATCCCGGAGTGGCCGGTACCGAAGGAGGCGAGCATCTGCGCCGACCAGGGCGAGGCGATCAGCGCGCCGCCGCCGAAGCCCATGATGGCGATGCCGGTGGCCATGCCGGGCCGGTCCGGGAACCACTTGATCAGCGTGGAGACGGGCGAGATGTAACCGATACCGAGACCGATCCCGCCGACGAAACCGTAGCCGAGGACGATCAGCCAGTACTGCTTCGTCTGGGCGCCGAGCGCGGAGATCAGGAAGCCGGAGGAGAAGCAGACGAGGGCCACGGTCATCGCCCAGCGCGGGCCGTTGCGCTCGACGAGCGTGCCGCCGAACGCGGCCGACAGTCCGAGCATCACGATCGCCAGCTGGAAGGGCAGGGCGCTCTGGGTGCCGTCGAGATGCAGGGCGTTCTCCAGGGGCGGCTTGAACACGCTCCAGGCGTAGGCCTGCCCGATGGACAGATGGACGGAGAGGGCGGCGGGTGGAACGAGCCAGCGGCTCCAGCCCGGAGGTGCGAGAGGGGGGCTGCTCATGCTCGCGGACGGTAGGGCTGGGGGCGGGCGTTGAGAAGTGCGCGGTTGATCGTATGCGGTGAACGGTATCCAGGGGGCGGTCAACGGTCGCCGCACGAGCCTTGCCGCTGCCTCATTCCATACTGTAGACAATATTTCATCGACACCATTTCCTATGCGAGATCTTGCATACGAAATCCGGGATCCCCGACGACGGAGTGCTTCCGTGAAAGTGGCAGCACGGAGTACGTGTGCTCAGCCCGCGCGGCGACTTCACCGCGCACCCCCACGCGACCGACGATTCCGGCGAGGTCGGTCCGGCGGACTACGTCTTCCTCGGCCTGAAAGCCAACGCGTACGCGGCGTGCGGGCCGCTGATCGCACCGCTGCTGCACGAGCGCATGGCGGTGGTGGCCGCGCAGAACGGCATCCCGTGGTGGTACTTCCACCGGCACGGCGGCCCCTACGACGGACACCGCCTCGAGAGTGTCGACCTGGACGGTGCCGTCAGCCGGGTCCTCGCCCCCGAGCGGGCCGTGGCGGCACCCGCAAGGTCATCGAGACCATGATGGCCGAGACGCTCGCGGTCGCCGGGGCCCTCGGCTGCAAGGTCGGTGTCTCCGTCGAACGCCGCCTCGCCGGCGCCGAACACGTCGGCGACCACCGCACCTCCACCCTCCAGGACCTGGAGCGCGGCAAGCCGCTGGAACTGGACGTGCCGCTCGCCGCCGTCGTCGAACTCGCGGAGATCACCGGCGTCGAGGTGCCCCCGCTGCGCACCGTGCACGCCCTCTCGGACCTGCTCGCGCTGAGGAGTGCCGCGTGAGGGAGGAGTGCCGCATAGGGGCGGGCCGCATCCTCACGCTCCCCCGTGCAGGACAATGAGATCGTGGCCCGCGGTAACCGCCGCATCAAGGGCCGTTTCGGCTGCCAGCACGTACAGAACCGGGGCTGATCAAGACATGGGACGAGTCACGGAACGACGCAAGGTCCTCCGCATCCGCGACGGGGCGATCTCCACCCGGCCGGACACGCTCGTCGCCGAGGAACCCCTGGAGATCCGCCTGAACGGCAAGCCGCTCGCCATCACCATGCGCACTCCGGGCGACGACTTCGCGCTGGCGGCGGGGTTCCTGGTGAGCGAGGGTGTACTGGCGACTGCATACGATCTGCAGAACATCGTCTACTGCGCGGGGGCGACCGCAGACGGCTCCAACACCTACAACGTGGTGGACGTGAAGACCGCGCCCGGCGTCGCCCTGCCGGACTTCACCCTGGAGCGGAACGTCTACACGTCCTCCTCATGCGGTCTGTGCGGCAAGGCCAGCCTGGACGCCGTACGGACGACAGCCCGCTTCCCGATCGCCGACACGCCCCGGGTCCGGGTCACCCCGGAGCTGCTGGCGAGCCTCCCCGACCGGCTGCGGGCGGCCCAGCGGGTGTTCGACAGGACCGGGGGCCTGCACGCGGCGGCCCTGTTCACCGAGGACGGCGAGCTGCTGGACATACGGGAGGACGTCGGCCGGCACAACGCGGTGGACAAGCTGGTCGGGCGGGCGCTGCAGAACGGCGAGCTGCCGCTGTCGCGCACGATCCTCCTCGTCTCCGGGCGGGCCTCCTTCGAGCTGGCGCAGAAGGCCGTGATGGCCGGCATCCCGGTGCTGGCGGCGGTGTCGGCGCCGTCGTCGCTGGCGGTGGATCTGGCCGCGGAGACGGGTCTGACCCTGGTGGGCTTCCTGCGGGGCAGCTCGATGAACGTGTACGCGGGCGAGGACCGTATCGCCCTGCGGGAGGCGGCCGCCCAGGGCTGAGGTGTCTCCCCGCGGCACGGCAGCGGGGGTCCGGCCGGCGGGGAGCGCCCCCTGCGCCGCCGGGCCCCGCCTCGGCCGAGGGGCTGCGCCGCTTCGACGAACCCCGTGATCAGGGATGAGCGATGTGCAGCCGTTCGGCGGCGCGGCCGAGGTGCGGAGGTTCGGCCACCGCCATCGGACTCGCGGTCGCCGTGGGCGCGGCGCGGGAGGGTGCCGAGGTGGTGATGGCCTCGCGCCGGCAGGAGAGCGTGGACGCGTTGGAGCGGCTGACGGGAAGCGCCGAGGGGCGTGTGCTGGACGCGACGCCGCTGCCGCTGGTGACGTCTGCCGAGGCGAGTGTCGGACAGGCGCGGAGGTGCAGGGGACACGCGGCTGTGGGGTGCGTACACGGCGGTGAAGTGCGGCGCCGGTCGATCCGGCCGGGCGGGTCGGTGGTGCTGACCACCGGGACGGCGGCACGCCGGCCGTGGCGCCGGCGCCGGTGCGGGTCGATGGGGTCCCGACGGGGCTGGTGCGCACCGAGCTGTGGCGGCAGGTGCCGGAGGCGGCGCGGGAGAGGCTGTTCCGTTCGTCCGCCGAGTCGCTGCCGGTGGGGCGTGGCGGCGAGCCGGCGGATGGGGTGGAGGGGTTCCGAATCTGATGCGTGGGGGGTTGCAGCACCGGTTCGGTGGTGGCCGTGGACGGAGGCGGGGGCGGGACGCTGGTGTGAGGGATCAGGCGGGCGCGAGGCGTACGTCGGCGGCGGCCACGACCGTGCCGAGCCGGGGGAAGTCGAGCCGGACGGACGCCTGGTGCTCGGCGGCGGTGAAGGCGGCCATGGCGTCCTCGCAGAAGACGAGGTCGTAGCCGAGGTCGGCGGCGGCGCGGGCGGTGGACTCGACACCGAGGTTGGTGGCGATGCCGCCGAACACGAGGGTGGTGACGCCGCGTTCGCGCAGCAGCCCGTCCAGGCCGGTGTCCTGGAAGGCGCCGATGGTCCGCTTGACCACTTCCAGGTCGCCGTCCTTGGCGAGGCCGGGCACGAGTGAGCTGCCGGGCGGCTGTTCGGCGACCGAGGGGCGTTCGACCCGGACGAGGACGACGGGTGCCCGGGCGGTGCGGAAGGCGTGCGCCAACTCCTCGGCGGCGGTGAGTACTTCGGTGCCTTTGCGGGGTTCGAGGGGCAGCGCGACGATGCGTTCCATCAGGTCGATGAGGACCAGGGCGGTGCGCTGCGGATCGAGCACGGGAGCTGCGGTCATGACGGAACGTTAGCCGCCGTCAGCCGTCCGTGCCGGAAATCCGGATCAACAGGCCCATGAACTGCTCGCGTTCGGCGGCCGACAGTGGGGCGAGCAGCTCGTCGTTGGCCTCGCGGGCCGCCTTCTCGCAGCGCGCGAGGAGGCGGGCGCCGCCGTCGGTGAGGGTGACGGCGTTTTTGCGCCGGTCCCGGGGGTCGGGGGTGCGGACGACATGGCCGGCGGACTGCAGGTCGTTGAGGACGCCGACCAGGTCCTTGGGGTCGAGGCCCACGCCGCGGCCGAGGTCGGCCTGGGCGACGGGCTGGAGGTCGCGGACGGCGGAGAGGACCACGTGGTGCCACATCTTCAGGCCCTCGGCCGCGAGCGCGTCGGCGACCAGGGCACGACCGTGGGCGGCGGCGCGACCGAGGAGCCAGCTGGGCAGGGAGCGGATCGCGGGCAGGGGTGCTTCGGCCATGCCGGCAGCCTATCCGGCCATCCGTGAAAACGTTGGACCTCCCAACGGATTACCGCTATCGTTGGGGCTCCCAACGAATTCATGGGTACTCCCAACGATCGATCTGCCGGGGTATGCCCGGCCGTGGAGGTGTATGCGATGCGTCGCGTCCGGTACGAATCCGCAGGCGGCCCCCTGTTCCTGGAGGAAGCACCCGTCCCCGAGCCCGGCCCCGGCGAGCTGCTGGTGCGCTGCGCGGCGGTCGGGGTCACCCTGCCCGTGGTCCGCAAGGTCACCGAGGCCGCCGAGCCGATCGCGCTCGGCGGGGAGATCGCCGGCGAGGTGGTGGCGACCGGCGAGGGTGTGACCCGCTTCCGGCCGGGCGAGCGGGTGACCGGGCTCTGCTTCGGGCACGGGTACGCCGACTTCGCCCTGCTGCACGAGGCCATGGCCTCCCCGATCCCGGACGGCGCCGACGCCGTGGACGCGGTCGCGCTGGTGCGTAGCGGCCTGGTGGCGTTCGGGGCATTGGAGGCGGCCCGGCCGGTGCCGGGCGAGGCGGTGCTGGTCACCGCGGCGGCGAGCGGGGTCGGCCACCTGGCCGTCCAGCTGGCGCGAGCGCGGGGTGCGGGGCGGGTGGTGGGGGCCGTGTCCGATCCGGGCAAGGCGGAGTTCGTCGGCTCGCTCGGCGCGGACGACTGTATTCAGTATGGCGACGACAGCTGGGGAGATCCGGTCGACTGTGTACTGGATGCCGTCGGCGGTGACCTGCTCGCCCCCGCCCTCGCCGCCCTGGCCCCGCACGGCCGTCTCGTCTCCTACAGCTCGGGCGGCGGCACCGTTCAGGCGTACGACCTGCTGGTGGGTGCCAAGTCGGTGATCGGGTTCCAGATGGCCCTGATCGCCCGCGGCCGGCCCGACCTGTACGAGCAGTGGCGCCGGGAGCTGTGGCGGCTGTTCGCCGAGGGCGCCCTGAAGCCCGCCGTGCACGCCGAGTTCGCACTGCAGGACGCGGCGAAGGCGCACGAGGTGATCGAGCGGCGTGCCAACCTGGGCAAGGTCGCGCTGCGCCCGTAGCCCCTTCGCGCGCGCTGTGTGCTGCACGCTTCTTGTGGGGCGGACGGGCCCCAACTACCGTCGATGGGGCGCACGTTGGACATGGGATGTCCGGATGTCCAGTTGCCCGGCCGACGAAGGGCAAGGTCGCACCATGCCGTCAGGTCTTCGCGCCCGTCTCAGAGCCGTACTCGCCACCGCCCTCGCCTCGGCGGCACTGCTCCTGGTGCCGCTCGCCATCCCCCACCCGGCACATGCCCAACCCACCGCGAGCTCCCCCGAGTTCGAGCAGCAGGTGCTGTTCAAGGCCTCCCAGGATCCCGGCTACGCCTGCTTCCGCATACCGGCGATCGTGCGGACGACCGACGGCACACTGCTGGCGTTCGCCGAGGGCCGGGTCCTCAACTGCGGGGACGCCGCCGACATCGACATCGTGCTCAAGCGCTCCACCGACGGCGGCCGCACCTGGGGCCCGTTGCAGGTGGTCGACGAGGGCGCCGGTGACACCCACGGCAACCCGGCGCCGATCGTGGACCGCGAGACGGGCCGGGTCTGGCTGGCTCAGACGTACAACACCGGCCGTACCGACAGCGCCAGCTGCTCGATCCCCTGCGACCGCACCCCGCACCTCCAGTACAGCGACGACGACGGCGCGACCTGGTCCGCGCCCCGCGATCTGAGCCCGGAGATCCTGCCCGCCGACTGGAACTCCTGGTACGCGACCGGGCCGGTGCACGGCGTCCAGCTCACCCGGGGCAGGTACGCGGGCCGGCTGGTCTTCGGGGTCAACACCGAGACCTGGGACGGCAGCCGGGTCACCGCCAACCACGCGGCGCTGATCGTGAGCGACGACCACGGCGGCCACTGGCGGATCGGCGCCACGGACACCTGGCCCATCGCCGACGACGGCACCTTCCGGCAGAAGCCGTCCGAACTGACCCTCGCCGAGCGCGGCGACGGCTCCCTCCTGGTCAGCGGCCGGGAGCAGGACGGCACCGACCTGGGCCACCGCACCCAGGCCGTCAGCCGCGACGGCGGGGGCAGCTTCACCGCCCCCTTCCACGACCTGCCCGACCTGTACTCCCCGCAGGTTGAGGGTTCGCTGCTGCGCCTCGGCGACCGCCTGCTGCTCGCCTGCCCCGCCGACCCCGACCGGCGGCGCACGATGATGATCCGCTCCTCCTACGACGGCGGCCGCACCTGGGACAGCGTGGACCGCGGCACGGTCGTCACCACGGACTGGTCGGGCTACTCCGACCTGGTGCGCGCCGACGCCGACGCGGTGGGCCTGATCTACGAGGGCGGTGCGGTGGACGCCCGCGACGAGATCCGCTTCGCCCGCTTCACGCAGGACTGGCTCGCCCCGCGCCGCGGCCCCGACCCGGTCACCGCCGACCTCGCCCCGCACGCCCGCCCGGCCGCGGTGCTCGGCGGCGCGGAGGAGACGGACGGGGTCTTCGGCGGTGCCCTGCGGTTCGACGGCACCGACGACGCCGTACGCCTGCCGTACCGCAGCGGGCTGCCGCTGGGCTCCGAGGACTTCACGGCGTCCCTGTGGTTCCGGTACACGGCGACGTCCGGGGAGCAGCCGCTGCTGTGGATGGGCGGGAGCGGCACCAGTCAGCCGCAGGTGTGGGTGCGCGGCGAGCCGGCGAACCACCGTATACAGGGGCTGATCACGGTGCGGGACGGGGCGGTCGCACCGCAGACCGCATACGTTCGTACGGATATCGCATACAACGACGGCCAGTGGCATCACCTCGTGCTGCGCCGAGGCGACGGCCGGCTGTCGTTGTTCGTCGACGGTATGCAG
This sequence comes from Streptomyces sp. NPDC001709, assembly GCF_053596375.1. Taxonomy (NCBI): domain Bacteria; kingdom Bacillati; phylum Actinomycetota; class Actinomycetes; order Kitasatosporales; family Streptomycetaceae; genus Streptomyces; species Streptomyces sp. NPDC001709. The sequence continues at coordinate 7,855 of NZ_JBSFGB010000044.1, read as the reverse complement.
TCTTCCGTCGCCGACATACCGGGTTCGGTCAGCCGCAACTCCCCCTTCGGCGTACACATCGCTCAGCGCATGGACGGCCGCGCCTTCTTCACCGGAGCCATCGACGAGGTGCACGTCTGGGACCGGGCGCTCACCGACGAGGAGCTGTCGGACCCGAAGGCGCTCAGGTCACCGAAGGACACGGTCCTGTGGCTTCCCCTGGACCACGTGAGCGGCTGACGCGCCGACGGCGCCCGGGACCTCCTCCGGGTCCCGGGCCCGGCGCCTGGCGATGACCGCGCACACCATCAGCTGCATCTGGTGGAACAGCATCAGCGGCAGCACGGCGAGCGAGGCGTGGGCACCGAACAGGACGCCGGCCATGGGCAGCCCGGAGGCGAGGGACTTCTTCGAGCCGGCGAACTGGATGGCGATCCGGTCCTCCCGGCCGAAGCCGAGCGCCTTGCCGCCGTACCAGCTCAGCAGGAGCATCACGGCGAGCAGGACGGCCTCGACGAGGAGCAGCGCGCCGAGCCGTACGGGGCTGACCTGGTGCCAGATGCCCCGGGTCATGCCCTCGCTGAAGGCGGTGTAGACGACCAGCAGGATCGAGCCGCGGTCGACGAGCCCGAGGACCTTCCTGTGCCGGGCGACGAAGGAGCCGATCCAGCGCCGCAGCACCTGCCCGGCGAGGAACGGCACCAGCAGTTGGAGCACGATCTTGAGCAGTGAGTCGGCGGAGAACCCCCCGCCGCTGTTGCCGAGCAGCCCGGCCGCCAGCAGCGGGGTGAGGACGATGCCGACGAGGGAGGAGAAGGAGCCCGCGCAGATCGCGGCGGGTACGTTCCCCCGGGCGATCGAGGTGAACGCGATGGACGACTGGATCGTGGACGGCACCAGCGTCAGGAACAGCAGCCCCTGGTAAAGCGGCTGGGTCAGCAGCACCGGCACCAGCGAGCGCGCCGCGAGGCCGAACACCGGGAAGAGGACGAACGTGCAGGCCAGCACGGTCACATGGAGCCGCCAGTGGCGCAGCCCGTCCAGCGCCTCCCGGGTGGAGAGCCGGGCGCCGTACAGGAAGAACAGGAAGGCGATCGCGGCTGTCGACGCACCCGAGGCCACGTCGGAGGCGGTGCCCCGGGCCGGCAGGAGCGCGGCGAGACCCACGGTCCCGAGCAGCAGGACGATGTAGGGGTCGATCGGCAACCAGCTCGGCCGACGCAGGCGTTCCACAGTGCTCCGTTCCATTCGTTCAGGACCCCATCCGTGCAGGACCCCATCCGTGCAAGACCCCCTTCCATCGTCCTCCGCGGGGCACCGATCGGGAATCCCTTATACGGCTCTGACTGTCATCACGTTTCGCGATAGCGGGGTAGGCTGTCGGGCGTGTACGACCCGGCACACCTGCGCACCTTCCTCGCCGTGGCCCAGACGCTCAGCTTCACGCAGGCCGCGCACCGGCTCGGGCTGCGTCAGTCCACGGTCAGCCAGCATGTGCGCCGGCTGGAGGACGCGACCGGGCGGCAGCTGTTCATCCGGGACACCCATGCGGTGGAGCTGACCGAGGACGGCGAGGCGATGCTGGGCTTCGCCCGGCGGATCCTGCGGGTCCACGAGCAGGCGACGGCGTTCTTCACCGGCACCCGGGTGCGCGGCCGGCTCCGGTTCGGGGCGTCGGAGGACTTCGTGCTCACCCGGCTGCCGGAGATCCTGGAAGGCTTCCGCCACGACCATCCCGAGGTCGACCTGGAGCTGACGGTGGAGCTGTCCGGCACCCTGCACGAGCAGCTGGCCGCCGGGAAGCTGGACCTGGTGCTGGCCAAGCGGCGCCCGGAGGATCCCCGGGGCGAACTGGTCTGGCGTGACGACCTGGTGTGGATCGGCGCCGAGCGGCTGCGCCTGGAGGCGGACCGGCCCGTCCCGCTGATCGTGTACCCCCCGCCCGGCATCACCCGGGACCGTGCGCTGCGGGCGCTGGAGCGCGAGGGCCGCGACTGGCGGATCGTGTGTACCAGCGGCAGCCTCAACGGGCTGATCGCGGCGGCGCGCGCCGGGCTCGGCGTGATGGCCCACTCCCGGCGTCTGATCCCGCCGGGTCTGTTCCGGCTGCCGGACCGCTCGGGCCTGCCCGACCTGGGCAGGGTCGACTTCGTGCTGGTCCACGGCCGCCGCCGGGGCGCCGCGGAGGAGGCCGCGAACGCGCTGGCGGCGGCGATCCTGGCGGGCGGGGAACGGCTGCGGCAGCGCAGCGGCTGAGGCCGTCAGCGGGGCATCGGGTACGTCAGCTGCTTGACCCGGCGCAGGAACGGGGTGGTCTCCACGTGCTGCACCCCCCGCAACTGCCCGAGGGGGCCGCTGAGGTAGGCGTAGAGGCCGGCGGTACTGCGGGCCAGTGCGGTGACGACGAGGTTGGACGGTCCGGCCGTCGCGGAGACCCAGGCGGTCTCCTCGTGCGCGGCCAGGGCCTCACCGGCGGAGTGCAGGGCGGCCGGTGCGACGGTGATCCACAGCGCGGCGACGACGGGACGGCCGAGGATCTCCGACTGGTACTCGACGTCGATGTACACCGCCCCGGAGGCGCGCAGCGCGGCCAGCCGGCGCTTGACCGAGGACTCCGAGCGGCCCGTCGCCCGCACGAGCTCGGGGTAGGCGGCCCGGCCGTCGCGCTCCAGGACGGCCAGCAGGGGTTCGTCCTCGGGCTCGATGCGGGCCGGGCCGGTGCCGGGTGCGGCGGCGGGGCGCAGCGCGGCCCGCTGCTCGGCGGTGAGCAGGGCGAGCTTGGCGATCCAGCCTTCCGCACCGCCGTAGAACCGGTGCAGGAGCTGGTGGGCGCGGATCTCGACCACGCTCGGTGTGCGCGGCAGCTTGCCGAGCAGCAGCTCGTCGTGGTCGCCCGGGGTGCGCGGCCGGGTCAGGCAGAGCACCTCGGTGCCGCCCGAGGCGAGCCCGATCCAGTAGGTGTCGGGGCGCCGGGCGAGGGCCTCGGCGATGGCCGGTGCACTGTCCGGTGTACAGCGGATCCGCAGCATCCACTGGTCCTGGCCGAGCCGGTGGGCGTCCCGCATGGCGACGATCCGCAGGCCTCCTCGCGCGCACAGGCGCCGGTAGCGGCGCGCGATGGTCTGGTCGGAGACGCCGAGCACGGAGGCGATCCGGCTGAAGGGAGCCCGGGCATCGACTTCCAGTGCGGACAGCAGCTGCAGGTCGAGCCGGTCGAACGTGTCGGATTCCATCTCCAGCATGTGCCCTCCTGTCGAATTCCACCGGCCGTACGCCGTGCAGGCTTCTGATCGGCCGTGACAGGGCCATCGTACGGAGCGATCGAATGCCGTCGTACGGATCTGCGGGGAGTGGGAGGACATGCGCAGCTGGGGGACGCTCACGGCCGTGTGCCTGGGCACGTTCATGTTGCTGCTGGACGTGACGATCGTGGTGGTGGCGCTGCCGGACATGGCTGCGTCGCTGCACGCGTCACTGGGTGATCTGCAGTGGGTGGTCGACGGGTACGCGCTCGCGCTGGCGGCGCTGCTGCTGGGTGTGGGCGCCGCCGCCGACATCCTGGGGCGGCGCCGGGTGCATGTGGCGGGCGTGGTGCTGTTCGCGGCCGCCAGTCTGCTGTGCGGGCTGGCCTCGGGGCCGGGGACGCTGGTGGCGGCGCGGGCGCTGCAGGGCATCGGCGGTGCGGCGATGTTCGCGACGACGCTGCCGCTGCTGGGCTCGGTCTACCAGGGCCGGCAGCGGTCGGCGGCGCTCGGCGTGTGGGGTGCGGTCAGCGGTGGGGCCGCGGCGGTCGGGCCGGTGCTCGGCGGGCTGATCGCCGAGGGTCCGGGCTGGCGGTGGATCTTCTTCGTGAACCTGCCGGTGAGCGTGGCGGCGGTGTGGCTGACCCTGCGGGCGGTGCCCGAGTCGCGGGGGCCGCGCGGGATGGGCGTCGACTGGGCCGGTACGGCGGCCTTCGCGGTGTTCGCGGGCGGGGCGACGTACGCGGTGGTGCGCGCCGGCGAGGACGGCTGGACGGCGGCCGCGACGCTGACGTCGTTCGCGGTGGCGGCGCTCGCGCTGCTGGTGTTCGTGCGGGTGGAGCGGCGGGTCGCGCATCCGCTGCTGGATCTGTCGTTGCTGCGCCGGCCGGCGTTCGTCGGGGTGATGCTGGGCGCGTTCGCCTTCAACGGGGTGGCGTTCGGCGGGACCGCGTATCTGTCGATATGGATGCAGACGCTGCTCGGGATGTCGCCGGTGCGCGGCGGGCTGACGCTGCTGCCGATGACGGTGATGTCGATGCTGGTCGCGGTGCTGGTGGGGCGGCTGCTGCACGGGGTGCCGGCCTGGCTGACGGTCGGTGGCGGGCTGCTGCTGATCGCCTCGGGCACGCTGTGCCAGGCGGTACTGGACGCGGGCTCGGACTGGACGGCGCTGGTGCCCGGGTTCGTGCTGGTCGGCGTCGGCACCGGGTTCGTCGCGCCGACCGTGGCCGGGGCCGCGCTGGCCGCGGTGCCGCCGGAGCGGGCCGGGATGGCGGGCGGCGCGGTGAACACGGTCCGCCAGCTCGGGTACGCGCTCGGTGTGGCCGTCTTCGGCACCGTGCTGACCTCCCGGATGACCGGCACGCTGCCGAGCGGCGCGGCCCATGCGCTGGCCGGCGGCCAAGCGGCCACGCTGCGCGGCGGCTTCCCGGAGCACACCCTGCGCGCCGCGTTCGCCTCGGGCCTGAACGGTGCGCTGGTGGTGGCGGGGCTTGCGGGCGTGGTCGCGGGCGCGCTGGTGCTGCTGCTCGTGCGGACGGGCCGGCGCACTCCGCAGAAGGTGTCCGGCGCGGAGCCGGAGAAGGCGGTGCCGGCGCACCGCTGACCCTGTGCGCTGCGGCGAGGGCGGTCCCGGGAGGTGCTCGGGGGCCGCCCTCGCCGTGCATGTCTTCCGGCACGGGTCGCGCCTGATATGCGGCTATCGGGGCTATATACGCCGTAATCAGCGCGTACAGATTCGGTGGAGATTACGGCACCGAAACTTACTGACCCGTCAGTATTGTGTCCGGCCCTTCCCCATGTGCGGGCATTTTCCGGTCGCCGCCCGGGGGAAACGTGAGGTTTGCTAGGTTTCCAACCCCCTCCCGCAGCGTGACGGGGTGGGGTAGCTTTCACCGCGCTGTGCCGAGCATCACGGGCGTGACCAAGCAGCGAGGATCGGGGAGCGAGGTTTGCGCGAGTTCACCAACCCGCCGCTCACGACGGCGCCGCCGGTGGGCGGTCTGGCCGACGTGGTCTTCGAGCATGCCCATACGGACCCCACGCACGTCGCCCTCGGCCGCAAGGACAGCTCCGGGCAGTGGCGGGACGTGACCGCCGCCGAGTTCCGCGACGAGGTCCTGGCCCTCGCCAAGGGCCTGCTGGCGCGCGGCATCCGCTTCGGCGACCGCGTCGCGATCATGTCCCGCACCCGCTACGAGTGGACCCTGTTCGACTTCGCGCTGTGGACGATCGGCGCCCAGGTGGTGCCCGTCTACCCCACCTCCTCGGCCGAGCAGTGCTTCTGGATGCTCTACGACGCCGAGGTCGCCGCGGCGATCGTGGAGCACGAGGACCACGCGATGACCATCGCCACCGTCATCGACCGCCTTCCGCAGCTGCGCCAGCTGTGGCAGCTGGACTCGGGCTGTGTGCAGGAGCTGTACGACGCCGGGGCGCACCTGGACGACGAGCTGGTGCACCGGCACCGGCAGGCGGTCACCCCCGAGTCGGTCGCCACGATCATCTACACCTCGGGCACCACCGGCCGCCCCAAGGGCTGCGTCATCTCGCACGGCAACTTCATGCTCGAGGCGGACACCGTCATCCAGCGCTGGGAGCCGGTGTTCCACTCCAAGAAGGGCGACGAGGCCTCCACGCTGCTGTTCCTGCCGCTCGCGCATGTCTTCGGGCGGATGGTGGAGGTCGCCGCGATCCGCGGTCGGGTCCGCTTCGGGCACCAGCCGCAGCTGCACGCCGCCGCCCTGCTGCCCGATCTGGCCGCGTTCAGGCCGACGTTCATCCTCGCGGTGCCGTACATCTTCGAGAAGGTGTTCAACGCGGCCCGCCGGAAGGCGGAGAAGGAGGGCCGGTCCGGGCCGTTCGAGAAGGCGGTCGACATCGCGGTGAAGTACGCGGAGGCCGTGGAGGCCAAGGCGTGGGGCACCGGGCCCGGCCCGTCGGCGGGGCTGCGCATGCAGCACCAGTTCTTCGACAAGGTCGTGTACGCCAAGATCCGCGCGGCCATGGGCGGCCGTATACGGAATGCGATGTCCGGCGGTTCGGCGATGGACCGCCGGCTGGGGCTGTTCTTCGCGGGCGCGGGCGTGCAGATCTACGAGGGCTACGGCCTGACCGAGTCGACGGCGGCGGCGACCGCCAACCCGCCCGAGCGCACCCGCTACGGCACCGTCGGCCAGGCCATCCCGGGTGTGACCGTGCACATCGCCGACGACGGGGAGATCTGGCTGCACGGCGGCAACGTCTTCCAGGGCTATCTCAACAACCCGAAGGCCACCGACGAGACCCTGCACGACGGCTGGCTGGCCACCGGCGACCTCGGCTCCCTCGACGAGGACGGCTATCTGACCATCACCGGCCGCAAGAAGGAGATCCTGGTGACCTCCGGCGGCAAGAGCGTCTCCCCCGGTGTGCTGGAGGAACGGGTCCGCGAACATCCGCTGGTCAACCAGTGCATCGTCGTCGGCAACGACCGGCCCTACATCGCCGCCCTGGTCACCCTCGACCAGGAGGCCGTCGAGCACTGGCTGCAGATGCGCGGAAAGCCGCGGTTGACCCCGGCCCAGCTGGTACGCGACCCGGACCTGGAGACGGAGGTGCGGCGGGCGGTGGTCGCCGCCAACACCCTCGTCTCCCAGGCCGAGTCGATCCGCACCTTCCGCATACTGGCGCAGCCGTTCACGGAGGAACACGGCCTGCTGACACCGTCGTTGAAGCTGAAGCGCAAGGCGATCGAGAAGGCGTACGACACCGAGGTCGAGGCCCTCTACCGGACCTGACGCCGCGCCACCTCCGCATGGTTCAGCCGATGTCGATGCGGAAGATCTTGTGGGCCCCGTCCACGACGCCTCCGATGTCCGGACAGGAGGGCTGTCCGGGGTAGTGGAAGCGGGCGGCGATGCAGCGGCGCAGTTCGGCGGGGGTCAACTCGCCGGGTGCATCCGCTGGTTGAAGGGGTGCCGGTCGTGGTAGCGCGTCGCGGTGACCGCGCGCAGCCGCGCGGTGAACTCGGCGGCCGGCCAGGCGGCGCGGCCGTCGAGTTCCGGTACCGCCGCGGTCATGCGGCCGGGGGCGGCTCGGGCGGGCGGCGGTCGGCGAGCGCGCACGCCCGTGACCTCCAGCCGGTTCACATGCATGCACCAGGTTCATCGATACGTCCGGCGGCGCGATACAGAGTCGCGGGACGACGGGCTCCGGTCAATGGTCCGGACCGAAAACGCCGGATGCGTTTCCGGCCAATCTCCGCCCCGTTGACCGACTGACCGGTCAGTCGAGACGGATCGCGCGGTCAGGAATGCGTCGCGGCGTGTGATCGTTGACGATGGGAGTACCACCTGTCCGCAACCGAAGGATCAAGAAGCCCGTGAGCAGCAAGGTCCCCCCGATCATCCTGAACAACGGCGTCGAGATGCCCCAGCTGGGCTTCGGCGTCTGGCAGGTGCCGGACGACGAGGCCGAGCGGGCCGTCGCCACGGCACTGGAGGCCGGGTACCGCAGCATCGACACAGCGGCGATCTACGGCAACGAAGAGGGAACCGGCAAGGCCATCGCCGCCTCCGGCGTGCCCCGCGAGGACATCTTCGTCACCACCAAGCTCTGGAACAGCGACCACGGGTACGACTCCACGCTGCGCG